>NZ_JBKHDN010000297.1:0-2524 GCF_046541315.1 Halochromatium sp. | reverse complement strand
CACCATGTCCAGATAACCCAACGGCTCGCAGAGGATGAGGGCGCGCCCGGTATTCTGCCCATGCGTCCCGCCGCCGATGCCGAGATGCTTATCGGGACGCGGGATGTCCAGCTCATCGAAAAAGACATCGCTCATGTTGGCGTCGTAATGCTGCCCGGTATGCAGGATGAACTCCCGGACATTTGGACCCTGCTCACGCAAGGCGCGCGAGACGACGGCGGCCTTGATGAACTGGGGGCGTGCGCCGATGACGGTGAGGATCTTGATCATATCAATTCGACAGCTCCCCGGAGCCGATGAGTGCTTCATAGAACCACCGATCTTCCGCCGTGTCGAGGTGCGAGTTGTGCCACAGCAGGCTGAAGTTGCCCTGGAAGCGACAGCCATCAACCATCGATGATACAAAGATGCTCAGCCTTGGCCGCACACACGAGGTCTGTACGAATTCGACGGTCAAAGCTGACGAAGCGACCTCCGCGCGCTGCCGCCACGGCCAGCAAAAAGGCATCCGTAATCTGTCGATGCCCGAGTACGCGATCCCAATGAATCACGCCATCGCCTAACAGACTGAACTGCTCCGGCCAGAATGCATGGCTCGGATGGTTGCAGGCCTCTTGCAGGCGTGCGGCGACCCGTGCCACCGGCTGGGCATTGGGGTACGCCGGCTGAGACATGATCCGCAGCACGCCGTTTTGCGTGATTGGACAGGTGGCCCAGCCGTTCTCAATTTCCCGCGTCATCCAGTCCCGGGCGGCGCGATGCATCAGGTGCCCGGCGTCCAGTAGCGCGATGATCACGTTGATATCGAGCAGCGCCCGCATCAGAGGCCGCCCTGATCACGCAACTGATCGATCTGGTCGTTGGTGACCAGTCTTTGCCCCTCTGCCGCAAAGGGCCGAAAGCCGGTAATATTTGCAGTCTCGGCCTCAAGGTTCGTCGCTTTGGCCGTCGGCGCTCCAGACAGCGCGGCACGCAGCAGTCGCGAGATCATCTTCCCAACCGAAACCTGCTGTTGCCGCGCCAGTTCCTTAGCCGCCAGCAAGACGTCGTCTTCAATATCCACCGTTGTGCGCACCTTTCTGCTCCCCAACTGTATGATGCGATGACATTAGCGCATCATAGCATTGTGATGAGCGCTTGATAGAACCGCCGGTCGTCGAGCGTGTCGAGGTGCGAGTTGTGCCATAGCAGGCTGAAGTCGCCCTGGAAGCGGCGGCAGGTGTCGCGGTAGTGCCGCATCAGGTCGAGCGCTTGTTCGCTGTAGCCGAGGCCGAGGTAGCGCTCGGCGATAACCGAGCATTCCATGACGATCAGCGGGCGTTCGCGCAGGCGCAGGGGGCGGCGTTCGCTCAGGTCGTAGAGCGGATAGTCGCGGCAGGTGCCGCAGCGGAAGCCGGGGCGGTCGGCATAGCTGAGGGTGCTGTCGTAGTCGAGGCCGTTGGCGTCCCAGAGGCGGGCGGTGGTGGGAGTCTCCCAGCGCAAAAAGTGTTGGCGTCCGCCGAGTTGGGGTTGGTCGATGCCTTCGGCGTCGAGCACGCGGCGCAGAGTATCGGCTGAGCGGGCGAAGGTATCGGGGTGGCGGTAGGTGTTGTAGCCGGGGTGCAGGCCGTTCTCGTGGCCGCGCGCATGGATCTCGCGCAGCAGGGCGCGCATTTGGGGTTGGTCGAGACTGGTGCGGTTGTCGAGGCGCGGGTGGGTGTTGTCGGGGATGAAGTAGAAGGCGACCGGGCGTCCGGCGCGCTCGTTGACGTCCATGATGTAGCCGAGACCCTGGCGGTGCGGGTCCAGGCTGTCGTCGCCGTGCCAGGCGTCGCGCGTGCCGCGCAGGGTGCGGGCGGCCTGGGGGAGGGAGCGACGTTTGAGCAGGTCGGCGGCGAGGCGGCGGGCGAGCCGGTAGCCGCTCGCGGCCAGTTCGCGGGCGTTGGCGGGGCGGGCGGCGTAGGTGAAGGGGCTATCGACGTCACAACTGACCAGGGTGCGAGCCTGGTGCGGGCGACGCTCCAAACGCGGCCACAGGTGTTGCATCGCGGTCCAGAGGATCTCGACGTATTCGTCGATGATGGGGCGCTCAAGAAAGCCGGCGCGCTGGGCGAGCGAGGCGGCGGACGGAAAGCGGTCGTGGGCGTCGCGATCCGGGAGCACGGCCTCTTCGTAGCGGCTGAGCATGAAGAAGGCGGCGCCGAAGAGGTCGATGGGGAGGTCGATCCGGGGTTCGCTCGGAGCGGTCGGATCCGGCACGGCCGGTTGGGGCAGCGCGCGGTGGGTGATGAGCGGGATTTGGGGGTCGGTAAGGCGGATGTCGGCGGCCAGGGCGCGGCTGTCCCAGATCGGCCGGGGGGCTGGGGCAGCGTGGTTGGGGTGAGCCAGGCGCGTTCGGGGTGGCCGAAGAAGTCATCGGGCAGGCGGATCTCGCCGGGGGCGTCGCGCAGGCGCAGACGGACGCCGGCGTCGGGCGAGCGCACGCGCTGCCAGGGTAGACCGAGGAATTCGCCGAGGATGACGCCGAGGCTGTAGTCGCGCTCGG
>NZ_JBKHDN010000296.1:0-2552 GCF_046541315.1 Halochromatium sp. | reverse complement strand
TCCGGGATGTCGATGCAGTAGAAGCGGACCTTGACCTAGCGTTCTACATCCCCCAGACCCGAATCACCCGCCCGCGCAGGGTCTCATCGCGCTGAAACAGCTTCTCTGCCCAGGGTCGCTTGTGGCGGTCGAAGATCACCAGATGGGCCTCGTCTGCGCTGCTTTTGTCGGCATAGGCCCAAGTCTGCTCCAGGCCTTGGGCTAGGGTCTTCTCCAAGCTCTTGTGTAGCAGCTTCAGTTCCAGTACTGCAGTGTGCTGTTGGTTTTCACCATAGGGCCAGCGTAGCAGCAGATCGGTGCGCAGCCGCCCCAGGCCATACTCGCGCTCGATGCGCCCGCCGCCGTTGACGATGCGTTGCAGGAAGGCCTGCAGCAGCAATTGCGGGCCGGCCTCCTTGTAGGCGAAGCGCTCGATCCAGTGCTCGGAATGCTCGCGGAAGAAGATCTGGAAGGCCGCAAGCAGTTTGCTCAGATCGAGCCGACCGTCAGGCAGGATGTACCAGGTCGGCTGCTGGCTGATGGTCAGACTGGTGGTGTCGATCAGCGTGCGCGGGATGATCTCGCGGTAGATCGGATTGGCGATGGCGAGCTGCCCGGTCATCCGGATCAGGCCTAGGTCGTGAACATACTGCACATCGTCGAACGGCAGATGCTCGGGCTCGTCCTCGCTGGCGAGCAGCGGTGCGATAACGCGCCGCACGCGCGGCTCCTGGAGCTTGTCGGTGAGTTGATCGAGATGGGTGTCGCGGCGCTGGATCAGGGTCTCGGCGGCCTCGTCGATGGCCTCGGCGTCGATGCTGATGGAGCGATCACGCAGGTCTTTGCGGCGGAAGCTGACCTGATAGCCGATCGCGTTGACCAGCCAGGGCTGACCTTGGGTCCAGTGCCAGGCGCGCTCGAGCGCCTCGGCGGTGAAGGGCTGGCCGGTCTCGTCGGTGTGCTGCTGAAAGAGGCTGTGGACATCGGCCTCGCTGAAGTCGCCCATGCGGATCGACTCGGCCTTGATGTTGAAGGCGCTGCCGCCTGTGATGATCTCTTTGGAACGGGCTGAATGAATGCGGTAGTCACGCACGTCGCGCACGCCGCAGAGGATGACGGTTTGCGGGAAGTTGGCGGGGCGCTTGGGATAGCCGGAGCGCAGTTGGCGCAGGATCGTGATCAGGGTATCGCCGATCAGACTATCGATCTCGTCGATCAGCAGCACTAACGGCTGCTCGCTGTGCTGCGCCCAGCGACTGAGCAGCTCAGCGTAGGCTTCATAAGGGCCGGCCTCGGCCAGCACCGCAGACCAGTGCTGACTGGGGAAGGAGTCGTCGGCCAGCTGTCGCGCCCAAGTGGCGAGACTGTTGAGCATCGCTTGCATGGCTGCCGGTACGTCCTCGCGCGCGGCTTGGGCCGCCTCGACGTTGGTATAGACGCAGCGGTAACGTCCCTGGGCGTTCAGGTAGTGCATCAAGGCCAGCAGCGACGAGGTCTTGCCGGTCTGACGCGGTGCATGGAGGACAAAGTAGCGTTGCTGAGCGATCAGCTCTTCCAGATCCTGCAGATCGATGCGCGCCAAGGGGTCCAGGCAATAATGCTCGGCGCAGTCAATAGGGCCGGCGGTGTTGAAGAAGCGTGCTTTGCTCATCGTGCATCGCCAGTTGCTCATCAGGAGCGATCCCCCGTGCTGGACGGGATGCTCGGTGGAGACCGATTAACTGCTCTCAAATCTGCGGACCTTGCCGGACCTGCTCGCCTGCTGGTCAGGCAGCCGTCGCCGCCATCCCGGCCTCGCCGTGCCAGTAGCCATCGCAAGGACCGACCGGCATCAGCGTATTGAGCTGAGCGCTGGCCTCGGCGGAGTCGAGCGTATCGCTGAGCGCTTGGTAGAACATCTCGATCACCTGGTCCATCCGCTGCGATTGCGGGCTGATGCGCAGGATATCGACGCCAAGCGCACGCATCGCCGGCAGTTCGGCGAGCAGGTTGACCGTGTGCGCGGACTGGGTCTGGATGCCATTGAGCACCAGGAAGGCCTGATCGTCCTGGGTGTTGACGACGAGGCCATCCGGGTAGTCGAGGCAGACGTCGCGACAGTCGTCCTTGGGCAGATCCTTGTGCCGGGCGGTGAAACAGCGTGCCGAGTAGGCCAGCGGCAGCCGACCATAGGCCATGACCTCGGTCTCGACGCCAGCAGGCTTGGCACGCTGCATCTGCTCAAGGGTCTCGCGGGTCAGCTCGACCGGCAGCGTCCAACGCTTGAGCCCCTGCTTGGCGAGCACGCCGAGGGTGCGATCGTTGTAGCAGTTAACGCTGGGGCCGATCGCGAACGGGCGGCCGGCGAGCAGATGCACGGCGCCCATGTCGTTGGCCTCGACCATGAACCGATCCTGCTCGCAGATCGCGCGCAGGCGCTTGAGTTCGGATTCAGCCTCGAGCAGGGTCAGGGTCGAGAGCACCACCTCCTTGCCATGCTCGGCGAGGCGCTCGGCGAGCGCGAGCCAGTCCTCGTAGCGGACCTGGTTGCGCTTCGAGCAGATGGTCTCGCCGAGATAGACGATGTCGACCGG
>NZ_JBKHDN010000295.1:0-2569 GCF_046541315.1 Halochromatium sp. | reverse complement strand
GAGCCAGTCCAGGACCGGATCAGCGCCAGAACAATGCCAGAGCAATGCCCGCCCCAGCCGAGGTCAGCGCAATGAACTCAGCCGGCGCACCACGTCCATGGTGGCGGTGAAGAAATCATCCTCGGGGTTGGCGTTACAGTGGTCCAGGGTGCGGCGCATCAGGGTGTCGATGCCGGCACCGCTGAGCACATCCTCGTCGAGGGCCAGGTTGAGCCCGGAGACGAAGCCGCCTGCCCAGTCTTGATAGCGCCGATAGGCGGCCGGGTCGCCGGCATCGGCGGCGGTGCTGGCCTGCGCATACTCCACGCAACCGCGCACGCCGTAGCCCCATAGGGCCGGCTTCAGCGCGAACGCGCCATGGCTCGTCCCGGCGAGCAGCAACAAGAGGATGCGGCCGAGGCGGGAAATCGACGGCCGCGCGGTCCAACGAACTGGTAACATCCGTGACTTTGCGCCCGCCCTGCGTGAATCTTTGCGAGGTTTGGTCTGTCGATGCGTGTGTTGATGATCTCGGACGTTTATTTTCCCCGGGTCAATGGGGTGTCGACGTCGATTCAGACCTTCGGCCGCGAACTCGTCGCCGAGGGGCATCGGGTCAGCCTGATCACCCCGAGCTATGGCGCGCGGAGCCTGGACCCACAGGACCCGTTCGAGATCATTCGCATTCCCTCGCGCTACCTGCCGTTCGACCCCGAGGATCGCATCATGCGGTGGGGCTTGTTGCGCGACTATCGCCAGCGGCTGCGCGCCCAACGCTTCGATCTGGTTCACATCCACACCCCCTTCGTGGCTCACTACGCCGGGCTGGCGCTGGCGCGTTGGCTCTCGGTACCGGTGGTGGAAAGCTATCACACCTTCTTCGAACAGTACCTGGACAAGTACATCCCGCTGATACCCGGGGCCTGGTTGCGCTATGCGGCGCGACGGTTCTCCGCCGCGCAGTGTAACGATGTCGATGCGCTTGCGGTGCCCTCGCGGGTGATGCTCGACGTGCTCACCCGCTATGGCATCCAACGGCCGGCCGAGGTGGTGCCGACCGGGATCGATCTGAACAAGTTCAGCCGTGGCGACGGTGAGCGTTTCCGCCAGCGCTGGGGGATCGACCGCGAGCGCCCGCTACTGGTCCATGTCGGGCGTTTGGCGTTCGAGAAGAACTGCGATTTTCTGCTGCGCATGCTGGTGCGGGTCAAGGCCGAGGTGCCGGATGTGCTGCTGGTCATCGCTGGCGACGGCCCCGCCCTGAAGCGCCTGCAACGGCTCACCCGCCGGCTCGGGCTGCGGCGGCAGGTGCTGTTCACCGGCTATCTGGCGCGCGACGGTTCGCTCGAGGACTGTTACAGCGCGGGCAAGGCCTTCGTCTTCTCCTCGCTGACCGAGACCCAGGGGCTGGTGCTGCTGGAGTCCATGGCGCTGGGCACGCCGGTGGTCGCGATCGCCGAGATGGGCACGCGCGAGGTGCTGCGTGACGGCGAGGGCTGCCTGATCGCCCAGCATGACGAGGACCATTTCGCCCGCCAGTGCCTGCGGCTGCTGCGCGAGCCCGAGCTGCGCGCCCAGCTCGCCGCGCGCGCGCGCGCCTATGCGCGCGGTTGGTCGGCGCCGGTGCTCGCCACGCACATGCTCGATTTCTACGCGGGCACCTTGTTGCGCGCCGAGGCGGCCCGGCGGCCTCCATTGTCCGTGCCGGGGCCGGGGCCGTCCGCATCCGAGTCGACGACCTCCGCGTCGATTCCCCCATCGGCATCCAGGGCAAGGTCGAGAGCGCAACTCGACGCTTACCCGGGCGCGGGTCTCGGCGATGCCCTCAACCCGAGCCATGCGTCAGAGACCATCCTCGATCCGCTTGATCCTGATAGCGAGCCTAATCGGAGCCTGACATGACGATTCAAGACGTTCTCGATGCCTTCGAGCTGATCGACGACTGGGACGCGCGTTACGAGTTCATCGGCGAACTCGCGCGCGAGCTGGTTCCGATCGCCGACGACGAGCGCCAGGATGCGAATCTGGTGCCTGGTTGCAACACCCGCACTTGGCTCACCGCCGGTCCACGGCCCGGCGCGCCGACGCAAATCGAGTATCGCGCCGATGCCGAGACCCCGCTGGTGCGCGGCCTGGTGGCGCTGCTGCTGGTGCCTTTCCAGCATCAAACGCCACGGCAGGTGCTCGCCACCGATCCCAGCGACTACATCGCTCGCCTGGGGCTGGCCGAGCATCTCAGCGCCAACCGGCAGGCCGGCATGGAGCACTTCATCGAGCGCGTCCATCGGCTCGCGCGCGAGGTTGAAGCGAGTGCCTGAGCGGCGGCCTGGCGCGCGCTCGAACCAGCGGATGCTCTGTCGTGTTGGGCCTGCTCGGCGGCCTCGTCGGAGGCTCTGCTTGCAGGGTAATGGTGATATCGCCATTCGCCCTGACGCGCGGACACGAATGTCCCGTGGAATCTAGGCTTCGAGGCCAGTATTGTCCGGCAATCAGGTTGAGCGGCCATAGTCCAACGGGATGAAATTGAGCGTCACCCCCTGAACCAGGCCTCAACGGGCTGAATCGAGAAGAACCATGTCGACAAAACCTG
>NZ_JBKHDN010000294.1:0-2594 GCF_046541315.1 Halochromatium sp. | reverse complement strand
CCGACGCCGAGAGTCGATCCCTGCGCTGCCTTGTTCGAGGTTCTGCCCGCCCGCGGCGACTCGCGGCGCTCAGTCGAGCATCCCCTCGCGCAGGATGAAAGCGACGATCGCCTCCAGGCCCTCGCCCGCGCGCAGATTGGTCATTCGGCTCATGCCCGTCGTGACGGAGGGATCAGTCTTGCGGCGAGCGCCGCGCCGAGCAGCACGCCGGCCCCGTTCAAGCCAAGATCCAACCATGAGGCATAGCGCCCGGCGACGAAGAACTGCGCAATCTCCAGCATGACCCCATAGAGGAAGACGCCGATGGCCCCCCACCGCCGCAGTCTTCCAAAGCGCGCCAGCGCCGCTGCCCAGAATAAGGTCAGGACCGCGTAGAGCACCAGGTGCATGGCGTTTTGAAACAACGAGGGCACGGTGCCGAGGGCGACCACCAGCGCCGGATCATCCTCTTCGGGATCACCGGGGATGAGCGACAGGAAGGCGATGGCGCCAGTCAGCGCCAGGCTCAGCGCCAGGCGCAACGGGAGCGAACGAAACAGAGCCGCAATCATGAGCGATAGAGTCGTGTGTACTGGGTTTCGTGCAGGCTGCTGGCGATGGCCAATGCCGGCGTGCTCGCGCCGATCTCGGCATCGGTGACCAGGCGGGCTTGCTCTGCGGCGTCGGCAATCGGCGCCGCGAGACGCGCCAGCGCCGCGCTGGCCGGCAGCGTCTCGGTCAGCCGCTGGGTCAGCCGCAGCGCGAGATCGCTATCGGTCATCATCTGGCGGCAACCTACCGCGAATCGCACTGACAAGGCCTGCCATCCAATTCGTCGAGCCGAGGTTCGACGGACTCATCACCGGCGCGCACCCCGGCGTAGCGAGCCGGGACACGGCGACGAGTCCGGTGCCGCTCGCAATCAAAACAGGAAATACCGCTGCGCCAGCGGCAGCACGTCGGCCGGCTCGCAGGTCAGCAGCTCGCCGTCGGCGCGCACCTGATAGGTCTGCGGGTCGACCTCGATGGTCGGCTGCCAGAAGTTGTGGATCATGTCGACCTTGCGCACCTGACGCACGTCGCGCACCACGCCGACGCGCCGCCGCAGATTCAGCCGCTGGGGCTCGCCGGCCTGCAGCGCCCATTGCGAGATGAAGGTCATGCAGGTCTCGCCGAGCGCGCCGCCGAAGGCGCCGAACATGGGCCGGTAGTGGACCGGCTGCGGGGTCGGGATCGAGCCGTTGGGGTCGCCCATCGGCGCCATCGCGATCATGCCGCCCTTGATGATCAGGCTTGGCTTGGTGGCGAAGAAGGCCGGCTTCCACAGCACCAGGTCGGCGAGCTTGCCGACCTCGATCGAGCCGACCTCATGGGCGATGCCGTGGGCGATGGCCGGATTGATGGTGTACTTGGCGATGTAGCGCTTGGCGCGGTAGTTGTCGTTATCGCCGCGATCGATTGCGCCGGCCCAATCAGGCGCGGCCAGGTGGCCGCGCTGGACCTTCATCTTGTGCGCGGTCTGCCAGGTGCGCGTGATCACCTCGCCGACGCGCCCCATCGCCTGCGAGTCGGAGGCGATCATCGAGAAGGCGCCGAGGTCGTGCAGGATGTCCTCGGCGGCGATGGTCTCGCGGCGGATGCGCGATTCGGCGAAGGCGACGTCCTCCGGGATCGACGGCGACAGATGATGGCAGACCATCAGCATGTCCAGATGCTCGTCAACCGTGTTGACCGTGTACGGCCGGGTCGGATTGGTCGACGACGGCAGCACGTTGGCCAGCCCGGCGGTCTTGATGATGTCCGGCGCATGGCCGCCGCCGGCGCCCTCGGTGTGATAGGTGTGGATCACGCGGTCCTTGAACGCGGCGATGGTGTCCTCGACGAAGCCGGATTCGTTCAACGTGTCGGTGTGGATCGCGACCTGCACGTCCATCTTTTCGGCGACGCCGAGCGCGCAGTCGATCGCGGCCGGGGTCGTGCCCCAGTCCTCGTGCAATTTCAGCCCCATGGCGCCGCAACGGACCTGTTCCTCGAGCGCGTTCGGCTGGCTGCCGTTGCCCTTGCCGAACACGCCGAAGTTGATCGGCAGTCCTTCGGCGGCCTGCAACATGCGACGGATGTTCCAAGGCCCGGGCGTGCAGGTGGTGGCATTGGTGCCGGTGGCCGGGCCGGTGCCGCCGCCGAGCAGCGTGGTCACGCCGGAGGCCAGCGCCTCCTCGGCCTGCTGCGGGCAGATGAAATGGACATGGGCATCGAGCCCGCCGGCGGTCAGGATCTGGCCCTCGCCGGCGATGATCTCGGTGCCGGGACCGATCCGCACATCGACGCCATGCTGGGTATCCGGATTGCCGGCCTTGCCGATCGCGGCGATGCGGCCATTGTTGATACCGACATCGGCCTTGACCACGCCCCAGAAGTCGAGGATCAGGGCATTGGTGATGACCAGGTCCATGACCTCGTCGGACTGGCACTGGCACTGGCCCATGCCGTCGCGAATCACCTTGCCGCCGCCGAACTTGACCTCGTCGCCGTAGTGGGTCAGGTCTTCCTCGACCTCGACGATCAGGTCGGTATCGGCGAGCCGCAGCTTGTCGCCGGTGGTGGGACCGTACATC
>NZ_JBKHDN010000293.1:0-2629 GCF_046541315.1 Halochromatium sp. | reverse complement strand
CTCAGATCGAAGAAAACCTGAGTTCCTGTACAGCGTCTCAAGCATCGACGCGATCGCGGGTGATTGGCACGAAGCGGACCGGAAGCAGTTCGCGTTGCTCGAGCGTTCCGTCTGGCTGTTTGCTGAGCACCACCAGGCTCTGGTCGCCACCGCTCGAACCGAGTGGCATCACGATTCGGGCCCCGACCTTGAGCTGATCGACCAGCGGCTGCGGAACCTCGGGGCCAGCGGCGGTGATGATGATGGCGTCGAACGGCGCCGCCTCCGGCCAGCCGAGATAGCCGTCGCCGGCACGCACGTGGACGCGCTCGAATCCGAGCTCGGCGAGCAGTGCCTTGGCCCGAGCGGCCAGCTCGGGCTGAATCTCGACACTGTAGACCTCGGCGCCCATCGCACCGAGCACCGCCGCCTGATAGCCTGATCCAGCGCCGAGTTCGTAGACACGACCACCATGAGGCGGCAGCCGCAAGAAGTGGCTCATCACCGCGACGATGTAGGGCTGGGAGATGGTCTGGCTGTTGCCGATCGGCAATGGACTATTTCGGTACGCGTGCTCACGCATGTCCGGTGGCACGAAGTGCTCGCGTGGTACGCGAACGATGGCGTCGAGCACGCGCGGATCGAGCGGCTCCGCTCCCAGGTAGACACGGGTCTCGGCCAGCTCGCGCTTGATCTCGTCGATCAGCAACGCGCGCGCCTGTGCAAAATGATCGCTGTCGGTGGATGGGACGGGACTCATCGCAATGGCCTCCAGGGGTTAGGCTGATGCTGGATAACGCGGACTGAAGGTGCCGGTCTACTACGCAACCGGCAGCCACTGGCAGGCGTTAGGCTGGTCCCCCCTCTCGGGGCTCTCGGAGCCAGTCGGCGCGCTGCTCGGTCTGCTGTTGCTGTCGGGGTTCTGCTCTCAGGTGATGTCCGTCGCGACGTTTGAGACGATCGATCGCGGCTTCACGCCTGCTTTGCTTCGTCCAGCAATTCCGCCATCGATTCGGGCGCTTCGCCCGCCTTAGCCTGCTTGCTCGATCTCGGCGACCGCCTGCTTGACCGAGAGGAAGCTATCCGGGTTGACCGAGATCGAATCGATCCCGGCGCGCACCAGGAAGGCGGCGAAATCCGGGTGATCGCTCGGCGCCTGGCCGCAGAGCCCAACCTTGCGCTCGCGCTCATGGGCGTCGGCGATCACCGAGCTGATCATCTGGCGCACGGCATCGTTGCGCTCATCGAACAGATGCGCCAGGCGGTCGGAGTCGCGATCGACGCCGAGCACGAGCTGGGTCAGGTCGTTGCTGCCGATCGAGAAGCCGTCGAAGCGCCCGGCGAAGTCGCGCGCCAGGATCACGTTCGATGGGATCTCGCACATCACAGTGACCTCGAGCCCGCGCTCGCCGCGCTTCAGGCCCTCTTCGGCCATGACCTCGAGCACCCGGTCGGCCTCCAGCGGTGTGCGGCAGAACGGGATCATCACCCGGATGTTGTCGAGACCGATCTCCTCGCGCGCCTTGCGGATCGCCCGGCATTCCAGGGCGAAGCCCTCCCGGTACGCGTCGCTGTAATAGCGACTGGCGCCCCGCCAGCCGAGCATCGGATTGGCCTCGACCGGCTCGAAGGCGCGGCCGCCGATCAGGTCCGCATACTCGTTGGTCTTGAAGTCGCTCATGCGCACGATGACTGGATGCGGATGGCTGCCTGCCGCGATCCGGGCGATACCGCGCGCGAGGTGATCGACGAAGTACGCCTGCGGGTCGTCCCAGCCAGCGGTCAGCGCGGCGATCCGCGTGCTCGCGTCCTCATCCTCCACCGCCTCCGGGTGGATCAGCGCCATGGGGTGGATCTTGATCTGCTGATTGACGATGAACTCCATCCGGGCCAGGCCGATGCCGTCGCTCGGCAGCTGCCACCAGCGCAGCGCGGCCGCCGGGTTGGCCATGTTCAGCATGATCTTGGCGTTGGTCTTTGGGATGTCCTCGAGCGCAATCTCCTCGGCCTCGAACGGAATCCGCCCGGCATAGACGCGCCCGGTCTCGCCGCTGGCGCAGGAGACCGTGACCTCGTCGCCGTCGGCCAGCTGTTCGCTGCCATGGCCGGTGCCGACGATCGCCGGCAGACCCAGCTCGCGGCTGACGATGGCGGCGTGCGAGGTGCGCCCGCCGTGGTCGGTGACGATGGCCGCAGCGCGGCGCATGATCGGCACCCAGTCCGGATCGGTCATTTCGGTCACCAGCACGCCGCCGTCCTCGAAGCGGTCGTTCTCGCCGGCGTCATCGAGCCGGAACACCTTGCCGGCGGCGATGGCGTCGCCGATCGCGGTGCCACTGACCAGCGGCTCACCGGCCTCCTCAGGGCTGGCCTCGAGCCGATAGGTCTTGAGCAGGCCCTCGGCCCGCTGCGAGTGCACGGTCTCGGGTCGCGCCTGGACGATGAACAACTCGCCGGTCTCGCCATCCTTGGCCCATTCCATGTCCATCGGCTTGCCATAGTGGTCTTCGATGGTCACCGCCCAGCGTGCCAGCGACAGGATCTCGGCGTCGCTCAGCACCAGTGCCCGCTGCTCGTCCTCGCTGGTCTCTGTGAGTACCGTCGGGTCTTCGCTGTTGGCCTCCGCATAGACCATTTTCTGCGCCTTGCC
>NZ_JBKHDN010000292.1:0-2642 GCF_046541315.1 Halochromatium sp. | reverse complement strand
TCCATATTGGCCTGCATGGCCTCGAAGCGCTTGTCGACCTGTTCCAAGCGCTTGTCGATTTGCGCAAAGCCTTCGCGCATCAGCTCGCGCTGGTGGCGTAGCTCTTCTTCCACGCGCACCATGCGCTCGCGCAGCTCGACCTCGTAGACCACCGGCGGCTTGCCTAGGCTTTGCTCGGCCAGCCAAACGCCGAGGTTTTCCTTGACGTAGTCGCCTAGCTGCTGCTTGATCAAGTCGAGATCTTCTTGGGCGAGTGTCATGGCATCAAACTCACTAAAAACCTGAGATCGCTCGATCGAAATCCTAACACCGTTCGAGGCATTCTGGGATAACGCCAGCGATCATCCAATAGCGTTCTTCGTCTTCTTATGGCCATTCGCCCTGACGCGCGGACACGAACATCCGGTGGAATCTGGGCTCCTGGGTCAGGGTTGTCCGGCAATCAGGTCGAGTAGCCATACATGCGCATCAAGCAATGGACCGTCAATGCCCAGGGATCCCTAATCGTCGCTGTTGACGGTATCCTCGGCAAGGCGCGCGCGTAGGCGCAGGTCGGGGCCGACCTGACGAACATCGAGCAACTCGAGCGGCACGCGCTCGCGCATGCTGGCGAGCGGCCCGAGCTGGAACAGCCCGCGCGCGTCGCTGCCCATCAGGTGCGGAGCCAGGTAGAGCACGAGTTCATCGACCAGTCGCTGCTGGAGCGCGGCGCCGGCCAGCGTCGGCCCGGCTTCGACCAGCACCTCGTTGATCTCGCGCTCGGCGAGGTAGCGCAGCAGGGCCTCGAGATCGACGCGTCCTGCCGCATCCGGCGGACCCACCCAGACCTCGGCACCGGCGGAGGTGACGGCGGCGATGCGCTTCGCATCTTGCACACAGGTGGCGACCAGGGTGGCGCCCGTGAGCAGGAGCATCTTCGCCGTGAGCGGCATTCGCAGCGCGCTGTCGAGGATGACGCGCAGCGGTTGCCGCACCGGTTCGCCGGTCGCCAGCGCCGGGATCAGCGTCGGCGCAAGCCGGACGTTGAGCGACGGATCATCGGCCAACAGGGTGCCGATGCCGGTGAGAATCGCCGAGGAACGCGCGCGCAGCCAGTGCACATCGGTGCGCGCCGCCGCCGAGGTGATCCACTGACTCTCGCCATTGGCCAGCGCGGTGCGCCCGTCGAGACTGGCCGCGAGCTTGACGCGCACGAACGGTAGACCGAGACGCATGCGTTTGTCGAAGCCCGGATTGAGCGCGCGGCAAGGCCCTTCGAGCACACCGGTGACGACCTCGACACCGGCTGCGCGCAGGCGCTCGAGCCCGCGCCCATGGACGCGCGGGTTGGGGTCTTGGATACCGACCACCACGCGGCTGACGCCCGCCGCCAGCAAGGCATCGGTACAGGGCGGCGTGCGGCCATGGTGGCAGCAGGGCTCGAGGGTGACATAGGCGGTGGCGCCGCGCGCAGCCGCTCCGGCGGCCTCGATCGCCAGGCGCTCGGCATGCGGCTCGCCGGCGCGGCGGTGCCAGCCTTCGCCGACGATCTGTCCCTCTCTCGCCAGCACGCAACCGACGCGCGGATTCGGGTCGGTGGTATAGAGCCCGCGCTCGGCGAGTTGGAGGGCGCGCGCCATCAGCGCGAGATCCCGCTCGTCTACCCGAGTCGATCCACGCGTCATAGGCGTTCCAGGCGTCCCAGGCATCCCAGGCGCTCCCTCCTGCCTTCCAGCCTGGATTCCACGCCGCTCTTCATCTGTCCTCCGCCGGCGACCACGCTCAAGATTCCTTCTTATCGAGCGTATCCAGGAGATCGAGTTGAGCGCGTCGCACCTCGGGTCTTGGATCCCGTTCGAGCCGCTCGATCTCCTCGCGAAAGGCGGCCACATCCTCGAACTTGCGATAGACCGAGGCGAAGCGCACATAGGCCACTTCATCGAGCGTGCGCAGCTCGTTCATCACCAACTCGCCGATCTCGCGCGAACTGATCTCGCCTTCAGCGGTCCCCAGGAGCTGACGCTGGATGCGCGCGATGGCGGCCTCGACCTGCTCGGTACTGACCGGGCGTTTCTCGGCCGCGCGCATCAGGCCAGCGCGCAGCTTGTGGCCATCGAACGGTACCCGCGTGCCATCGCGCTTGATCACTCGCGGCAGGTTGAGTTCAGCCGACTCATAGGTGGTGAAACGCTCGCCGCAGACGCCACAGCGGCGCCGACGGCGCACCTGATCGCCGTCGCCAGAGAGCCGGGAATCCATCACCTTGGTGTCTTGCGCACCACAGTAGGGACAGCGCATGCAGCCGTCTCTGCCTCAGGACCGGTGCCAGTGCAGGTGCAGGTGCCAGCGGCAGATGCGCTCAGCGGTGTGCAAGCTCAACGCGCGTAGACCGGGAAGCGCTTGCACAGCTCGAGCACCTTGGCCTTGGTCTGATCGATCATGGCCTGATCGCCACGCGCGTCGATCAGATCGCACATCCAGCCGGCAAGATCACGCGCCTCGTCGAGCCCAAAGCCACGCGTGGTCATCGCTGGCGTACCGATACGGATGCCGCTGGTGACGAAGGGCGACTGCGGATCATTGGGCACTGCGTTCTTGTTGACGGTGATGTTGGCCGCGTCGAGCCAGGCATCGACGTCCTTGCCGGTCAGGCCCTGCTCGAT
>NZ_JBKHDN010000291.1:0-2650 GCF_046541315.1 Halochromatium sp. | reverse complement strand
GCATCCAATGCCGCGCCCTGCCCTGGCCTGCTGATCGCCAACCCGCCCTACGGCGAGCGCATCGGCGCCGAGGATCTCGCCGGCCTCTATCGGTCGCTCGGCGCACTGCTGCGCGCCCGGTTCGAGGGCTGGCGCGCCGCGGTGCTGACCGGCAACCCGGAGCTTGGCAAGCGCATGGGACTGCGCGCGCAACGCTTCCATACCCTCTACAACGGGCCGATCGAATGCCGTCTGCTGCACTTCGAGGTCTCGTCCGCGGCGCACGTCTCGGACCGCCCGCGCCCGCTGCCGCCCGCCGAGCGCGGCCCCGGCGCCGAGATGCTCGCCAACCGGTTGCGCAAGAATCGAAAGGCGCTGAAGAAATGGCTGCAACAGGAGGGCATCGGCTGCTACCGACTCTATGATGCCGACCTGCCCGAGTACGCGCTGGCGGTCGATCTCTACCAGAGCGCCGAGCCGGCCACCCCGCAACGACGTTTCGTGCAAGTCCAGGAATACGCCGCTCCGTCCGGTATCGACCCGAAGGCAGCGCGCCGGCGGCTGCGCGAAGGCATCGGTGTCATCGCCGAGGTGCTGGAGGTGCCGGAGCACGACCTGTTCTTCAAGGTCCGCCAGCCGCAGCGCGGCAAGGCCCAGTACGAGCGGCTCGCGCACACCGGCCACTTCCACAAGGTCGCCGAGGACAGTCTGACCCTGTTGGTCAACTTCGAGGACTACCTGGACACCGGCCTGTTCCTCGACCACCGCGAAACGCGCCGGCTGATCGGCCGCCTGGCCGTCGATCGGCACATGCTCAACCTGTTCGGCTACACCGGCGTCGCCAGTTGTCATGCCGCGCGTGGCGGCGCGCGCTCGACCACCACGGTCGATCTGTCGAAGACCTATCTCGACTGGGCGCGGCGCAACCTGGCGCTGAACGGCTTCAGCGGCCGCGATCATCAGTTGATCCAGGCCAACTGTCTGGACTGGTTGGAGCAGGCCCGCGCCTATCGCGGCCATTTCGGGCTGATCTTCCTCGATCCGCCGACCTTCTCGACCTCCAAGCGCATGAGCGGCACCTTCGATGTCGAGCGCGATCAGGTCGCCTTGATCCGCGCTGCCATGGCCCTGCTCGCGCCGACTGGCACGCTGATCTTCTCGACCAACAAACGCCGCTTCAAACTCGACGAGCAGGCGCTTTGCGATCTGGCGATCGAGGACATCAGCGCCCAGACCCTCCCCAAGGACTTCGCGCGCAATCCGCACATCCACCGCTGCTGGCGGATTCGGCACAACCCGGATGCGTGAACCACAGCGGTGGCGATCGTCGCATTGAACCTTGAGCATCCTGGCTCAAGGCCTGAACGCCCTTTCCGCTACCTCCTCGAACATGCACCAGGTATGGCGTCCCTTGAGTTTGGCCTGGTACATGGCCTGATCGGCCTGATGCAGCAATTGCTCGGCATCCGGCTCCTGCGGCTGTGGATAGAAGGTCAGCCCGATGCTGCCGCCCACCCGCACCCGTGCCTGATCCAGCGTCACCTCGCTCGAGAGCGCCGCGAGCAAGCGCTCGACCAGCACCCGCGCATCGGATTCATAGGTCAGTTCGCTGAGGACGGCGACGAACTCATCGCCGCCCAGGCGCGCCAGCGTATCCATACCGCGCAGGCAGGCGCGCATGCGCCGCGCCAGGGCGATCAGCAACTGATCGCCCGCGGCGTGGCCATAGCGATCGTTGACCGGCTTGAATCGATCCAGGTCGATGAACGCCACGGCCAGCGGCCGACCGCTGCGCCGCGCGCGCGCCATGGCCTGTTCCAAGCGGTCGTTGAGCAAGACCCGATTGGGCAGGCCGGTAAGGGCGTCGTAGTGCGCGCTGCGTTCCAACTGGAGATGGAGTTCCTTCTGCGCGCTGATATCGGAAAACACCAGGATTCCGGCACTGATGCGCCCCTCCTCGTCACGGATCGGCGCCGCCGACACACGGACCCAGCGTTGGGTACCCCCGGCGTCGATCACCATGGCCTCTTCTTCGGAGATGATTGCCCCTTCGCTCAGGGCCCGCGTCAGGGGCCGCTCTTGCACCGGTATGGGCTGACCGTCTGGCCGTAACACCTTCCAGCGCACGTCCCATTCGGTGTGCCATTGCCCATCCCACTGTCCCCCGGAGCTGGAGGCCGTAAGCCCCAGCATATCCAACGCGGGACGATTGGCGAAACGAATCCGTCGTGCCGGCCCCTCGGCGATCAGTATCCCCGAGGGCGAACTCTCCAACGCGGCTTGCAACAATCGCGTCGTTTGCTGGATGGCCAGCTCGGCCTGTTTGCGCGCGGTGATATCGAGATGGGTGCCAGCCATCCACTGCGGTCGGCCATCCTCGGTCCAAGTACTGATCCGTCCCCGGTCCAGCACCCAGATCCAGTCCCCGGAGCGATGGCGCATGCGGACCTCGGCCTCGTAGCCATCCATCGCGCCCGCGATGTGTTGTTCGAGCAGCGCCTGGGAAGCGGCCAAATCCTCAGGGTGGGCGATACTGAACCAGGTCTCGATCGAAACCGGTTCCAGTTCCTCCAGGCGGTAGCCGATCATCTCGGCCCAGCGTTCATTGAAGCGCGTCTCGCCGGTCTGGACATTCCATTCCCAGGTGCCCACGCCCGTGCCCCAGATAATA
>NZ_JBKHDN010000290.1:0-2673 GCF_046541315.1 Halochromatium sp. | reverse complement strand
ATTACCCTGCACACCAATGATCGGGAGATCGCGGTCTGCAACCTCGGTTCGGTCAATCTGGCCGCCCATGTGAGCGAGCGCGGCCTCGACACCGCCAAGCTGCGCAAGACCGTGCGCACCGCGATGCGGATGCTCGACAACGTCATCGACTACAACTTCTACAACGTCCCGCAGGCGCGCAATGCCAACCTCCGCCACCGCCCGGTCGGCTTGGGCCTGATGGGCTTCCAGGATGCGCTCTACGCGCTGCGCATCCCCTACGCTAGCCAGGACGCGGTGCGCTTCGCCGATCACAGCATGGAGGCGCTGAGCTACTACGCGATCGAGGCCAGCAGCGATCTCGCCGCCGAGCGCGGGCGCTATCAGAGCTTCGATGGCAGCCTCTGGAGCCAGGGCATCCTGCCGATCGACAGCATCCAGCGCCTCGCCGAGGGTCGCGGCGGCTATCTGGAGATGGACAGCAGCACCACCCTGGATTGGAACCGCCTGCGCGAGCGGGTGCAGAGCGTCGGCATGCGCAACAGCAACTGTCTGGCGATCGCGCCGACCGCGACCATCAGCAACATCGTCGGCGTCAGCCAGTCGATCGAGCCGACCTACCAGAATCTGTTCGTCAAATCGAACCTCTCGGGCGAGTTCACCATCGTCAACCCCTACCTGGTGCGCGACCTGAAGGCGCTCGGGCTCTGGGACAGCGTCATGGTCAGCGACCTCAAGTACTACGACGGCAGCCTGCAGCAGATCGACCGCATCCCCGACGAGCTGAAGCAGCTCTACGCGACCGCCTTCGAGATCGATCCGCGCTGGCTGGTCGAGGCCGGCAGCCGGCGCCAGAAGTGGCTCGATCAGGCGCAGAGCCTGAACCTCTACATGAGCGAGCCGAGCGGCAAGAGGCTCGACAACCTCTACAAGCTGGCCTGGGTGCGCGGGCTGAAGACCACCTACTACCTGCGCTCGATGGGCGCGACCCACGTCGAGAAATCGACCATGACGGATGCGAGCAAGGCGAATCGGCTCTCGGCGGTTGGCGGTGCCTATCCATCCGCCGGCAAGGCGAAATCGAATGGCGGCGGCAGGCCTGTCGACACCGCCCCCAAGGCCTGCTCGATCGATGAACCGGACTGTGAAAGCTGTCAGTGAGGCACGGCGGAGAATCCGGCCAGGATTCGGCAGCACCGGCTCAGGAGGCGATGACGCGCGCGGCCTTTCGATCGGCGCGCGGCGAGTTGGGCTAGAATGGATGGTTATCCGCAGCCAGACGCCAGCCGGCCCAGCCCAGCAGCGGCGAGCGCGCGACGATCCACTCGACGAGAACCGAATCCGCATGCAATGGGAACCCGTGATCGGGCTGGAGATCCATACCCAGCTCGCGACAGAATCGAAGATCTTCTCCGGCGCCTCGACGGCCTTTGGCGCCGAGCCGAACACGCAGGCCTGCGCGATCGACCTCGGCCTGCCCGGCGTGCTGCCGGTGCTGAACCAAGGCGCGGTGCAGCGCGCGGTGCAGTTCGGGCGCGCCATCGCCGCCGAGATCGCTCCGCGCTCGGTGTTCGCGCGCAAGAATTACTTCTACCCGGATCTGCCCAAGGGCTATCAGATCAGCCAGTACGAGCTGCCGATCGTCGGCCGCGGTCAGATCGAGATCGTGCTCGATGACGGCGCGGTCAAGACCATCGGCATCACCCGCGCGCATCTCGAGGAAGACGCCGGCAAATCGCTGCACGAGAGCTTCTCCGGCGCCGGCGGCGGTCTCACCGGCATCGACCTCAATCGGGCCGGCACGCCGTTGCTGGAGATCGTCTCCGAGCCGGATCTGCGCTCGGCCGAGGAAGCGGTCGCCTACGCGCGCAAGATCCATCAGCTGGTGCGTTGGATCGGCATCAGCGACGGCAACATGCAGGAAGGCTCGTTCCGGGTCGATGCCAATGTCTCGGTGCGGCGTCCTGGCGAGCCCTTCGGCACCCGCGCCGAGATCAAGAACATCAACTCGTTCCGCTTCCTGCAGCGGGCGATCCGGTTCGAGATCGAGCGCCAGATCGAGCTGCTCGAGGACGGCGGCAGCGTGGTCCAGGAGACCCGACTCTACGACGCCGACAAGGACGAGACGCGCTCGATGCGCACCAAGGAGGAGGCCAACGATTATCGCTATTTCCCCGACCCCGACCTGCTGCCGGTCGAACTCGACGCCGCCTTCATTGCCGAGGCGACCGCCGACCTGCCGGAGCTGCCCGATGCGATGCGGCAGCGCTTCCGGGACGCCTATGGCATCAGCGACTACGACGCCGCGCTGCTCACCGCAAGCCGAGCGACCGCTGGCTATTATGAGTCGGTGGTCGACCTCACCGGCGATGCCAAGCTCGCCGCCAACTGGATCAACGGCGCCCTTGCGGCGGCCCTGAACAAGGCCGGGCTCGAGATCAGCGAGAGCCCGGTGAGCAGCGAACAGCTCGCCGGGCTGATCAAGCGCATCCAGGACGACACCCTCTCCGGCAAGATCGCCAAACAGGTGTTCGAGGCGATCTGGGCCGGCGAAGGCGATGCCGACCGGATCATCGAGGCCAAGGGCCTGAAGCAGATCACCGACAGCGGCGCCATCGAGCGGATGATCGACGCGATCATCGCCGCCAACCCGCAGCAGGTCGAGCAATACCGGGCCGGCAAGGAGAAGGTGTT
>NZ_JBKHDN010000289.1:0-2675 GCF_046541315.1 Halochromatium sp. | reverse complement strand
CTGTTGCTCACCGCGCTGGCCGGGCCGCGTTGGGACTATGCCTCGGTGCAACTCTTCCATCCCGGCGACAATCTGCTGATCCTTCTGGATATCTCGCGCTCGATGGACGCCACCGACACGGCCCCGAGCCGGCTCGGTCGGGCGCGCCAGGAGATCCAGGATCTCATCGTCCAGAATCGCAGATTGCGCCTCGGGCTGATCGCCTTCGCCTCGGTGCCGCATGTCATCTCGCCGGTGACCGAGGACAGCCGCGCGCTGCTGCTGGCGCTGCCGGCTTTGTCGAGCGATCTCGCGCAACTGCAAGGCAGTCGACTCCAGGCCGCGCTCGAGCGCGCCGAGCAATTGCTGGACGCGCTCCCGGCGGACAGCGCCAAGTCGCTGTTGCTGATCTCGGATGGCGATTTCGATGAAGCCGGACTCGATGCGCGGGCGCGCGCGCTGGCCGAACGCGGCATCCGGCTGCATGTGCTCGGCGTGGGCACGCCGCAAGGCGCCGAGGTGCCGGGCGAGCGCGGAGCGCTCGTCGATCCGAACGGCGTGCCGGTCCGCACCCGCCTCGACGAGGCGCAACTCCAAGCCTTGGCCGCCGCCGGCCAGGGCCTCTACCAGCGCGCCGATTATCGGGATGCCGACACCCAGGCGATCCTTGAGGTGGCCGCCCAGGGCCGGCTGCCAGCGACGTCGAGCAGCGATCGCACCCGCGTCTGGCATGAGCGTTTCTATCTTCCGGTCGCGTTGCTGTTGCTGTTGTTGCTGCCCCGCTTCCGAGATTGGCTCGGCCCCAATCGCGGAGCGGCCAGCGCCGGCAAAGAACGGAGGTCGGCATGAGCCAACCGCCCGCCCAGCATCGGCGCCATCGCCGGCCGCTCCCCCGACCGTTTCGCCAGCACGGGCCTCTGGCCGCGCTGTTCCTGCTCGCCACCGCGCTCCCAGCACAGGCCGGCTGGTTCAAGAATACCGAACAAGAGGCGATCGCGGCCTACGAGGACGGCGCCCATGCAACCGCCGCCGTCGCCTTCAGCGATCCCTTTCGACGCGGAGCCGCACTCTATCGCGCCGGTCGTTATGCCGAGGCCGAGGCCGCCTTCGCCGAGCCGCAGCGCGCCGCCGTGCGCACCGCCGCGCGCTACAACCTGGGCAACGCGCGCTTTGCCCAGGGCGACTACGCTGGCGCGGTGAGCGCCTATGAGCAGGTGCTGAGCACCGAGCCAACGCACGACGATGCGCTGCACAATCTAGCGCTCGCACGCGCGCGCCTGGCCCGCCTTGAGCAAGAGGCCTTCGCCGAGGAACAGCAGCCCCAGCCAGAGGATGCGGCGGACGAGGTGCCGGAGGAGGCGCCAGAGGATAGGTCGGAGACCGAGCCGACGGCGGGCCAGGCAACGGAGGAACGGGCGTCGGAGCAGGACACCGCCCAGGAACGGGATGACACCGAGGCGAGCGATGAGGCATCCGCGCCATCCCAACAGCAAGAGGGCGAGCAGGAACGATCCAAGCAATCAGCACAAGCGCAATCCGGCGAGCAGCCACAGGACGAGCAGCAACAAGGCGAGCAACAGGGCGAGCAACAGGGCGAGCAACAGGGCGAGCAACAGGGCGAGCAACAGGGCCAGCAACAGGGCCAGCAACAGGGCCAGCAGCAGGGCCAGCCGTCAGCGGAAGCGGGCGAGCAGCCAGGCGCAGCCGATGATCAGACCCAAAACCAGAATCAGAACCAGACCGCCGCCTCCGAAGCAGGCCCGCAAGATGGCGAGCGCGACGGCGACGAGCAACGCGAACCGCAAGCGGATGCCGAAGGCGACGAGCATTCCGCTATCGCTGAACGCGGCGGCGCGGATCACGCCAGCGACGATGGACGAGACAGCCGCAAGGGTACCGACGGCGAAAGCGCCGAGAGCAGCGAGACCCGGGAAGGCCACGAGATCGAGGATGACGATCAACCCGGCCAATCGGAGCAGTCCCAGAACTCGCAAGCTCGGACCGGCGCGCACGCTCAGGTCGATGCGCGGACCGACGCAAACGGCACGGATGCCCCGGAGGTTGCAGACGGGGCGGACATCTCCGAGCATCAGCAGCGCGCACAGCCCGGTGCCAGCGGCGATGACGAGGAGCAGACCGCTGCGCACCCCGATGACCAGGACCTCGCCGACGAGCCGACCGGAGGCGACGAACCGGGCGCGGAGCAACCGCCGAGCACGGGCGGCGGCGAGGCTCGCGGCGAGCGCGGCGCGGGCAAGGAGCCTGATGCGTCCGCGCCAGCGTCCGAGAGCATTGACGGGAGCGCGACCGGGCCCCCTGCCGGCGACTCCGCCGAGCCCGATCTCGGCGCCGCCGACCAGGCCTCCGAAGCCATCGATCGCTTCGATCAGCAGGGCGCCCTGCCCTGGCAGGCACTGGATCCGGAACAGGGATTGAGCGAGCGACCCAGCCTCGATGGCGAGGCCGCGCTCGGCGCCGACCTCGCGGTCATGGAACAGCGCCTGCGACAGGTCGAGGGCGACCCGACCCGCTTGATGCGCAATCAATTCCGGCTCGAGGAAGCGCGCCGTCTGCGCGAAAGCGGCGGTCGCCTACAGGAGGTCCGACCATGGTAGCCACGCCCATGGTAGCCACGCCCCAGGGTCCCCTCCGGGTGCTGGCGTCGTTGTTGCCCCTGCTGCTCGGCTGGAACGCCG
>NZ_JBKHDN010000288.1:0-2707 GCF_046541315.1 Halochromatium sp. | reverse complement strand
TGGCCAGCATCCTCGTCCACTTCATCGTCAACTTCTGGACCTTCTCGATCCCCGTCAACGGTTGAGCAACGTCAATACCACACCTGATTGCGACCGTGCCTTTTCGCCTTGTACAGGGCGGCATCGCTGCGCCCGATCATCGTCTCGCAATCATCCCCCTGGTGGTAACTGGCCACGCCAAGGCTCGCGGTCTTGAAACCGACCGTGGGCAGCTCGCTGTTGGCGATCGCCGTGCGCAGTTTTTCCGCCAGGTTGGCGGCCCGCGCGAGATCCGTGTTCGGCGCCACGATCAAGAACTCCTCGCCGCCCCAGCGCCCCACCACATCGACCGCGCGCGTATTGCGCACCAGCACCTGGGCCAGGCACACCAGCACCTCGTCGCCGACCTGATGGCCATGCTCGTCGTTGACCCGTTTGAAGTGATCCATGTCCACCATGATCACCGAAAACGGCGTCCCATAACGCTGCGAGCGCATCAGGTTTTCTTCCAGCACCTGCTGCAGGCGGGTGCGGTTGACCAAGTCGGTCAAATGATCGGTCACCGACAGCTTGGTCGCCTCGAAGAAGCAGAGGGCCGCTTCGGCGATGGCCAGATCCTCGTCCTCGAAGCACAGCGAGACCTGTGGCGATTGGTCGCGCCGCAGGCCAATCAGCAACACCATGCCGCTGCGCGGCGACGCGGTCCAGAGCCACTGGCGAAGGCCTTGCGCGCGCAGCCGCTCGCTCACCGCCGGCGGCACCTGCTGGGTCGTCATATTGAGCGGCAGTTCCGAGAGCGGCGTCGCGAGGGTCAGTTGGAAGTTCGCATCCAGGCCCAGCGCATGCGCGACCTTCAAGGTCCCGGCGCTGCCCTGCGTGAGCACCGCAGCGCAATCGATTTGCAGGGATTCGACCAGCAGCGCCACCAGATGCTCGCCGAGGCGCTCGTCCGCCTGCCGATTGGCCGGCTCGCGACCGGCGAGCAGATACAGGCGCTGAATAATGCGCGCGATGGCGCGCTGACGATAGGCGTCGCGGCGCGCCGCCCGCAACTCGTGATGCGCTTGCAGCAGACGCGCGCCGAGATCGTCGGACTGGTGGCGGTAGAAGTCGAGGGCTTGCGGATCATCCATAAAGCGATTCCCTAACGGCAGCAAGAGCCCTTTCTCATTTCTGGAACCAGCAACCCCAGTCGTGGGTTTCGTGGTCGATGGTGATCGACGATCAGTTTCAACCAGGATCTCCGCGCGGTCAATCGAGCGAGGCTCAGCCCGCGTCCCCGGCCCGGGTGAAGACCGCCATCACCCCGGTCCAATCCAGCGGCCGGGGACGCCCTTGCACCGGGGCGATCTCGACCCCGGAGAAGAATCCAAGCAGCGGGCAACGCGCGCCAATCAGGTCGCGCACGGGCGCGGATTCCTCCTCCTCCGTGCCGCTGAACGCCAGCGAGCGACCCGCGCAGTCGATGTAGAGTCCAAACAAGGGCGTGGCCGCACCCAGTTCGGCAAGCAGCGAGTCGGTCTGTTGCCGCACCGAGTCGATCATATTGCGTGGCTCGATGTCCATGAGTTGGATGCGGGTGCCAACGGCAAAGTCGGCCTCGCAGAGCATCAAGGCCCCGGACTCGGCATCCGCAGCCATGACCAAACGGTTATTGTAGTGCGCTTCGGCAAAGGGCGCGAAGGGATCGCCCTGCTTTTCGCCCAGCGCCAGGGCGAGCACCGGCGGCGCCATCCGCGCGAACTCGGCCGCCGACAGCGCCAGGCGCTCGGCCACCACCGACAGCGCCGGTCGGCCGTCGAGTTCGAGGATGCGTTCGCCGTCGAGGCGGGTGATGGTCAGGAAATCGCTGGCCGGATAACAGCCATGGGTGATGCGGATATGGCTGTGCAGCCCCTTCGGCATCGACACCGCGACAACGCTGTGGCGGCGCGCCTCGCGACCATCGAAGACGACGCTGGTCTCCATCGCTAGCTCGCCCAGGGTGCCGGCACCGATCAGCTGCGCCTCGAGGCCATCGAGCCCGGCATGGAAGCCGTCGACCAGATGGCTGCCGATATGCAGTTCCAGCGGCGCGGGCGAATGCACCGAATCGTAGAGCAAGAGGATCGTCGCGGCCTCGGGGTCGGCCGCGCGCAACGCGGCGCCGAGGCGTTGCCCGGCGGCATGGGCGTCACAGCGCCCGGCCTGCGTCTCGCTGACGATCGCTCCCGGCGTCAGCGGCTCGGCGAACAACAGCAGCCCGCACTCGAACCTCGTCAGCGTCGCGCCGCCGCCGGCGGTGATCAGCCCGGCGGTGCTGCCACCGACGATCGGGATCTCGCCGAGCACGTTGCGCAGGCCTTTCAGCAGCGCGGCCGGGTCAAGGCGGCCGCCGGCGAAGGCCAAGGCCCAGCTCGGTGCCGCGCCAAGGCGCTCGCGAGCTTGGCGCGCGGCGCGCTGGGCCGCAGTGAAAGCGTCATTATGGCGCGCCTCGCCCAGGGCCGGGTTGGTGGTATTCCAGGACATCCAGCACCCCTCTCATCGATCACTCGCGCAGTCTAAGGCCTGCCGCCTAGGTTGGCTACTCGCCCCACCCGTGCCACCCCTGAAACCCATGCCCAACTTGATTGATGCGCCATGATCAATATTGTCGACGGGTTCAAACTCAACCCTCGTGCGCTGTGCTAGCTTGATAAACAGGCGGCTCCAACCCTGAAGCCACCCTGCGCGGTTCTGCTCCTTGAGA
>NZ_JBKHDN010000287.1:0-2734 GCF_046541315.1 Halochromatium sp. | reverse complement strand
GGCTTGGGCTTGGGCTTGGGCTTGGGCTTGGGATGGGATCAGCCATCGGTCAGCTCGGTGTAGAGTTCAAGGTAACGCCGCATGATCGCATCCGGCGAAAAGGCCTGCTCGACCCGCCGGGCGCCCTCTTCCACCAGCGCCTTGGCCAACGCCGGTTCTTGTAGCAGCAACCGGATGCCCTCGGCCAGCGCCGGCGCATCCTCGCAGGGCACGCACCAGGCATCCGCGCCGTGCTGGGTGATCTCGCGCGCGCCGCGAAACGCTGCCGTCAGCAGCGGCCGGCGCCAGGCCCAGGCCTCGAGGATGACATTGCCCAGGGCCTCGGTCTCGAGCGACGGAAACACCACCAGGTCGGCGAGCTGCAGATAGGGCGCCGGCTCCGGCTGCCAACCCAGCCAGAGGATGCGTCGATCGATGCCGAGTTCGCGCGCCTGTTGTCGCAGGCGCTGTCGCAAGGGTCCATCGCCAAGCAGCAGCAGGCGCCAGCGGCGGCCACCAAGCTCGGCGGGCAATCGCGCCAGCGCAGCGAGCAGATAACGCTGACCCTTGACGGCGACGAAGCGGCCCATGCAGAGCAGCAGCCGCTCTTCGCGAGTCACCCCCAGCGTTCGACGCAGCCGCTCGATCTCGGCCGCCGGCAGCGGCTGCGGCGGATCGACGAAGTTATAGATCTGATACACCCGTTGCGCGGGCAACCCCTGTTGCAGCATCCAGTCGCAAAGCTGGCGCGTGTTGCCGATCCAGGCATCGGCATGCCGGTAGGGAGACAGCTCATAATAGCCACCGAGCCGTGTCAGATGGACCGGCCTGGTCAAGCCCGGCCGAGTCAAGCCAGCGTGGGCCGAGCCAGGCCGGATCAAACCAGACTGGATCAAGCCAGAGCGCTGCGACAGGCGCGTCAGTCGCGTCGCCCGCCCCATATAGGTCTGCACGATCTCGGGCCGCTCGCGCCGCACCAGCCGTTCGACCGCCAGCCGCGAGACGGGATCCCAGACGGTGCGAAACGGCAACCGATGGCACGGCAGCCGTGCGCCCCACTCCTGCTGCGCGCGCGCGCGATCCAGCGCGCCGCCGGCACGGATGCCGATGGCCACGGACGCCTGACGGTCAGCAAGCGCCTCGCAGAAGCGTTGGAACCAGCGCTCGGCGCCGCCCAGGCCCTTACTGCCGATCAGCTGCAAACTCGCGGGCCAGTTGCCGGATCTCATCCGAGCACCCAGGCCAGCCTGGAGATCAGGCGCCGATCCAAACTCGGCACTCATCGCGAAGCCTCCGCCAGCAGTTCCTGATAGACCCTGAGATTCCCCTCCACCATGGCGTCGACAGAGAAGGCCCGACGGACCCGCTCGGCCCCAGCCTGTCCGAGCCGCTCGCGCCACACCGGGTCAGCCAACAACGCGCGCAGCGCCTGCTCCAAGGCCAACGCGTCGCCGGGCGGCACGAGCACCCCCGTGACGCCCTCCTCGACCGCCTCCGGAATCCCGCCCACGCGGCTCGCGACGATCGCCACCCCGGCCGCCGCCGCCTGCAACAGGGACACGCCCAGCCCCTCCATCAGCGCCGGGTGCGCCAGCAGGGACAAACAGGGCAACAGCTCGGCGAGATCATCGCGAAAGCCGACCAGATGCACGCGCCCGCCAAGCCCTGCCGCGTCGATGCGTTGGGTGAGCGCCGCGGCAAGTGGCCCCTGACCGAAGAACAGCACCTGCAGACGCGGCTGCTCGGCGAGCAAGGTCGGCAGCGCCCGCAGCAGGACCGCGTGCCCCTTGCGCGCGATCAGCTGCGCGACCACCCCGAGCAACAGCGCATCCTCCGGCAGCCCGAGCCGTTCGCGGATCAGTCCCGGGCGACAAGGCCGGGCGAAGCGCTCGGCAACCACCGCGCTGCGCACCACCCGCAGCTTGGCCTCCGGCAGCCCCGCGGCGCGCAACACGCACGCGATCGCCTCGGAGATCGCGACGACCCGATCATGCAGCCGATACTTGAGCCCGACCAGCCAGCGCGGCTCGGGATTATCGACCCGGCGCGTGTGCAGCACGGGCACTCCCGCCAGCCGCGCCGCGAGACCGCCCATCAGGTCAGCGCCGATGCGACTGTGCAAATGCACCAGATCCGGCTGTAGGCGGCGGATCAGCCGATACAGGCGCCCGCTCATCAGGACATCCAAATCGCCGTGCATCGGCATCCCATGCACCTCGGCGAAAGGCTTGGCGCGCGCGCTCAGGTCACAGCCGCGGCGACAGGCCAGATGATTGTCGATGCCGCGCGCCGCCAGCCCCTCCAGCAGATAGAGTAGTTGTAATGCGCCGCCATAGAGATGCGCCCCGCCCTCGACGTGCAGCACCCTCATGCCGAGTCCACTGGCCAATCCGTTCGAGCGGCCTGATCGGACCGACTCGGCCGATCAGCGGGAGCGGCCTGATCACACCAACTGATCCGATCGGCTGGTTCAGTCCGGCTAGCACGGCTAGGCTGTTCCGCCTGACCCAAGAGTTCGAGCAGCGTCGCCATGACCTCGTCGACCTGAATCTCGCGCATGCAGGTGAAGGCGCCGTCGCAGGTCGGTCGACGTCGGCACGGCGAGCACTGGCGGTGATGGTAAAGCACGCGCGCGGTGGCACGACCGGTCTGGGTATAGGGGCAGGTGGAGCCGAACAGCAGCACCGTCGGCCGCTCGAAGGCGATGCCCATGTGGCTGAGGCCAGTATCGACGCCGACCACGAGGCGCGCGCGC
>NZ_JBKHDN010000286.1:0-2739 GCF_046541315.1 Halochromatium sp. | reverse complement strand
AGATCCGATGCCGATCGGGCTGCCAGGCGGCTTCCAGCTGTTTGAGCACATCGCGGCGGCTGATGATGCCGATGAGCCGGCCCTGCTCCATCACCGGCAGGCGGCGAAAGTGGCTGGTCGCGAACAACTCGGCCACCTCGGTGACCGGGGTGTCGGCATCGACGGTGACCACCGAGCTGGTCATGAAGTTCTCGACGCGACCGCCATCCTCGCTGTGGTAACCGGCGCCGAGCGCGATCTGCAGGCAGTCGCGTTCGGTGAGCATGCCGATCAGATTACCGATCTGGTCGACGACTGGAGCGCCGGAGATGCGCTGTTCGACCAGGATGCGCAACGCTTCGAGCACATCCATCTCGGGCGTCAGCGTCACCAGTCCACGCGACATGGCCTGTTTGGCGGTCTTGCACTCTTTCATGATGATGACCTCCTCCTAGCAAGGCTTCGGGTTGCTTGAGCGATCGCTCCTCGATGTGAGTCTAGTCTAGCGAGGCGCGGTCAGAGCGACGCGAGCAGGTTTCCCCGCGTTGGCAGGCGCCGCCGCAATCGGAGCTGAGGCCGGGGATCTGATTGAGCCCGCCGCAGCTGCCCTTGAGCGCGGCACGGCCATTGAGCACGCCGAGTGCGAGCCCTAGGAAGGCGAGCGAGAAGAGCAATAGTGCAAAACCAAATTCGAGCATCGAGGTGGCCTCCGGTCAGATGCTGTTCGCCGCATCGACATCAGGGCGGCGGCTGACTGACGGCTGCTCAACCGCCGAAATCGTCGAGCAGGATGTTGTCGTCCTCGACGCCCAGGCTGTGCAGCATGCCGATCACCGCCGCTGTCATCATCGGCGGGCCGCACATGTAGAACTCGCAGTCCTCGGGCGCCGGATGGTCCTTCAGGTAGCGCTCGTAGAGGACGCTGTGGATGAAGCCGACCTCTCCTTGCCACTCATCCTCGGGCTGTGGTGATGAGAGTGCGATATGCCAGCTGAAGTTCTCGTGCTCGCGGGCGAGCGCGTCGAAATCCTCTTGATAGAAGATCTCGCGCTTGCTGCGTGCACCGTACCAGTAGGAGATCTTGCGCTGGGTCTTCAGGCGCTTGAGCTGATCGAAGATGTGGCTGCGCATCGGCGCCATGCCGGCGCCGCCGCCGACGAAGATCATCTCGGCATGGGTCTCCTTGGCGAAGAACTCGCCGAAGGGGCCAGAGATGGTGACCTCGTCGCCGGGCTTGAGGCCGAAGATGTAACTCGACATGATGCCGGGCGGCACATCGGGATGATCCGGCGGCGGCGTGGCGATGCGCACATTGAGCATGATGATGCCCGCCTCGCCCGGATAATTGGCCATCGAATAGGCGCGCGTCACCGGCTGCTTGGTCCCGGCCTTGTATTTCCAGAGGTCGTATCGATCCCAGTCGGCGCGCAGATGCTCGGGGATCTCGATGTCCGCATAAGACAGTTCATAGGGCGGGCATTCGATCTGGATATAGCCGCCAGCCCGAAAGGCGACCTCCTCGCCCGGCGGCAATTCCAGGATCAGCTCCTTGATGAAGGTCGAGACGCTGCGGTTGGAGCGCACCTTGCAGGTCCAGCGTCGCACGCCGAAGATCTCGCGCGGCACCTCGATGCGCAGGTCCTCCTTGACCGCGACCTGGCAGGCGAGCCGATAGCCCTCGCTGGCCTCGCGGCGGTTGATCAGGCTGGCCTCGGTGGGCAACAGCTTGCCGCCGCCCTCGAGCACCTTGACCCGACACTGACCACAGGTCCCGCCGCCACCGCAGGCCGAAGGCACGAAGATCTCGGCATCGGCCAAGGCGCCGAGCAGCTTGCGCCCGGCCGTGGTAACTATGTCGCGCTCTTCGTTGATGTCGATATGGACGGCGCCGCTGGGCACCAGCAGGCGCCGCGCGTTGAGGATGACGACCACCAACGCCAGTACGACGCCGGTGAAGACCAGGATGCCGAAGGTTAGATCGAGCATGGTTACAACTGAATCCCCGAGAACGACATGAAGGCCATCGCCATCAGCCCGGTGGTGATGAAGGTGATGCCGAGTCCCTGCAGCCCATCCGGCACATCGCTGTACTTGAGCTTCTCGCGGATACCGGCCAGCAGCACCAGCGCCAGCGCCCAGCCCAGACCGGTGCCGAAGCCATAGACGGTGCTCTCGGCGAGGTCGTAGCCCCGCTCGACCATGAACAATGAGCCGCCGAGGATGGCGCAGTTGACGGTGATCAGCGGCAGGAAGATGCCGAGCGCCTGATACAGCGCCGGGAAGTAGCGGTCGAGCAGCATCTCCAGGATCTGCACCATGGCGGCGATGACGCCGATATAGGTGATCAGCCCGAGGAACGAGAGATCCAACTCCGGCAGTCCGAGCCAGTCCAGCGCGCCTTCCTGCAGCAGATACTGATGGATCAGACTGTTGACCGGCACGGTGATGGTCTGCACCACGATCACCGCGATACCGAGGCCGATCGCGGTCTCGATCCGCTTCGAGACGGCAAGGAAGGTGCACATGCCGAGGAAGAAGGCCAGCGCCAGGTTCTCGACGAAGACGGCCTTGAACAGTAGGGACAGATAGTGCTCCATCAGAAGCAACCTCCGTGCCCAAGCCGGAGTTGCCGGAGCATGGCCCAGGCGACGTAGCGCCGGACCAGGGCTCGGAGCGCTGGACTAACGTCCATGGCGCCTCGTCGACCCGGACGATGTCGCGCTTGTTTCACGGTAAAGCGCGGGATTAGCATCGTGCTCA
>NZ_JBKHDN010000285.1:0-2756 GCF_046541315.1 Halochromatium sp. | reverse complement strand
GCCTTGGCCAGATTGAGCCGAATCGATGGGGCTTCCGGACTCAGCTCCACCGCTTGCTCAAAGCTGCTGACGGCGGCGTCGTAGTCGCCTTGCTCCATCTCGATGCTGCCCCTGGTATCCAGAATCGTGCCAGCATCCGGGGCAAGCTCGACCGCCAGATTGGCAAGACGCAGGGCCTCGTCGGTGTCTGTCTGCCGCAGTAGCCAGGCGAGGTTGTTCAGCACCAGCGGGTTATCCGGGTTGCTCTCGAGCAGGCGTCGATAGGCGGTGATCGCCTCGTCATCGCGCTGCATCGCAAGCAGTTGATTGGCGAGCAGTAGACGCATCCCCTCATCGTCCGGACGCTCGTCGAGCCAGTTGGAGAGGGTCTCCAGCGAGGCCTCCGCGTCGCCTGCTTGGTACTGGGCTTGGGCTAGAGCAGCGACCAGGAAACGATCATCCGGGGCTTGTGCGACGGCTTGCTGAAATGCCTCGAGCGCCGCTTCGATGCGGCCTTGGTTGTAGGCAATGGCCCCGACACGGCCTAGAACCTGCGGGTTGTCGGGATCGGTTTCCAATGCCGGAGCCAGCATCTCGGACGCGCGTTCAAGCTCGCCGTCTTGGGTCAGCAGTTCGACGACGAGCAGCCGCGCTTCGAGATGGTCGGGGCGCAGTTGCAGGGCGTCTTCCAGCGCCGCGCGACCCTCGTCTCGTTGCCCGAGATCGATCAGGAGACGGCCAAGCAAGAGCGGCACATCGGCGGAATTCGGTTGCTGTTCCCGCAGGCGTCTTAGAGTCTCGACGGCGGCTTCCCGATCGCCGCTATTCAACAGTGCCAGCGTCATCAGCCGCAGCCAGTCCACCGCGTCGCCGTGGTCCTCCTCGCCCTCGCGCAGCACGCTCACGGCCTCTTCTGCGCGATCGGTTTGCAGATAGATCTCGGCCAGGCCGCGCCGGGGCTGCAGGGCTTGAGGATGAGCCGCGACCGCCCGCTTCAGCAGGTTTTCGGCCTGTTCGGTGTCGTCCGCCGCCATGCTGAGCCGGGCGAGATTGGAGAGCAATCCAAGGTGCTCGGGAGAGTCCTCCAGGTACTGGGTCGCCAGTTCGCGCGCCTCGTCCAGGCGTCCGTCGCGGGCGAGGAGGCCGGTCAGGTTGCTCGCCAGATCGGCTTTTGCATCGGGGACGCTGTCCAGCCCCTCGCGAAACACGGCCTCGGCCTTCTCGGTATCGCCTTGGGCAACGTAAGCCAGCCCTTTGAGGTTGTAATACAGCGCCGGGCTGACCTCCTCGCGTTGGTCGAGGCGTTCGATCAGGGTCAGGGCTTGTTCGTATTCTTTGGCGCGCAGCCGTTCCATGATCATCGCCACCTCAAGGCGGAGGTTGCCTTCGCCGGGTGCCAGCTCAAGCGCACGTTCCAGCTCGCTGAAGCCTTCCTCGCGCTGGCCTTCCTGCACCAGTGCGAGCCCAAGCTGCGCGCGCGTGGTAGCAGAGTCCGGCTCCATGGCGATGACCTTGCGCAGATGATGCAGGGCCTCGTCGGCGCGACCTTGAGCGAGATACAGGTTGCTCATCAACGCCAGGGTCGCGCGATCCTCCGGATTGGTTTCCAGCACGGCGTTCAGGGCGCGCTCGGCGCGCTCGCTGTCGCCATCGCGCAGGCGGGTCAGGGCCAACAGGCGGTTGGCTTCCGATGAATGGGGAACCTGCCGGGTATAACGGCTCAGATAGCTCTCGGCTTGCCCCCAGTTCTCCAGCGCGTATTGGGTCGCGCCCAGGTAGAACATCGCCGGCAGGTAGTCGGGATCGCGCGACAAGGCCTCTTCAAAGTCCGGGCGCGCCCGCTCGTAGTCTTGCTGATAGAAGGCGATCAGGCCGCTGACGTAGCTGACCGCCGGATTTTGGTCAGCCTGTTTGCGCAGGTCATGCAGGTCTTGCTCGGCACCTGCGTAATCTTGCTGGAAGATCCGGGTCAGGGCGCGCTTGAAACGCGGGGTGAAGGGCTGGTTGGTGGTTTCCACGGCCTTGCTGTAGGCCGCTTCAGCCTCCTCGAATTGTCCGCCATCGCGCTCCAGGTCGCCGAGTAGTTCCCAGGCGCGGTTGGATTCCGGGTCACTGTCGAGGGCTGCTTGCAGCGCCTCGCGCGTGGCGTCGACGTCTTTTTCGAGCCATTCGACCCAGGCCATGCCGAGCAGCGCATCGGCGTTGGTGGGCTCGAGTTCGAGTGCGTCCCGCAGGGTTGCGCGGGCCTCTTCGGTTCGTCCCTCTGTGAGCAATGCTTGTCCGCGCAGGGTCAGTGCCTGAGGGCGTTGTGCGCTGTCGAACGAGGCCTCGGCATCATCGGTCGCCGCGATGACTTGATCAATCTTGCCTTGCATCAGCCAGGCGCGCAGCAGCGGCAGGCGTAGTTGGTCCGGGTCGGCGCCGAGGTCTTGAGCGCGCACCAGTTCGGCCTCGGCCTCGGCGGCGTTGCCAGCTGCGAGACTGTATTCGCCGAGCAGACGGCGCGCCTCGGCCTGGCTCGGGTCCTGCTGCAGGGCGTTCTTGATCTCGATGATGGCGGTGCGCAAATCGCCCTCGGCATAGGCCTGTTGCGCCTGCGCGACGTGCTCCTCGGCAGAGAAGGAGGTCTGCCCGCAGGCGGTGACGAGGAGGAAGGCGGCAAGCAGCGGCCGGCGCTGGTTGGCGGTGAGGCGATGGTGGACGTTCGTCAGGGTTGCTTTGCGCATGGTGCTGCTCCTGTGCATACCGATGAGACCGCTGAATGTGATGGCCGGCGT
>NZ_JBKHDN010000284.1:0-2756 GCF_046541315.1 Halochromatium sp. | reverse complement strand
GAGTTCAAACCGCTGCACGCGATCAATCCGCTCCGACTCGGTTACATCCAGAGCCGCGTGCCGCTCGCCGGCCGCGAGGCGCTCGATGTCGGCTGCGGCGGCGGCATCCTCTCCGAGGCCATGGCGCTGGCCGGGGCCAAGGTCACCGGTATCGACATGGGCGAGGAACCGCTCAAGATCGCCGAATTGCATACCCTCGAGACCGGCATCGAGGTCGATTACCGGCGCATGCCGGTCGAGCAGCTCGCCGCCGAGCGCCCGGTCAGCTTCGATGTCGTCGCCTGCATGGAGATGCTCGAGCATGTGCCCGACCCCGGTTCGGTCATCGACGCCTGCGCACGCCTGGTGCGCCCCGGCGGCTTTGTCTTCTTCTCGACCCTGAACCGTAACCCGAAGAGCTATCTGTTCGCGATCGTCGGCGCCGAGTATGTGCTCAACCTGCTGCCGCGCGGCACCCATGATTACGCGCGTTTCATCCGCCCGTCCGAACTCGATCGCTGGGTGCGGGCGACGCCGCTGCGCATCACCGACATCACCGGGCTGAGCTACAACCCGGTCACGCGCCACTATCGGCTGTCAAAAGACATCGATGTCAACTATCTGGTCACCTGCCAGATGCCGCGCGGCAGCGATGCCTGAACCGACGCCGGCAAGCGCGGTGCTGTTCGACCTCGACGGCACCTTCGCCGACACCGCGCCGGATATGGCCGCCGCACTGAATCGGCTGCTGGCGCGCTACGATCGACCGCCGGTGCCGCTCGAACAGGCGCGCTGTCATGTCTCCTCCGGCTCGCGCGGGATGCTCGCGGTCGGCTTCGGATTGGTGCCCGGCGATCCCGACTATGAGCGGCTGCGCGGCGAGTATCTCGACCTCTACGCCGCCAACATCCACTGCGAGACCTGTCTGTTTCCGGGCATCGCCGAATTGGTCGAGGCGCTTGAGGCACGCGGGATCTGCTGGGGCATCGTCACCAATAAGCCCGGATGGCTGACCGATCCGCTGCTGGAGGCGATGGCGCTGCCGATCCCGCCCGCCTGCGTGGTCAGCGGCGACACCGCCGCGCGCGCCAAACCGCATCCGGACCCGCTGTTCCACGCCTGCGGCATGATCGAGCGCGATCCGCGGGCCTGTTGGTACGTCGGCGACGACCATCGCGACATCCTCGCCGGGCGCGCCGCCGGCATGCGCACGCTTGCCGCGCTCTATGGCTATCTCGGTGTCGAGCTGCATCCGCGTGACTGGGGCGCCGACGGGCTGCTCGGGCATCCGCTCGAGGTGTTGCGCTTCCTCGCGCTCGATCCGCCTCGAATCGACCCCACCGCCGCGCGCGGCACCGTCGATGCCAGGTGAAGGGTCACGTCCAGGGACAAGCAGCCCGAGGGCCACGACTCGCGCGGCCGATCCATCAGGCGTGACCGACAGCGCACGTGCCGCGCGCACGGCACCATCCGCCAGCGCGGTCAGCGCCGAATGGCGGTTTCCAAACCGTGCCACGCCGCCCGGCTCCAGCGCCTACTACAGCGTGCGTCTCGCCGCCGCGGCGCACCGCGATGCCTTGGCCGCCCTCTTCGCCTGGCGCGCCGAGCTGCGCGCGATCCTGGATCGGATCTCCGATCCCGGCGTCGCCCGGATCAAACTCGACTGGTGGCGCGCCGAACTCGAGCGCCTCTTCGCCGGCGCGCCGCGCCATCCGCTCAGCGAGGCGCTGGCGCCGGTGGTGGTCGCGGACCAGCTGCCCGAGCAGCCCTTCGTCGCGATCATCGCCAGTGTCGAGACGGCGCTGCAGAATCCGCGTTATCCTGATCTTGTCGCGCAGCGCCATGCCGATGAGCAGGATTTCGGCGCCCTGTTCGAACTTCTCGCCCGCTGCGAAGGCGCTGACGACCAGGAGCAGCTCACAACAGCGCGGCGCACCGGTGGCTGGTGTGCCCAGGTGCGCCGTATCCGTGACGCTGGTCGCCTGCTGCGCCAAGGTCGCGAGGTACTCACCGCCGATCAGCTTGCCGCAGCCGGACTCAGCCATCAGCAGCTCGCCAGCGCCGATGGCCGCCAACGCCTGCCCGAGCTATTGCGACCGATCGCCGAGCAACTCCTTGCGGCAGCACCCGACCGGCCGGAACCCGAGACGGAGCCCAAGCAGACCGAGACCCAACAGAACCAATCGCTCCAACCCAGCCAAGCCGCAGCCAATCCCAAACGCAGTCAACGATTCGGCGTCTTTCTGGCACCCAAGACACGTCGCACACTAACCGGACTCACACCCGCCCTTCGAGTCCAACTCCGCTTGCACCAGGATCTGCTCAGCGTCCTCGAGCGCAGCGGCTTCGACGTCGCCGATCAACGCATCGGCCTCACCCCGCTGCGGAAATTGTGGCTGGCTTGGCGACCTTGAATTGTCCATTGATGACGACTGTTGAGCACCCAGGCAGACGGCAAAGAGGCGAGATGAGCGATTTAATTTTAGAAACCAGGGTCAACCCAGACCATATCTTGCATCTACCCACTGACTTGCCGGTTAACGCCCGCATACGCATCCACATCGAACGGATAGATGACGACACAGATGGAGCAAGCCATGAGTACCTTGAAAGCCTTTTCCGAGAAAGAGCGCGCCTACCATGCCTATCAGGCGCGGCAAAATTACCTGCGCCAGCAAGCCAGTATCCAACAGGAGCTTGAAGACCGACGCGCCGAAAACGCGCGGGCGCAAGCGGAGATCGAACAAGCGCAAGCCGAGATCGAGCAGGCGCGTGCT
>NZ_JBKHDN010000283.1:0-2785 GCF_046541315.1 Halochromatium sp. | reverse complement strand
CGCCAGCAACAGCAGCACGACGATGCTGGCGAGCTGGTCGATCAGGATGCGCCAGGCCGGGCGCGAGCGCGTCTGGCGCAGCGCATTGCGGCCATACTGCTCGCGCCGCTCGCGGACCTCGGCCTCAGAGAGGCCGCTGTCAGCATCGCTGTCCAGCTGCTTGAGCGCGGCCTCTGGCTGCTGTCGGTAGAACGCCTTCATTGGTAGAGAAGGACTGCCTCGCGCACCATTTGGGCGGCATAGCCCCACTCGTTGTCATACCAGGCCATCACCTTGACCAGGTCATCGTCGACGACGCGGGTCAGGCCCAGGTCGACGATCGAGGCGTGCGCGTCCTGGATGACATCGGAGGAGACGATCGGCTCTTCGATGATCGAGAGCACTGTCGAGTAACGGGGGTTCAGCGACTCTTCCATGAAGACCTTGTTGACCTCCTCGCGCGAGGTCGCCCGACTGGTGACGAAGGTGATGTCCGCCAGCGAGCCCACCGCAACCGGCGCTCGCACAGCGAGTCCATCGAACTCGATCGGATGGTCCCCGAGCACGCGATTGGTGGCCTCGGCCGCCCCGGTGCTGGTGGGCACTAGGTTGACTGCCGCCGCCCGCCCGCGCTCCATGCGCTTGGAGGGTCCATCGACCGTCTCCTGCGTCGAGGTGTAGGCATGCACCGTGGTCATCATGGCCTTGGCGACGCCGATGCGCCGCTGCATGATCTCGGTCACGGGCGCGATGCAGTTGGTGGTGCAGCTGGCGCAGGAGAAGATCGGTGCCGTGCCGGAGTCGTTAACGCCGGGGACGACCATCGGGATGCTCTCGTCCTTGGCCGGGGCGGAGAGCATGACCTTGCGAGCGCCGGCCTCGAGGTGGCGTTGCAGGGCGTCCCGGTCCCTGAACACCCCGGTGCACTCGAAGACCAGATCGACATCCAGATCCTTCCAGGGTGATAGCAACGGGTCCTCGTGGTTGGACACGGGGATGCGCTGGCCATCGATGACCAGTTGACCGTCTTGGCTGGCGATCTCCTGCGTCGAGCGCCCGTAGACCGAGTCGTAGCGCAGCAGGTAGGCGAGCTGTTCGGGGTCCGCCAGATCGTTGACACCGACCAGCTCGAGTGTGGGCTCCTCCATGACCAGTTTCAGGGTGGCGCGTCCGATGCGCCCGAGTCCATTGATTGCGATTCTTGCCATGATCGTGACTCCTCAGGATTGCGTGGGTTCAGGATTGCGAGTGCCCAGGATGATGCTCGTGGATCTGGACCTGCGAGCGCAGCTGTTCCAGGTCTTGCTTGCGATAGAGATTGGCGTCGCGGATCTTGACCGCAGCCGCTGCGGCAGCGACGCCATCGCGGGCTGCTTCCGACAGCCTGCCGTCTTGGGTCAGCCGATGGATCAGGGCGCTGACGAAGCTGTCGCCAGCCCCCATTGGTGCTCGGCCTTCGACCGAGGGTGGCTGCAAGTGCAGGCGCAGGCCCTCGGCAGCGACGACCGCCCCTTGGCTACCTAGGGTGACGACGATCGCCTCGGCGGTACCTTTGGCAAGCAGCGCGTCCATGCCGGTGAGATAGGCCTCAGGCTCCTCGCGCTCGACCTTGAACAGCTGGTGGCATTCGTGATGGTTGGGTTTGATCAGGAACAGCGGTGGCTGTGCGCTCAAGGTGGCATCGAGTGTTGGCGCCGCCGTGTCGAGCACCACCCGGGTGCCGCGCTGTGAGACGCGTTGAGCCACTTCGGCATAGAAGTCTGCCGGCACGCCGGGTGGCAGACTGCCACTGAGCACCAGATAACGCGGCGCTGGGGCGATCGCCTCGAGCGCCTCGGGAACGGTCTGCCATTCGCGCTCGGCAAGCGTCGGCCCGGGGAACACCAGATGGAAGACCTTGGGGGATTCTAGGTGCGGTGCCTGCTCCGCCAAGGAGAGATTCTCGCGGATGTCGCCGTCGATCGGCAGCGATTGGGTCCGGATGCCAGCCTGATTCAGCAGACCATCGAGCCGTTGGCCGGTCGGTCCACCAGACGGATAGACCGCGAGCACGTCAGTCCCGAGCCGATGCAGGCCTCGGGCAACGTTGATGCCGCCGCCGCCGGGCGTGTGGCGCGGCAGACTGCAACGTGTCTTCTTCCCGGGAGTCAGCTGCTCGGTCTCGCTACTCAGATCGAGCGCCGGATTCATGGTCAGCGTGACGACGTCGGGCATCCCGGATCTCCATGATGAGGTTCACGATGATTGTGCGTTGATGCGATGCACAGGACTGCCCGCATGGACTGCTCGGCCCCCTTAGCGCCTGACCACAAAGAACTGCGCAAGGCGAAGCAAGCAATTTGGCCGCCAGGCAGACAGACCTGTTCAGGTTATTCGCGGATGAACCCCCTGAAAGGACTCAGCTCCGATGCGCTCGCTCGCGTTGTACGACCTCGACTTGAGCAGAATGCATGCCAGCAGTGGCCTGTCTGAACCGGTCGTTCATCGGCACCATCACGATCGGAGTAGTCGTTCCGGTGCTCAGGCCTTGGCGCCGAGCTAGATGGCGCGATCGGTGGCGGCTTACTGAGTCGTTGTCGCCGCGCTCAGACCTTGGCAGTGGCGGACTAGCTTGTTGGTCGAGGGCAGACGCGAGGCCTGCCAGCGAAGCGGTGTGGTTGCTTTCGCCCGACGGGTGTGCAAAACCCCCACCTGGTCATCAGTTGTCATCCCAGGTGCCTCCTAGGCCTGAGCAGCTGAGCATGAGCAGCTGAGGGAGCCGGCGCCGAGGGCGCGGACCCGCTCCTGGAGCGCATTGGCGATGCGC
>NZ_JBKHDN010000282.1:0-2821 GCF_046541315.1 Halochromatium sp. | reverse complement strand
GGCGGCGGACCAGGACGCGCGCGAGCCGCAGTGCTTGGTGCCAACACAGTCGATCGATTGGTTGGACCCCCAGGAGCAGACCCTGCACCTGGCGGTCGGGGCGCGGGAGCTGCGCACGGCGCCGGCGATGCCGAGCCCGGTGGCCTTCGACGGGCGCTCGCGGGTGCGCGTCTACGAGCCGGCTTAAGGTTGCCAACCCGGTTGTCATCATGCATCCCACCACCAACCAGCGTCACGGCCTCGCCCTTGCGGCCGCCATGGTCCTTGGCATCCTTGGCGGGGTCGGGCTGTTCACGCTGGGTTATGGGAATGGCCTGGCCTATCTGACCGATGACCCAACCGCCTGCACCAACTGCCACATCATGCAGGATCATTTCGACGCCTGGGTGAAATCGAGCCATCAAGGGGTGGCCGGCTGCAACGACTGCCACCTGCCGGCGGACGTGATTGGCAAGTGGCTGACCAAGGCCGACAACGGCTTTTTCCATGCGTTGGCCTTCACCACCGGCCAGTTTCACGAGCCGATCCAGATCCGCGCGCGCAATCGGCGCGTGACCCAGTCCGCCTGCCTGCATTGCCACGCCGCCTTCGTCGATCACATGCGCCCGGCCGAGCCTGGTGGCGAGATGCAACGCTGTGTCCACTGCCATCACGACGTCGGTCATGCGCTGCGGCGCTGAATCCCCATCAGAGGTCGAGAGGTCTATGATGAAACAGACGCCTACCGGGGCTCGCCGGCATCGCCCCAGCCATCAACGCGGCCGCGCCCTGATCATCGGCGCGGTGTTCGTCTTCGCGCTCCTCGCCACCCTGGTGGTGACCTCTGTGCTGATCACCATGTTCAGCCACAAGCAGGATGCCCGCCAGCCCTTCGTGCGGGTAGTCGAGGTTGACGAGATCACGACCGATCCGGAGCCCTGGGGCAAGAATTGGCCGCATCAGTTCGACGGTTGGAAATCGACCTCGGGCGCGGAGTTCTACGGTGGCAGCAGCGCCATGCCGCAGAGCAAGCTCGAGGCGCAACCTTGGCTCAAGCGCCTCTATGCCGGCTACGCCTTCAGCATCGACTATCGCGAGGCGCGCGGTCATGCCTACATGCTCTACGATCAGGGCGTGACCGAGCGCGTCACCCAGAAACCCCAAGCCGGCGCCTGCCTGCACTGCCATGGCTCGGTCAACGTGCTCTATCGCCGGGTGGGCCTGGAAGCGCAAGGCGAGGAGGTCACCCAGGAGCGGCTCGCCGCCGAGCTCGACATGCCGGCGATGATCCGCGGTTTCCAGGAGCTCAGTCAGCAGCCCTATCAGGAGGTGCTGGCCCTGCTCTACGCCACCCCGGACGGCACCCCCGGCGAGAACGAACCGGTCTTTCCCACGCCACCACCCGGCGGCTTTACCGGCGAGTACGCCGGTGAGGCGCTGCCCGAGGACCATGCACGGATGCTTGGCGAGGCCCATCCGGTCAGCTGTGTCGACTGTCACGACCCCAAGAGCATGGCGGTGCGCGTGACCCGGCCGGGCTTCATGCTCGGCATCGCCGCGCTCGCCGAGGGCGACGGCGCCGTGCCGCATCTCCCCAGCATCGAGCAATGGCGCCAAGGCGATCGCCGTGAGCCCTATGACCCGAATGAACTGGCCAGCCGCCAAGAGATGCGCTCATTCGTCTGCGGCCAGTGCCATGTGGAGTACTACTGCGCCACCAAGGACACCCTGACCTTCCCCTGGGCGCATGGCCTCGGCGCCGATGACGCCGAACGCGTCTGGGAAGAGAAGGCGTTCCCCGACGGCAGCGCCTTCTACGACTACGCGCACGGTGAGACCGGCGCCAAGGTCTTCAAGGTCCAACATCCCGAGTTCGAGCTCTGGAGCCAGGGCATCCATGCCCGCAGCGGCGTCGCCTGCGCCGACTGCCACATGCCCTATGAGCGCAAGGGCGCGATGAAGGTCAGCAACCATAACGTGCGCAGCCCGATGAACGCCGTCAACAGCGCCTGTCAGACCTGCCACAACGTCCCCGAGGACGAGATTAAGGCACGGGTCGAGGCGATCCAGAACCGCACCGTCGTGCTCACCGAACGGGCCGGCGCGGCGATGACCGAGATGCTCGACGCGATCCTGGAAGCCAAGGCGGGCGGTGCGAGCGAGGCCGAGCTGGAGGACGTCTTCGAGCTACAGCGCAAGGCGATGTGGCGACTCGATTACATCAGCAGCGAGAACTCCAAGGGCTTCCATGCCGACCAGGAGTCCGCGCGCATCCTGGCCGAATCCATTGACTACAGCCGCCAGGCGCAGTCGGCGGCCCTGCGCCTGCGCGCGCCCGAGGCCCCGAGCACCGAGGATCTGCCGACCGAGCCGGTCAAAGGGGTCACGCCAACCGGCGAATCGCCAGCGGCGACGCCTGAGCCCGTCACGTCGCCCGAGTAAGCTGACCGAGGAGGCCGATGATCATGGCTTATCCGAGACGCGAGCAGCGCTGGAGCCGCATGCCTTGGTGGCAAAAGGCCGCCATTTGCTGCTCCCAGCCGACGCTGTTCTACAGTCTGATGTTCGCCTTCCTGGGGCTTTTGTTCCTGCTCGGGGCCTTCTCTCTGGACCCCGACATGTGGACCGTGGGCCTGATCCTGATCCTGGTCTCGGCGATCATGCTGATCACCTATCTGGTGCTCGCCTATCGCGCCTTCGGGCGCGGTGATCGCGATGCTGACGCTAGCATCGATCACGTGAACCGGAAGCGGTGATGTCGTGTTCGGAATCCAGCGCGCCGCGCCCACCTCGGCCGGATCGCGAGCGGCGCAAGACAGCATCAAGCGCACGCCCCATCATT
>NZ_JBKHDN010000281.1:0-2849 GCF_046541315.1 Halochromatium sp. | reverse complement strand
CCGAAGCGGCCGCGACCGCTCGCTCCGAAATCGGGAAGTCATTGCTGGACAGTCACCAACCACGAGGATCAGCCCATGACCTGGAATCAGCCCCTCACCGAAGGCACCAAGCAATGCCCGCGCTGCGGTGTCGACTTCGAGTGCAAGGTCGACGACCTGCGCCACTGCGACTGTGTCGCGGTCAAGGTCTCGCTGCCAGTCCTCAAGACCCTGCAAGACCAATACGAAGACTGTCTTTGCCCCGACTGCCTGCGCGCGATCGCCGCAGCGGCGGGATCCGACGCCGCGCCCTGATGACTCCCGCTTGCGCCCTGGTCGCCCCCGCTATCGTCATTCGCCCTGACGCGCAGAGACGACCCTCTCGTCGAATCCGGGCTTTTGAGCCAGTGCTGTCCGGCGATCAGGTCGAGCGGCCATAGCCTCGCGTCGCGCCGATCAATGAGTCCGGCGGCGGACAAGCGCCTCGCCATCTTCGCCTCCTTCTCCGGGCAAGGGGGTGTGGAACGCATGCTGGTGCATCTGATCCAGGGCTTTTGCGAGCACGGCTACGCGGTCGATCTGCTGCTGGTCCGCGCGAACAGCGCCGCGCTCGCGCAGCTCCCGGCGAAGGTGCGCCGTATCCCGCTCGGCCCGGGCCACACATTGCTGGCAACCCTCGCGCTCGCGCGCTGGCTGCGCCGGGAACGCCCGCCGGTGTTGCTGGCGGTGAAGGATCGTGCGGGCCGCGCGGCGGTCATGGCGCGCGCGCTCGCGCGCAGCGAGACGCGCTTGGTGCTGCGACTCGGCACCAATCTCTCCGCCGCGCTGAGCGGGCGCGGCCTGCTTCAGCGCTGGCTGCGGCAACGGCCGATTCGCCTCCTCTACCCGGCCATCGAGCGTATCGTCGCCGTCTCCGAGGGGGTCGCCGAGGACACCGCGCGCATCGCCCGGGTCGCGCGCAGCCGAATCGACGTGATCCGCAATCCGGTCGTCACCCCCGAACTCGCCGCACACGCCGCCGCATCCTGCCCGCATCCCTGGCTGCGCGCGCGCGCCGGCACCCCGATCCTCATCGGTGCTGGCCGCCTGCAGCGCCAGAAAGACTTTCCGACGTTGCTGCGCGCGTTCGACCTGGTCCGGCGCCAACGCGCCTGCCGGTTGATCATTCTCGGCGAGGGACGCGGCCGAGGCGCGCTGGAAGCCCTGGCCCAGGCGCTCGGATTGCGGCTCGGCGCCGATGGCGATCTCGACCTGCCGGGCTTTCAGGCCAATCCCTACTGTTGGTTGGCGCGGGCGGATCTGTTCGTGCTCTCGTCGGCCTGGGAAGGCTCGCCCAATGTCCTCGCCGAGGCGCTCGCGCTCGGCATCCCGGCGGTTGCCACCGATTGCCCCAGCGGCCCGCGCGAGCTGCTGGCCGCTGGGCGCTTCGGTCCGCTGGTGCCGGTCGGCGACAGCGCAGCATTGGCGGCCGCGATCCTGCGGACCCTGGCGGCTCCGCTGCCGGCAAGGGTTCTGCAACAGGCAGTCGCCGATTACACTCAAACGGCTAGCGCCAGCGCCTATCTGCGCGCCCTGGGGCTGGAGACCGGGCCGCCACGCTGACCCCGCCTATCCAGCGGCTGCACCAGCACCCAGGAGCGCACCACCACCGCCCAGACCAGCGCCCAGACCAGCGCATCGGCCTCGATCCAACCTTCGCTTGCGCATCGCTCACCCGCTCGGATGGGCGTGATCGTCCGGCAGGCCTGGTGCGTGCAGATGCAGATGGGCGTGGCGATGCGGATGCCGGTGCAGCTCGGCGTCGAGCAGGCGACCCTCTTGCAGCAACAGCGCGCGGGTGCCGAGGCGTTCGAGCACGCGCTGCTCGTGCGAGACGATCAGCATGGCCTGCGGCAACGCGCTCAGATGATCGAGTAGCCGCGCCTCGCTGGCGCCATCCAGTCCACTGGTCGGCTCATCGAGCAACAGCAGTTCCGGCTCCATGGCCAGCACCGTGGCCAGGGCCACCAGCCGCTTCTCGCCGCCGGAGAGCCGATGGGTAATGCGCTCGCCATAGCCCGCGAGCCCCAGGGCCGCCAGCGTGCGCTGCGCGATGGCCGCCGCCGCGGCGGGCGGGTGCCCCAGATTCAACGGCCCGAAGGCGACATCGTCGAGCACCGTCGGGCAGAAGAGCTGATCGTCGCTGTGCTGGAACACCAGCCCGACCTTGGCGCGGACGGCGCGGAAATCGGCCTCATCGCGGCACTCCCTGCCCAACACGCGGATACGGCCGGCGCGCGGGCGCAACAGGCCGACGATCAGATGCAGCAATGTGCTCTTGCCGGCGCCGTTCGGCCCGATCAAGGCGACCCGCTCGCCGCAGCCAATGCGCAGATCGAGCCCGCTCAGCAGCGGCTTGGGGCCATAGCCGAAGTCGATCTCCGCGAGATCGACGAGCACGTCATCCTTCGCGGTGGCGGCCTTGGGTTCGTTCATTCTATGCCTCTCCCAGCCAGTGGCTTGTCGCCCAGTCGCCCAGTCGCCCAGGCCGCTCAAGACGCTCAAGACGCTCAAGACGCTCAAGACGCTCAAGACGCTCAAGACATTCCAGGGGGCTCAAGTCAGTCAAGCCGCTCTAGCCAACCCCGCCAGCCAATCAGCACAGCCAACCCCGCCCGCCCAATCGCTCCATCCCCAACGGTCGAGCAGAAGCAAGCCGACAAGCAATGGCGAGACGCCCAGCAACAGCAGCGTCTCGCGCCGCCGCCAACGGAAGCGTCGCAGCAGGCGCAGCCGGCCGTCGAAGCCGCGACAGCGCATCGCATCGGCGACCCGCCGCGCGCGCGCATCGCCAGGCGCATGCGCGCATATTCGTCGCCGACCAGATCGAT
>NZ_JBKHDN010000280.1:0-2868 GCF_046541315.1 Halochromatium sp. | reverse complement strand
TGCATTATGACGGTTCGCCGCGCTTTCGGCGAGCCCGAGCGAGTGGCCCGAGCCGGCCAATCGGGTCTTGGTCGGGTCTTGCGCGCGCACTTTGGACGCGCTCATGTTCGCCCATATATGGGGGAGCCAGACACCAGAACCAGCGACCGCCGGAGCATCGCACGATGCGCAGTCCCTTTCTACAGCGTTTCCCCGACCTGCCTGATGTGTTGCCGATCTTTCCGCTGAGCGGCACCGTGGTGATGCCAGGCGTGCAACTGCCGCTGAATATCTTCGAGCCGCGCTACTTGACGATGGTGCAGGCGGCCTTGGCGAGCGATCACCTGCTCGGCATGGTACAGCCCCGCGCGCGCGAGGCGGATGATCCGCGCGACCTCCATCGGGTCGGCTGCGCCGGGCGCATCACCTCCTACAGCGAGACCAACGATGGGCGCATCGTGTTGGTCCTGACCGGACTCTGCCGCTTCCGGATCCTGGAGGAATTGCCGACGCAGGAGGGCTTTCGCCGCGTCAGGCCGCAGTGGCAAGGCTTCGCGCTGGACCTCGAGGACGACGAGGCGGGCCTGAGCGAGCGCGACCGCTTCATGGGTTCGCTGCGCGCCTTCTGCGAGCAGCGCGGCGTCGAGATCCCCTGGGACGACATCGGCAAGATGGCCGATGCCGACCTGATCAATCTCCTCTGCGCCCACCTGCCGCTCGAGGCCGCGGACAAGCAGGCCCTGATCGAGACGGTTCAGCTCGACGCGCGCGCGTCGCTGATGCGCGGGCTGATGGAGATGTCCGCGCATGCGGTCCGCCAGGGATTCGAGCAGCGGCACTGAACGCGGTGCGCTGAACGATGCGCCGCGCGCGAGCCCTTGAAATCCGCGCGCGCGAAGGCACTAGCTAGGGCAGCGAGTTCAATCAACATGAGGAATCCACCATGGCAGTCACCCTGACCGACGCGGCCGCGAGCCATGTCAATAAGATGCTCCAACAACGCGGCCATGGTGTCGGCCTTCGCATCGGCACCAAAAAGAGTGGCTGTACCGGCTTCGCCTATGTGGTCGACTATGCCGACGACTGCGCCGAGGGCGACCATATCTTCGAGAGCCATGGCGTCAAGGTCGTGATCGACCAAGGTAGCCTGCCGCGCCTCGATGGCATGGAAGTCGACTTCGTCAAATCCAGCCTGCTCAACGAGGGCTTCGAGTTCCGCAATCCCAACGTCAAGGACGCCTGCGGTTGCGGCGAGTCGTTCAGCGTTTGAGCCCGACAGCGGGAATCCAGCCTCATGGCCGACGAATCGATCCAAGACATCATCGAGACCTTCGACCTGCTCGGCGACTGGGATCAGCGCTATCAGTACTTGGTCGAGATCGGTGAGCGCCTGCCGGCCATGGACCCGGCCGACAAGACCGACGCCAACCGCGTGATGGAGTGCATGAGCACCGTGCATGTGATGGCCAAGCCCGAGGGCGAGCGGCTGCGTTTCGAGGGCGATTGCGACACCGCGATCATCAAGGGCGTGGTCGCGCTCCTGGTCGGACTGTTCTCGGGCAAGACCGCGGCCGAGATCGAGGCGCTGGATGTCGATGCGTTGTTCGCCGGCTTGCAGCTTGAGGAACACCTGAGCCCGAACCGGCACGTCGGCGTCTACGCGATCGTCAATCGGATGAAGGCGCAGGCCGCGCGCGCTGCGGCCTGAGTCGCATCCAGCCGGCAAGCGTCTGGCCTGGCGCCGAGCCGGCCATCCTGGTCGATGTACAGCCCGGCGGTGCGGCCCCTTTGGGCGCCGCGGCGGTCAAAGCTCGCTCCACATGCGCACCAGGTTGGCATAGCTGCGATCGACCCAGCCGGTATGCTCGGCGCCCGGCGCCTCCTGCAACAACAGCTCGCGCGCCTGGTTGAGTTCGTAGAGCAATTCGCGCCGGGCCGGGTCGCGCACATAGCTCTGGATCCAGGTCAGCGCCACCAGGCGCTCGCCGCGCGTGACCTCGGCGACCTGATGCAGGCTCGAAGCGGGATAGACCACCGCATCGCCCGCGGGCAGCTTGACGCGCTGAGCGCCGAACGGGGTGTGCATCAGTAGCTCGCCGCCGTCGTAGGCCTGCGGTTCATTGAGAAACAGCGTCATCGAGACATCGCTGCGAAAGCGCGGCCCGCTGCTGCCCATGATCGGATCATCGACATGGTCGCCATAGGTCATGCCGGGCCGATAACGGGCGAAGATGGGGTCGGCGACGCGGTGCGGCAGCACGCCGAAGCGAAAGCGCGCATTGTGGCCGAGACTGGCCATGAGGATGCGCACCAGCAACTGCATGCGCTCGGGTTCCTGGCGCATCTCCTCGTTGTGCTTGACCTTGGCGGCGGCGAAACCGGCGCTGAGCTTGCCATCGACGAACTCGGCGTCGGCCAGCAGCGCGCGCACCTTCTGCAGTTGGGCGGCATTCAGTAGCGCGGGAATCCTGAGAAGCATAGGGATCAACGGACGGTCAGCGAGTCGGATAGAATCAGCGCATCCTAAAGCAAGCAACCAGCGGAGGGCCGGATGATCCTCAAGGCCATCATCGACGAGCAAGTCTACACCCTGAATGTCCCGGACCCGGTGATCGCGCGGGGCGGCGACTTCTTCGCCCAGCTCGACCGCGATATGGACCAGGGCTGGCAGATGAGCCGGGAGTGGGTCGAGGCGCCGAATCGCTTGCAGCGCTGCCAGATCATTGCCGATAAGCTCCTGACCGCGCTTGAAAAGGAGAACGAGAAGCTGGGCATGCTGATGGCCGGTTATATCCTCACCCGGCTGCCGGGGGTGGAGAGCGTCGAGCTGGATGTGCAGGGCGAGGTCCAGAATAACCGATTCCGCTTCCAGGGGGCCGGAGGTCTGGG
>NZ_JBKHDN010000279.1:0-2870 GCF_046541315.1 Halochromatium sp. | reverse complement strand
CTGAGTAAGCCTGAGCTGGCGCGTCGGCTAGACCAGCTGATCAGTAAATTGCTGGACAGTGGACGCGCCAACGACGCGACCCGCGATCTGCTGCTCGAGCTGCAAACGCACCAGGTGGAGCTTGAGCTGCAGGGGCGCGAGCTGGCCGAGGCGCGCCACATCCTAGAGGTCTCGCGCGACCACTACGCGCGCTTGTTCGATCTGGCGCCGGTTGGCTTTGCGGTCTTTGATCGGCGTGGGCGCATCCGCGAGATCAATCTCACCGCCGCGCAGATGCTCGGGCGCGATCGCCTGCGACTCAGCAACACGCCGTTCCCGGTCCTGTTGGCAGGTGGCGAGATGCGCCGGTTCCTTGACCATGTCTCTGCCGTGGTTGCCAGCGCCGATGGAGCCAAGGTTCAACCATTGGAGGTCGATCTCGAGTCGCGCCGTCCACGTCCCGAGCCGGCGCCCCAGGCCTTGCGGTTGGTGTCGTCACGACGCCATGGCGATCAGGGGCCTGAGTGCTTCAGCGCGCTGGTCGATATCACCGCCGAGCGCCGGCTCAAGCGCAGCAAGCGGGCGACCGAGCACCGCGCCCACGCCATCCTCGATGCCCTGCCGGCCGAGGTCATCGTTCTGGACGCGAAGGGCCGCATCGTCCTCGCCAACGCGGTCTGGAAGCGCTTTGCCGACTGCCCTGAGCGCTCGCCCCCGGGGACGTCGGCGCGACAGGCCGATGTCGGATGCGACTTTCTTGCGGTCTGTCGCAATCAGGCCTCCCGATCGGAGGCTGAGCGCCCTGCGTTCGGGGCCGAGACCGCTGCCATTGCCGACGGCGTGGCGGGCGTCCTCGCGCGGCGTCGCCAGCGGTTCGTTGCCGAGTATGCCTGTGAGCGCCGGGATGGCGAGCACTGGCTGGCGTTGACCGCCGCGCCGCTCGACGCCGAGGGAGCTGAGGCTGGGGGAGAGGAGACAGGGCAGGGGGCGGTCATCGTGCAGATCGACGTCACCGACCGCAAGCGCGCCGAGCAGCATACCCAGCTCGCGCGGGAGGCGGCGGCCCATGCGGCACGCGTCAATGCGGTCGGGGTGCTCGCCACCTCATTGGTGCACGAGCTGGCGCAGCCACTGAACGCCGCGTCCTTCTTCGGGCGCGCCGCGCTCGAGCAGCTGCAAGGCTCGGATGCGAAGCAGCGTCCAGCCGATGGGACGAGCCTGGAGCCGATGATCGCCAAGGCCGATGCCCAGCTCGAGCGCGCCGGCGCCATTGTCGAGCGCCTGCGTGACTTCCTGCGCCACAAAGAGATCCGGATGCAGCCGGTCGAGCTCGATCCCCTGATCGAGCGCACGCTGGAATTGATCGGCTGGTTTGCGAGTCAACGGCAGGTCGAGCTGCGGTTCAACTCGGGCTCGGCCGGTCTCTGGCTGCTCGGTGACCCGGTTCAGCTGGAGCAGGTCATGGTCAACCTGATCTGCAACGCGGTGCAGGCCATTGATGAGGCGGAGATGCCGGTGCGGCGGGTGACCATTGCCACCGGTTCCTGCACCTCCGAGGTCAGCCTCATGGGCCAGGCCGATGCGGGTTCACCGATGATCCAGGTCACGGTGAGTGATACCGGCCCTGGGCTGGATATGGAAAATGAGAACGCCTTGTTCGATCTGTTCTCGTCGCGGCGCAGCGCGGGTCTTGGCATGGGGCTTCCGATCAGCCGCGACATCGTCGAGGGCCATGGAGGCAAGCTCTGGGCCGATCGTGGCGCGAGCAACGGTGCCATGTTCCACTTTATGCTGCCACTGGCGATGACTGGAGGAGATTGATGAATACGGAGCAAAGTGTCTACATCGTCGATGACGACGACGCCATGCGCGAATCGATGCAGCTGTTGCTCGAGATGCTCGGCTATCGGGTGCAGGGCTTTGCCAGCGCCAAGGCGTTTCTCGCCTCCTGCGCGGACGACGACTGCGGCTGCCTGGTGCTCGACATGCGCATGCCGGAGATGACGGGCCTGGAGCTGCAGCAGGCGCTGCGTCAACGCGGCTATGACCTGCCGATCATCTTTCTGTCCGGATTCGGCGATGTGCCAACTACGGTGCGGGCGGTGCAGTTGGGCGCGGTCGACTTCCTCGAGAAGCCGGTGAGCAAGAGCAAGCTCACCGAGCGCATCGAGCGCGCCTTCGAGATCGACCGCCGACAGCGGGACGATGCGCGCGCGCTCGCGGCCGTGCGCGCGCGCTGCGCGAGCTTGACGCCACGCGAGCGACAGGTGATGAGATTCGCGACCCAAGGGCTGTCGAACAAGGACATCGCGCGCGAACTCGAGATCAGCCCGCGCACGGTCGAGACCCACCGGGCGAAGATGATGGAGAAGATGGAGGCCGATAGCATTGCGATGCTGTGCAACATGGTCGCCCTCTGTCCGCCTGGTGAAGCTGACAGCCTGCGCTCCGCCTAGATTGCCGGAGAGCGAGTGGAGCTTGAGCTTGGGTTGGAAGGGATCTCGGTTGAGGTCGTCCAGTGTATCCCGCAGGGCTTGGCGTAGATCGGGATGTTTGCGGAGGAACTTGCGTGCGCGGCGTTCAAAGTGCTGGGTAGTGACCAGCGCGAAGCTCATGATTCGTCGGCGTCAAGGGCTTTCATCAAGGAATCGGCGCTCTCGTAGCGGGTGGTTCGACCGGCCTCCAAGTCACTGAGGGACGCATGCAAATGAGCCTTGGCCGCATCGAGGGAGCTTTCGAGAAGCTCTGTATAGGCCGCTTCGGTGAGCACGACATAGCTTGGTCGGTTGTTCTTGATGACATGAACCGGGCCGTCGTGAAGCGCCTCATCAACGGCGGAGATCCCACGGCGTTTGATGTCTTGGGCTGGAATGCTGTTCATGGCTGCTTAG
>NZ_JBKHDN010000278.1:0-2897 GCF_046541315.1 Halochromatium sp. | reverse complement strand
CGGCGCGGCATTCGGTTAAAGACCGACGAGAGCGACGAATCCGAAAACGGCTAAGGCGACAATGATCATGAATGGATGGCAATCGAGACCCTGGGCCGAAGGCCGCACCCAAGCACGACCCCGGCTTCGGCGTGGCGGGGCTCGAATGCATCCGATGCTGCCGTTACTGGGCGCGATGCTTGCGAGTTCGGCGGCCTGGGCCTGGAATCCGTACGAGACCGACAGCGAATGGTCGGCCGCCGAACCGGGTTGGGATTTCGTCGATCCTGCGCGCGGCGCTGGAGCGGAACCGTTGCAAAGGCATGGCTATGAGTTCAGGCATGACCCAAAGCTCGATGCGCGGCAAGCCGATCGGCGCCACGGATGGCAATTTCGACCCCGCTCCGAGCGCGAGCAGGCACGCTCCGACGGCCAGGATCGGCGCTATCCGCCCATCGATGAGCGCGCCTATGATCCGCAGGAACCCTGGCACAGCTATCGGGACGAAGGGACCGCGTTCGGTTACCATGCCGAGGATCCCGGGTCGGACCGCTGGCGACGGCAATGGCCGCGTTAGGCGGTCTTCTTCATCATGCAGTTACTCTCAAATGATCGTTGCATAGGCGGATGATTACAGTCATCGGTTCCTTGAAGGGCGGCTCCGGTAAAAGCACCCTCACCTTCAATCTCGGGGTTTGGCTGGCGATGGCCGAGGTCGACGTGCAACTGCTCGATGCCGACCCTCAGGGCACCCTGACCGACGTCGCCGAGGTGCGCCAGGAAGAGGGCTTCGAGCCTCTACTCGCGGTCAAGGAGCGCAGCGCGCTCAACACCGAGACGCTCGCCCAGCACCAGGAGGTCGTCATCGATGTCGGCACCGCCGACATGGACGCGCTGCGCACCGCGATCACCCTCTGCGACCGGGTGGTCGTGCCGGTGCCGCCGTCGCAGGCCGATATCTGGTCGATCCAGCGTTTCATCCGGTTGATCAAATCCGTCGAGCGTGAACGCCCGGCGGAGATCCTCGGCTTCATCAATCGTGGCGATACCCATCATGCCGTGCGCGAGACGGACGAGACCGCGGCGGCACTGATCTCGTTGGCGGATGTTCGGTTTCTGAAAGTGCGCTTGTCGCAGCGCACCGTTTTCCGGCGCTCATTCAGCGAGGGTCTCGCCGTGTTCGAACTCGAGCCGCGTGGCAAAGGGGCGAAGGAGTTCCATGCGCTGGCGGCGGGCCTCTTCCCTCAGCTGCTGGGTTAGGCAACGCAGGCGTGTTTCATCGTCTCCTCCTATAACCAAACGTTAATGTTAGGATTGGCCGATCGATCAGCTGAAGTTCCCCACTGGGGAAGCCAACCTTGGCTGGGCTGGAAGCTTGCAGTCGTCAGAGAAGAGGTCGTGATTTCCAATGACAGTCAAGAACCCGCGCGAGCAAGAGCCTCTTCGAGAGACGCAGACAACGGAGTTGGAAACGGCGAATGGCGATCCCGTTGCCAGCCAGTTCGCGATGGATCGGCTGTCCCAGGCCTTCGAGACCAGCGCGCGGCGTTGGGAGTTGATCGTCTATCCGACCCTGTTCGCCTTCATCATCCTTGCCGCCTATGGTTTCTATCTGGTGTTCAGTTTGGCCAAGGATGTGCATTATCTGGCGATCAGTGTCGACTCGAACATGACGGTGCTGGCGAGCAACATGCAGTCGATCTCCGACAACATGGGTCAAATCAACTCCAATGTCCGCTCCATGACCGTGGGCGTCGATTCGATGGCGCGGGATGTGAATGCCCTGGAGCCGATGCTGTCCTCGATCGAGGCGATGAATCGCTCGATGCAGTCGATGACCTTCACGACCGCGAACATGCGCGACGATCTGGGCGCGATGAACCATAATATCGGGCGCCCGATGCGCTTCATGAATTCGTTCATCCCTTGGTAAGCCAGCCGTGGCGCGGGCCGTGCCCTCGGCGACAGACGCGGGCGAGCCGGCGGACGCTCCCAGGATTCGGTTGATCGTCGCCATCTCCTCGCGCGCGCTGTTCGATCTCAGCGAGTCGCATCGGGTGTTCGAGGAGCAGGGGGTCGAGGCCTATCACGCCTATCAGGTCGCGCATGAGACCGAGATCCTGGCGCCGGGCGTGGCCTTTTCGCTGGTGCGCAAGTTGCTGGCGCTGAACGAGCGCCTCGGCGATCGCGGACGGGTCGAGGTGATCCTGCTCTCGCGCAACAGCAGCGATACCGGATTGCGCGTCTTCAACTCGATCCGCCATCATGGCCTGGCGATCCGCTGTGCCGCCTTCACCAGTGGCGCCAGTCCCTATCGCTATGTCTCCGCATTCGGCGCCCACCTGTTCTTGTCCGCCGACCGTGACGACGTGCGCCAAGCCCTGAACGCCGGCTGCGCGGCCGCGACCATCCTGCCGGCGCCGGCGCGCGCGGCAGCGGAGGATGACGAGGAATTGCGCATCGCCTTCGATGGCGACGCGGTGCTGTTCTCCGACGAATCGGAGCGCATCTTTCGCGCCGAGGGCTTGGCCGCCTTCACCGCGAACGAGGTCGCGGCCGCCCAGCAACCCCTCTCCGATGGGCCATTCAAAGGCTTTCTGGTCGCGCTGCGGCGCATTCAGGCGCTGTTCCCGATCGAGCGGGCGCCGCTGCGCACCGCGTTGATCACGGCGCGCGGAGCGCCGACCCATGAGCGGGTGGTGCGCACGTTGCGGGCCTGGAATATTCGCATCGATGAATCGCTGTTCCTCGATGGACTCGGCAAGGGGCCCTTCCTCGCCGCGTTCGACGCCGATATCTTCTTCGACGATCAGGAACACCACTGCCGCGACACCCAAGGCCATGTCGCGACCGGGCATGTGCCACACGGCATCGCCAATCTGGAACCGTCTGATCCCGAGTGCTGAGACAGGGCGCTG
>NZ_JBKHDN010000277.1:0-2897 GCF_046541315.1 Halochromatium sp. | reverse complement strand
GAGGTGCGCGACGGCGACATCCTGGTCGGCAAGGTCACGCCCAAGGGCGAGACCCAGCTCACGCCAGAGGAAAAACTGCTGCGCGCGATCTTCGGCGAGAAGGCCTCGGACGTGAAGGACACCTCGCTGCGGCTGCCCTCCGGCATGGCCGGCACCGTGGTCGACGTGCAGGTGTTCACCCGCGATGGCGTCGAGAAGGACAAGCGCGCGACCGAGATCGAGGAGATCGAACTCGAGCGCGTGCGCAAGGACTTGGCCGACCAACTGCGCATCATGGAGCAGGACACCTTCCAGCGGGTCGAGAAGATGCTGGTCGGCAAGGTGGCCGATGGCGGCCCCGGCGGATTCAAGGCCGGCGAGAAGATCACCAAGAAGTATCTCAACGATCTCGCCGAAGGCCAAGGCAAGGACAAGTGGCTCGAGATCCGGTTGCGCAGCGAAGAGTCGGCGGCGCAGCTGGAGGCGGTCGCGGCCCAGGTCAAGGAGCAGCGCGAGCTGTTTCGCGAGCGCTTCGAGATCAAGAAGCGCAAGATCACCCAGGGCGACGAGCTGCCGCCGGGCGTGCTGAAGATGGTCAAGACCTATGTCGCGGTCAAGCGGCGCTTCCAGCCCGGCGACAAGATGGCCGGTCGGCACGGCAACAAGGGCGTGATCTCGCGCGTGGTGCCGCAGGAGGACATGCCGTTCAGCGCCGATGGCGAGCCGGTCGATATCGTCCTCAATCCGCTCGGCGTGCCCTCGCGCATGAACGTCGGTCAGGTGCTCGAGACCCATCTCGGCTGGGCCGCGAAGGGACTCGGACAGCGCATCGATGCGATGCTGCGGGCGCAGGCCGATGTCGCCGAGGTGCGTGACTTCCTGGCCAAGATCTACAACAGCAGCGGCAAGCGCGAGGAACTCGATCGCTTCAGCGACGATGAGATCCTGGAACTGGCGGCCAACCTGCGCGGCGGCGTCCCGCTCGCGACCCCGGTCTTCGACGGCGCCACCGAGGAAGAGATCAAGTACATGCTCGATCTCGCCGGGCTCTCGCCCACCGGCCAGACCACGCTCTACGACGGGCGTACCGGCGAGCCGTTCGAGCGACCGGTGACGGTGGGCTATATGTACATGCTCAAGCTCAACCATCTGGTCGACGACAAGATGCACGCGCGCTCGACCGGGCCCTACAGTCTGGTGACCCAGCAGCCGCTCGGCGGCAAGGCGCAATTCGGCGGTCAGCGTTTCGGCGAGATGGAGGTCTGGGCGCTGGAGGCCTATGGCGCCGCGCACACCCTGCAGGAGATGCTGACGGTGAAGTCGGACGACGTCACCGGCCGCACCAAGATGTACAAGAACATCGTCGATGGCGATCACCGCATGGAGGCCGGGATGCCGGAGTCGTTCAACGTGCTGATCAAGGAAATCCGCTCGCTCGGCATCAACATCGAACTTGAGCAGGATTGAACAGGTTTGAAGGGGAGGCGTGAAGTGGGAAAGGTGAGACTTCACCTTTCCCTTCTTCCCTCTTGGCTTTCAAACTTCAAACTTCAAATCTTCACCTGGTGCTGCCATGAAAGATCTCCTCAGAATCATTAAGCAACAGGGTCAGGCCCTGGAGTTCGATGCCATCCGCATCGGCCTCGCGTCGCCCGAGATGATCCGCTCCTGGTCCTATGGCGAGGTCAAGAAGCCGGAGACCATCAACTACCGCACCTTCAAGCCGGAGCGCGACGGGCTGTTCTGCGCCAAGGTGTTCGGCCCGGTCAGCGACTACGAGTGCCTGTGCGGCAAGTACAAGCGGCTCAAGCACCGCGGCGTGGTCTGTGAGAAGTGCGGCGTCGAGGTGACCCTGGCCAAGGTGCGCCGCGAGCGCATGGGCCACATCGACCTGGCCAGCCCGGTCGCGCACATCTGGTTCCTGAAGTCGCTGCCGTCGCGCATCGGGCTGTTGCTCGACATGACCCTGCGCGACATCGAGCGGGTGCTCTACTTCGAGTCCTTCGTCGTCATCGATCCGGCGATGACCGATCTCGAACGCAATCAACTGCTCACCGACGATCAATACCTCGAGGCCTTGGAGACCCACGGCGACGAATTCGACGCGCGCATGGGCGCCGAGGCCGTGTTCGAGCTGCTGCGCAGCCTGGATCTCGATGCCGAGATCCGCAAGATGCGCGAGGACATGGAGGCCACCAACTCCGAGACCAAGCTCAAGAAGCTGACCAAGCGCCTGAAGCTGATCGAGTCGCTGAAGCTCTCGGGCAACCGGCCGGAATGGATGATCCTGAACGTGCTGCCGGTGCTGCCGCCGGAGCTGCGCCCGCTGGTGCCGCTCGATGGCGGCCGCTTCGCGACCTCGGATCTCAACGATCTCTATCGCCGGGTGATCAACCGCAACAACCGTCTCAAGCGGCTGCTGGATCTGATCGCGCCCGACATCATCGTGCGCAACGAGAAGCGCATGTTGCAGGAGTCGGTCGACGCGCTGCTCGACAACGGGCGTCGCGGTCGCGCCATCACCGGCACCAACAAGCGTCCGCTGAAGTCGCTCGCCGACATGATCAAGGGCAAGCAGGGCCGCTTCCGGCAGAACCTGCTCGGCAAGCGCGTCGACTACTCCGGGCGTTCGGTGATCGTCGTCGGCCCGACGCTCAAATTGCATCAGTGCGGGCTGCCGAAGCTGATGGCGCTGGAGCTGTTCAAGCCGTTCATCTTCAGCAAATTGCAGTTGCGCGGACTGGCGCCGACGATCAAGGCGGCGAAGAAGATGGTCGAGCGCGGCACGGTGGAGGTCTGGGACATCCTCGAAGAGGTGATCCGCGAGCATCCGGTGATGCTCAACCGCGCGCCGACGTTGCACCGTCTCGGCATCCAGGCCTTCGAGCCGGTGCTGATCGAGGGCAAGGCGATCCAGC
>NZ_JBKHDN010000276.1:0-2914 GCF_046541315.1 Halochromatium sp. | reverse complement strand
AGCCGCGCTCCGGCTCGCCCGAGGATCTGATGGAGCGTCACCGGATCTCGGGCCAAGCGATCGAGCGCGAGGCGCTGGCCGTTGCCGCTTGATGCGGATGGCTGCGCAATCGGCGTCGACGTTCAGCCTGCAGCGAGCTCATGGTGAATGGCGCGCAACAGGCTGGATGGCGTCGGCACCGAGGCTCCGCACACGCGCCTGGAGCGCATTGGCGATGGGGCGAGGCTGGTCAGCGGATTTGCCGCCGGGGTCGACCGGCAGCACGCGCATGCTGCGGCTCAGTAATCGCATCCAGGGGCGGTTGAACAAGATGGCGGTCGCGCCACCCCAGCAGGTGGTGCGCCGACGTGCGTGATCAAGCACGGCCAGAATTGCCCCCGGATCGACCGCACTGAGGTGGTTCGGCGTCAGCAGACAGGCACCCGAGGGTGGGATCTGCTCGGTCCCGCTCGCTTGTAGCCGAAACGGCCCGCGCAGGATTTGGCGCACCAGTGCGTGCAGGAGCGTCGCCAAATCGAGAGACAGCAATATCACCCGACGAGAGCCGCTGATGGACCGTTCGATGAGCCATAACGAGCAGGAGCCTCATCCGGAGCAAGATCAGGAGCACGGAGGCCAAGATCAGCATGAGCATGAGCATCATGGGCATCATGATCACGGGGCCATGATCGCCGACTTCCGCCGGCGGTTCTGGGTCTCGGTCTTGTTGACGGTGCCCATCTTGCTGCTCTCGCCGCTGATTCAGTCCTTCCTTGGGCTGAGCGAGATGCTCGACTTTGCCGGCGACCAGTATGCCCTCCTCGCCCTCTCCACCGCCGTATTCTTCTACGGAGGCTGGCCGTTCCTGAGCGGTCTTTGGTCCGAGCTGCGCGCCGGCGCGCCCGGCATGATGACCCTGATCGCGCTGGCGATCACGGTTGCCTATGGCTATTCAGCCGCCGTGGTGCTCGGACTCGAAGGCAAGGTGTTCTTCTGGGAGCTGGCCACCCTGGTCGATGTAATGCTACTCGGCCATTGGATCGAGATGACGTCGGTGATGGGGGCCTCGAGCGCGCTCGAGAGTCTAGTCCAGATGATGCCAGACCAAGCCCTGCGCCTCGACGACAACGGCAAGATCAAGGAGGTGCCGGTCAGCGAGCTGCACAAGGGCGACCGCGTGCGGGTCCGCCCCGGCGACAAGGTGCCGGTCGACGGCACCCTCGTCGAGGGCCAGACCAGCCTCAACGAATCCATGCTCACCGGCGAGTCCCGCCCGGTCGAGAAAAGCGTGGGCGACGAGGCCGTTGGCGGTGCCATCAACGGCGAGGGCAGCATCACGCTGGAGGTACAGAAGACCGGCGCCGACACCTACCTGTCGCAGGTGGTCGAGACCGTGCGCCAGGCGCAGGCCTCGCGCTCCCGGGCGCAGAACCTGGCCGATCGGGCCGCCGCCTGGCTGACCTATATCGCCCTTTCGGCCGGCGTGATCACACTGACCACCTGGCTCGTCGTCGGCTTCGCCTTCGACTTCGCGCTCGAACGGATGGTGACCGTGATGGTCATCACCTGCCCGCACGCCCTCGGCCTCGCGGTGCCGTTGGTGGTTGCGGTCAGCACCAGCCTCGCCGCCGGGCGCGGCCTGCTGATTCGCGACCGCGCTGGCTTTGAACGCGCGCGCAAGCTCGACGCCGTCATCTTCGATAAGACCGGCACGCTGACGGCCGGGCGCTTCGGCGTCCAGGGGATCGTCAGCGTCAGCGACCTGGATGAGGACGCACTGCTGCGCCTGGCCGCTGGCCTGGAAGCGCGCTCCGAGCACCCGATCGCCCAAGGTATCGTCGAGGCCGCGCAGGAGAAGGGGCTGCAGATCCCCGATGCCATCGAGTTTGAGAATCTCTCCGGCCGCGGCGCCAAGGCCCAGGTCGAGGGTCGCAGCATCCGCGTGGTCAGCCCCGCTTACCTGCGCGAGCAGGCGATCTCGGTCGATGAGGAGGCTGTGGCCCAGCTGCGCCAGGGCGGCAAGACCTTGGTCTATGTGCTGGACGATGAGCGACCGCTGGGCGCTATCGCGCTGGCGGACATGGTCCGCGATGAGTCGCGCGAGGCCATCAGCCGCCTCCAGGCGATGGGCATCGACTGCCTAATGCTGACCGGCGATGCCGAGGCCGTGGCCAAGTCGGTCGCCGACGAGCTGGGCCTGAGCCAGTTCTTCGCCGAGGTGCTGCCGGACGAGAAGGCCAAGCGCATCGAAGAGGTCCAGCGCGAGGGGCACATCGTCGCTATGGTCGGCGATGGCGTCAATGATGCCCCGGCGCTGGTGCAGGCCGATCTTGGGATCGCTATTGGCGCCGGTACTGATGTCGCGATCGAGTCCGCTGACATCGTGTTGGTCGAGTCCGATCCTAAGCGCGTCGCCGATGTGATCGAGCTCTCGCGGGCCACCTACGGCAAGATGATCCAGAATCTGTTCTGGGCGACTGGCTACAACGCCGCCGCCATCCCGCTCGCCGCCGGTATCGGCTACAGCGCCGGCATCCTGCTGAGCCCAGCGGTCGGCGCCGCATTGATGTCGCTCTCCACCGTCATCGTCGCCATCAATGCCAAGCTGCTCGGACGCTTCAAGCCCTCCAGTGAATGAAAGACGACCCCGATTCATATGATCAACGCTGGTGTCGTGCGTTCAGGCCGGTTCGTAGACGCGCACCTGAGCACGCTCGTCGAATGCCACGGGGCTCGGCATCGCCGAGGCTGTGCGCAGTTCCTGCGCCCCAACCGCCAAATGCAAGGTCTCCTCAGCAGGGTCAAGCCAATCGATCGACTGTCGCGACACCAAGCACGGGTGTACGCTGCCGTGAGGGTCCGCAGCAGCGGTGGTGCTGGGCCAACCCATGCTCAGGTCCAGGTAGGCCAAGGCCCAATCGCGGTCATCGAACAC
>NZ_JBKHDN010000275.1:0-2920 GCF_046541315.1 Halochromatium sp. | reverse complement strand
GCACAGAGGATGCCCTTGTTCAGCGGATGGTCCGGGTTGCCCTCGATGTAGCGGACCTGACCATCGCGCAGATGCACGCGAATGCCGCAGCGACAGGCGCACATGTAGCAGGTGGTCTCTTTGACCTCAGTCTGGCCGATCTCGGCATCGTGTTGCACGGCAGGGTCTTTCATGGGCGTGGTGTTCGTCTGGCCTCGGGGAATGTCGTCACATTCTAATATTTGCGAAGCTGGGCGGTAAGCGCGCCGGATCAACGCCAACGTCGTATTGTTTGGGGAAATGTTTGCTCGCGAGCACCTCGGCTCCGCGCCCCTCGGCGGGTGCCGCCACGTTCGACCGCGGCCGAATAAGCCATTGATCAAGATCAATTAAAACGCTCTCACGAGGCTCGCCACAGGGCTCCCGCAAGGCCCTGGTCCGCAGTGGCCAACAACGCTGCCGTCCTCAGCGGAGCGGTCACCATCGGCAACCGTTGAAATTCCTTATGGCGAGATAAGCGGTCGTTCAGATCGCAAGGCCTGCGCTCGGTCAGGAGGCGAGCGCCAGCAATCGCTCGATGGATCTCGGCGCTCGTCATCCGCCCCCGGCGAGGCCGGCGGTCAGCCAACCCGCTTGCTTCGAACCCCTTGATGTCCCGATAAGAAGCGCGCCCGGCGACGGGGACTTGCGCCCCGTCAACCGCTCGACCGATGAGCCGCGATGCCTTGCGCAATCGCAGCGCCCCGTTCCCTTGCCTGCGTCCACACTTGGTCCAACCCTTTCACCCATCGACTCGACAGCAGAGGATCGCCAGCATGTCGTCGCAGCCCACCCGCATCGTCGTCATCGGCGGCTCCGCCGCCGGCCCCAAGGCCGCCGCCAAGGCGCGGCGCATGGACGAATTCGCCGAGATCACCCTGGTGCAGCGCGAGCAGGAGCTGTCGATGGCCTCTTGCGGCTTCCCCTACTACGTCGGCGGCACCTTCGATGATCGCAACATGCTCATCTGCACCCCGGCCGGCATCGTGCGCGACCCGAACTTCTACGGCAAGGCCAAGGGCATCGAGGCGCTGGTGCAGACCGAGGCCCTGCGCATCGACCGCGAGACCAAGACCGTCCTCGTCAAGCACCTGCCGACCGAGACCGAGCGCACCCTGCACTACGATCGGCTGGTGATCGCCACCGGCGCGCGCCCGGTCTGCCCGAATGCACCGGGCTTCGACCTGGACGGCGTGCAGACCCTGCACTCGATGGGCGACGCCGACAACCTGCGCGCGGTGCGTGACGCGCATAGCGTCGCGAAGGCGGTGGTGGTCGGCGGTGGGCTGATCGGCTTCGAGGTCTGCGAGGCCCTGCGCCTGGCGGGCATCGACACCACCGTGATCGAGAAGACGCGTCAGATCCTGCCCTTCCTCGACCCGGACCTGGCGAAGCTGGTCGAGAACCACATCCGCGCCCACGGGCCCGACATCATCGTCGGCAATGGCGTCGCCGAGTTCCTCGGCGACAACGGCAAGCTCACTGGGGTCAAGCTCGACAATGGCACCGAGCTGCCCTGCCAGCTCGCGGTGGTCGCGGTCGGCGTGCGTCCGAATACCGACCTGGCCCGGCTGGCCGGGCTCGAGATCGGCGATCAGGGCGGCATTCGCGTCGACGACGGCATGCAGACCTCTGATCCGGACATCTACGCGGTCGGCGATTGTGTCGAATGCAAGTCCCTGATCAGCGGCCAGTGGCTGCGCGCGCCCTACGGCGATATCGCCAACCTGCAGGGCCGGGTCGCTGGGCAAAACGTGATCAACGAGAACAGCGCCCGCTTTCCCGGGATCACCCACACCGGCATCTGCAAGATCTTCGATTACACCGTCGGCTTCACCGGCCTCTCGGCACAGGCGGCCCGCGCCGCCGGCTTCGAGGACATCGAGACCGCGACCATCTCCGGACTCGACATCCCGGTGTTCATGGGCGGCAAGCTCCTGATCAGCAAACTGGTCGCCGAGCGCGAGAGCGGACGCATCCTCGGTTTCCAGTGCATCGGCCCGGGCGATGTCAGCAAGCGCGTCGCGACCATGGCGATGGCGATCCGCGGCCAGCTCACCGTCGAGGACATGGTCAACGCCGATCTGCCCTACGCCCCGCCGTACTCGCTCGCGCTCGATCACACCATCGTCTCGGCACAGGTGATGGAGAACAAGCTCAAGGGGCTGATGCAGGGGCTCTCGGTCACCGAGGTCAAGCACCGCGTCGACCATGGCGCCGATTGTTTCATCCTGGATACGCGCAGCCCGCAAGAGTTCGAGGCGATGCGGCTCGGCATCGGCGAGACCTTGATTCCGCTCGGTGCCTTGAGGGGCCGGCTGAACGAGCTGCCAGAGGATAAGGACCGCGAGATCATCCTCTATTGCAAGATCTCGCTGCGCGGCTACGAGGCCGCCGCCATCCTGCAGCAGCATGGCTGGCGCAACGTCAAGGTCATGGAAGGCGGCATCATGGCCTGGCCCTACGCGCGGGAGAAGTGAACACAGGGCGTTGGTCCCTTTCCCCGACCAATGCGATCATGGCGTTCATCCGACACCCAACGGGATAGACCCCAGATGGAATTCTTTGCCACCGCCCAGCGCCGCTTCACCCCTGATCACATCCAAGATCAGGTCACTGGCCCACGACTCACCGAGTTCTGCGCGTCGATCGACCGGGTGCTGGAGTGGTCGGATGCACAGGATGCCGGCGAGGTCTACTGCCTTTGGGGGCAGTTCCGGGTGCGCCGCGAGCGCATCCGCGATGGCGTGCGCTTCACCCTGCCCGGCTGCCCGAACGCGCTGGCCTGGACCATCACGGCAACGCCTGAAGGCACCCTGATCCACTGCACCATCAACCGCTGCGAGCACGAGCCCGACTTCATCGAGTCGATCGAGGAGTTCATCGCCGATTGGGTGCAGGG
>NZ_JBKHDN010000274.1:0-2945 GCF_046541315.1 Halochromatium sp. | reverse complement strand
CCAAAACGATGGAACGTGCGTTCCGACTGATTGTTTCCTGCCCGGACCAAGTGGGCATCGTCGCCGCCGTCAGCGACTTCATCGCCCAGCATGGCGGCTGGATCACCGAAGCGCATCATTACTCGGACCCGGAGAGCCAGTGGTTCTTCATGCGCTATGTGGTGCGTGCCGCCTCGCTGCCATTCGGCGAGGAACGTTTCCGCGCCTTGTTCGCGCCGATCGCGACGCGCTTCGCGATGCAGTGGTACCTGAGCGACACCGGCGTCAACCGGCGCGTGGTGCTGTTGGCGAGCAAGCAGGCGCATTGCCTCTCCGACCTGCTCTACCGCTGGCGCAGCGGGGAACTGAATTTCGACCTCCCCTGCGTGATCTCCAATCACCCGGACCTGCGCGATTACGTCAGTTGGCACGGTATCGATTATCGGCATCTGCCGGTGGACCCCACCGACAAGGCCGCGCACTTCGCCGCTGTCAATGCCGCGATCGAGGAAGCGCAGGCCGATCTCGTGGTGCTGGCGCGTTACATGCAGATCCTACCGCCCGAACTCTGCGCGCGTTATTCGGGGCGGATCATCAACATCCATCACAGCTTTCTGCCCTCGTTCGTCGGCGCCCGGCCCTATCACCAGGCCTCAGCGCGCGGGGTGAAGCTGATCGGCGCGACCTGCCATTACGTCACCAGCGAACTCGACGCCGGGCCGATCATCGAGCAGGACGTGGTGCGCGTCGGCCATCACAACACGGTCGAGGACATGGTTCGGCTCGGCAAGGATGTCGAGAAGACGGTGCTCGCGCGCGGCCTGCGCTATCACCTTGAGGACCGCGTGCTGCTGCATGGTGGCAAGACGGTGGTGTTTGCCTGAAGGAGCGGCTCACTGCTTCGGCGGCACATAGCCTTCCGGCATCGCCGCGCCTTCGCCGAAGAAATACTTCTCCATCTGTTCCTCAAGGAAGGTGCGCGCCTTCGGGTCCATCGGGCTCAGACGATTCTCGTTGATGAGCATGGTCTGATGCTTGAGCCAGTCGGCCCACGCCTGCTTGGAGACGTTCTCGAAGAGACGCTGCCCCAGCTCACCGGGATACGGCGGCCGATCCAGCCCTTCGGCCTCGCGGCCGAGCTTCACACAGTTGACCATACGGCTCATCGGGTTACTCCTGTCGTGCAATGTCGGTATCGGCTTCCAGCTCGGCGAGCAAGCGGCTGATCGGTGCCGGCAGGCCGAGATCGCCCGGCGCGGCCGGATCGACCCAGGTTGTCGCCGCATCGTCGGCGACCCGCGTCGGCTGCGTCGCCAGCCGCACCTGAAGCGGATGCATCTCAAGTTGGAAGTGGCTGAAGGTATGTCGGCGCGGCGGGCGCTTTTCAAGGCGCGCCACCGAGACATCCAGGCGCGCGCGGCACCACGCCTCGGCGGTCTCCTCGAGGCCGATCTCGGGTGGCGTCCACAGGCCACCCCAGATCCCGGCCGGCGGCCGCTGCTGCAAGAGCAGCCGGGCACCGGGATCGCGAATCAGCAGCAGTTGCACCGCGCGCTGCGGTGCCTGCTTGCGTGGCTTCGGGGCCGGATAGGCGCCGACCGCGGCGAGCGCCAACGCCTGGCAACCCGCGGCCAAGGGGCAGGCATGGCAGGCCGGTTTGGCGCGCGTGCATCGGGTCGCGCCGAGATCCATCATCGCCTGATTGAAGGCGCCAACGCGCGCCACCGGCGTCAGCGCCTCGGCCAGCGCCCAGAGCCTGGCCAGCACGGCGCTGCTGCCCGGCCAGCCCGAGACCGCGAAGCAACGTGCCAGCACCCGCTTGCAGTTGCCGTCGAGAATCGGATGAGGCTGCCCGAGCGCCAGCGAGAGGATGGCGCCAGCGGTGGAGCGACCGATCCCGGGCAGGGCCTCGAGCGCCTCGATTCGCTCCGGGACGCGTCCATGATGGTCGGCGACGACGATGCGCGCGGCGCGATGCAGATGCCGCGCGCGAGCGTAATAGCCAAGCCCGGACCAGAGATGCAGCACCTCGTCGAGTTCGGCCGCAGCCAATGAGGCCACATCGGGGAAGCGGGCCATGAAGCGCTCGAAATAGGGCACCACCACCGCCACCTGGGTCTGTTGCAGCATGATCTCCGAGATCCAGACCCGATAGGGCGTCGCCGCGCGTTGCCAGGGCAGATCGTGGCGGCCGTGCTCATCGAACCAGGCCAGCAGGCGGCGCGCGAAGTGGTCGGCCAACGCTGCGGTCGGCATCGCTGGCGCTGCCGGCGGAGGCGCCGGCCGCGAGGTCGGCGCGCGCACCGACATCGGCGACGCGGAGCGGGCGCGCGTCACTGCCCGAGTAGCCCGGGCAGAACTTGACGCAGTCCCTCACCCAGACCCTCGATCCCCGTGCGCTCCTCGAGCTGATCGAGCAAGTCGCTATCCTCGCGCAACGCGCGCCGCGCGGCCTGATCGAGCGCGCTCTTGACATCGACCTCCCAGCGCGGATCGGCCCAGGACCCCTTGGCGGCGATCGGGATCGGGATGCCCTCCAGTTCCTTGATGCCGCGCCCCTTCGGCGGCTTGGTCATCACCGCTTGCAGATCCAGGGCGATCCGCTGCGTGGGCAGTTCGAGGCGACCGTTGCCGTCGATCGCGAGCAGATTCGAGCGCAGCCGGATATCCTCGCTGTGGAAGTGGCCGTCCGCGCCCTTGGCGGTCAGGCTGAGGACGCTGAACCGGGTCAGATCCTCGGTCTCCTCGCGCGAGACGCCCAGGGCGCCCACAGTGTCAGCGATCAGCTGCCCGAGATCGACCATGGTCAGGGCGCCATCGCGCACCACGAGGGCGACATCGCCGCCGAGACTGTCGATGATCGCCTGCGGATCGGCACCGCGCCCGACCAGATCCAGCTCGATCTCGGCGAGTCCGGTCAGCGCAGCCTGAGCGCGTCCACCCAACCGCAGATCGGTCAGCAGGGC
>NZ_JBKHDN010000273.1:0-2949 GCF_046541315.1 Halochromatium sp. | reverse complement strand
AGCCGCGCCTTGCCGATGACGGTGGCATCGATCAATTCGCGCCGGCCAAAGCGCACCCGGATCCGATCGCCGAGACCGCCGGAGTCGAGCGCCTCGCCTTCGCGGGTGACGCGAAAATGCGCGCCGCGCGCCTCGACCACCACCTGCTGACCGCGCTCGACGAGCCGTTCGGACTCGAACTGGCGGGTTTGCAAGGGCACGCCGGCCTTGAGCGGCTGGCGCGCGATCTGGCCGACGATCGCCGCGGGTTCGAGCACCGAGTCGCGCGGCAGCTCGCTGAGGTTGCCTTGGCGCTCGCCGAGCATCTCCGCCGTGATCTGGGTGCCGGCCTCCAGATCCCGCCTCAGCACCGGGTAGGCGCCATAGCGATTGATCTCGGCCTGCAAGTAGCGCACCTGCCGTCCCTGCTCGCCACAGCGCACGCCCACCGAGAGACGTCCCTCGAGCGTGCGCGTGCGCCCGGGCAGGAAGGGCTCGGGCGAGCGGCAAGGCGGCAGGTGCGCCGAGGGCGGGGTGACCTCGATCATCAGCTCCTCGCCGTCGCCCTGCTCGCTGGCTTGCGCGTGCAAGAAGTCCTGCACCGCCTGTACCATGGCCTCGTCGGCGTGCGCCGGCGTGGCGCTCGCCAGCAGCAGCGCCACGCTGGACGCAACGACGATACTGCGCTGATTCTGAATGGAAACGGTTGAAATAATCACGGAAAGCGAGGCTGTTCGATCCTTTGGGCTGATCTTCGGCGCACTATGCTTTACACTACGTCACCACGGCACGACTCGCCAGCGGCTGCGGTCCTAACGACCCGGCCCCGAAGGCCGGGGTTCCCCTCGGGAGAAACTGAACTGATGATCGATCAGCTCGCGAACGCCCTTGATTTTAGCCAGCAGGCCCTCGCGCTGCGCCAGGAGCGCCACGAGGTGCTCGCCAGCAATATCGCCAACGCCGACACGCCCCACTATCTCGCGCGCGATTTCGACTTCGGCAGCGAACTGGAGAAGGCCGTCGAGCGCGGCCGTCGCCAGCGCGCCGAGGGCCTTGCGCTCGAGCGCACCTCGGTGCGCCACATCCCCGGCCAGGGTCCGCCGCTGCGCTCGCCGCTGGAGGAGATGCTGCTCTATCGCATCCCGGCGCAGCCGAGCCTCGACGGCAACACGGTCGAGATGGAGCAGGAGCGCACCCAGTTCCTCGACAACGCCATGCGCTATCAGACGGGGATCAACCTCGCCAGCAGCCGCATCCAGGGGCTCAAGAATGCCATGCAGCCCGAGTAAACGCCTCCGATCCCCAGACCCGACGACAGATCCGGCGGGTCCGGCCCGATCTCAGGCCCGATCGCAATCCCGAGTCGCTCGTTCAGGCCCGCATCGCCCTCGCATCATCGATCAGGATCAGCCTCAGGAACAGCGCCGATGACCCTCTTCTCCATCTTCGATATCGCCGGCTCGGCGCTGCAAGCCCAGTCCCAGCGCATGAACGTGACCGCCAGCAACCTCGCCAACGCCAACAGCATCACCGACCCCGAGGGTGAGCCCTATCGCGCCAAGCAGGTCTTCTTCGAGAGCCTGGCGAGTGATAAGACGCGCGGCATCGGCGGCGTGCGCGTGCGCGAGGTGCAGGACGATCCGGCACCGTTTCGCCTGGAATACCAGCCCGACAACCCGCTCGCCGACGAGCAAGGCTATGTGCGCATGCCGAATGTCGAGCCGGTGCATGAGATGGTCAACATGATCTCGGCCTCGCGCTCCTATGAGGCCAATGTCGAGGTCATGAACACCAGCAAGCAGATCATGATGAAGACACTGACCATTGGCGAGGGTTAACCCATGTTCGACGAAATTGATAACACAGCGGCGACCGGTGCCGCCGGCGGTGCCGGTGGCAGCAGCCTACCGCTGAGCCAACGCCAGTCCGACGAACTGCGCGAGAGCTTCCTGCGTTTGCTCACCACCCAACTGCAGAATCAAGACCCGCTCAACCCGCTCGAAAACGCCGAGATGACCTCGCAGATCGCGCAGATCAACACGGTCAGCGGCATCGAGCAGTTGAACGAGACCCTTCAACTCATCACCGGCCAGATCGACGCCAATCAGGCCCTGCAGGCCAGTAGCCTGGTCGGCAAGGGCGTGCTGGTGCCGGGCGACAAGGTGTTGCTGGAGAAGGATGACGAGGGCGAGGTCTTCACCACGCCGTTCGGCATCGAGCTGGATGAGCCGGCCGAGAATGTACAGGCCACCATCACTGATTCTGCCGGGCAAGTGCTTAGCCGTCTCGAACTCGGCGCGCTCGACCCGGGCATCCACTCCTTCAACTGGGACGGGCTCACCAGTGAGGGCGTGGCCGCCGAATCCGGTTCCTATCGCGTGCAATTCGAGGCGCTCGATGCCGATGAGGAATCCATCGCCGCCGAAGCACTGAATTACGCCCAGGTGAGCGCGGTGACGCCACAGGATCGGGATGGCAACGTCCAGCTCGATCTCGGCGCCATCTATGGGCAGGTAAGTCTTGACGATATCCGTCAGATCCTCTGAATCCGTGTCCCTGAATCCTAAATCCCTAGGATTCAGGGCTCCGCATACCATAGCCGATCACAGGAGAACATCCCGATGAGCTTCTCACAAGCACTCAGCGGAATTCGCTCGCAAGGCGAAAACATCCGGGTCATTAGTGACAATATCGCCAACTCGCAAACGGTTGGCTTCAAGGGTTCGCGAACCGCTTTCGCTGATATTTTTGCCGGCTGTGTTGGCTGCGGGGGGCAGGCAGGATTAGGTGTTCGCGTGGTCGATATCATGCAGGACTTTTCCGATGGAGCCTTGGAAAATACCGGCCGGAGCTTGGATTTGGCAATCGCGGGTCAGGGGTTCTACCGTTTGGAGAAGACGAATGGCGAGATTGTCTATTCTCGCAATGGCCAATTCAATCAGGATGCTGAAGGATATCTTGTCAACGCGA
>NZ_JBKHDN010000272.1:0-3002 GCF_046541315.1 Halochromatium sp. | reverse complement strand
CGCAGGATACCGAGACGCCATGCCCGAGACTCAGCTCCGCTACCCCGACCTCCCTGAATCCTTGTTGCGGATCATCGAGGCCCGTCATCACGACCCCTTCGAGGTCCTGGGCCGCCATGCGCAGGACGACGGTATCGTTGTCGTGCGGGCGCTGCTGCCGCGTGCCGAGCACGTGCGCATCGGCAAGGGCGATCTCGACCTGAACCGCATCGAGGGCACCGATCTGTTCGTCTGGCAAGGGCCGGCGAGCGCGCTCGAGGAGCGCTACCTGATCCATTGGACCGACAAGCAGGGCCAGGTCCACACCCAATACGATCCTTATGGCTTTGCGCCGCAGATCGCCGATTTCGACCTGCACCTGTTCGGCGAGGGGCGCCACTGGCACGCCTATCGCTTCCTCGGCGCGCACCGGCGCGAGATCGACGGCATCGACGGATTTCAGTTCGGCGTCTGGGCGCCGGGCGCGACCCGGGTCAGCGTGGTCGGCGACTTCAACAACTGGGACGGGCGCGAGCATCAGATGCGGGTGCGCGCCGGCTCCGGGGTCTGGGAGCTGTTCATCCCCGGCCTGGAGCCCGAGACCCTGTACAAGTTCGAGCTGCGCTCCGCCGCCGGCGTGCCGATGGTCAAGATCGACCCCTATGCCGCCGCCTTTCAGGAACGCCCGGATAACGCCGGCATCCTGCACGGTCCGAGCCGCTTCGCGTGGAGCGACGCCGACTGGCTCGAGGCGCGCGCGAGCGCCAACTGGCAGCAGCAGCCGATGTCGGTCTACGAGGTCCATCTCGGTTCCTGGCGCCGCGCCGAGGACGGCGGCTTCCTCAACTATCGCGAGCTGGCCGAGCAGCTCGCCGCGCACTGCCTGGAGATGGGCTTCACCCATCTGGAGCTGTTGCCGATCACCGAGCATCCCCTCGACGCCTCCTGGGGCTATCAGGCCACCGGCTACTTCGCGCCCACCGCGCGCTTCGGTAGCCCGGACGACTTCCGTTACTTCGTCGATTACCTGCATGCGCATGGCATCGGCGTGCTGCTCGACTGGGTGCCGGCGCACTTTCCGCGCGACACCGTCGCCCTCGCCCGTTACGACGGCACCGCGCTGTACGAGCACGCCGACCCGCGCCAGGGCGAGCACAAGGACTGGGGCACGCTGATCTTCAACTATGGCCGCCACGAGGTGAAGAACTTCCTGCTCTCGAGCGCGCTGTTCTGGCTCGACGAGTACCACATCGACGGCCTGCGCGTGGATGCGGTGGCCTCGATGCTCTACCTCGACTATTCGCGCAAGGATGGCGAATGGATTCCGAACAAGTACGGCGGCAACGAGAACCTGGACGCGGTCGAGTTCCTGCGCCAGCTCAACACGGTGACCCATGAGCAACACCCTGGCTCACTGATGGTCGCCGAGGAGTCGACCTCCTGGCCGCAGGTGTCGCGCCCGACCTATCTCGGGGGCCTGGGCTTCAGCATGAAATGGAACATGGGCTGGATGCACGACACCCTGTCGTACATGGAGAAGGACCCGATCTACCGCCACTACCATCACGACCTGCTGACCTTCGGCCTGCTCTACGCCTTCACCGAGAACTTCGTGCTGCCGTTCAGTCACGACGAGGTGGTGCATGGCAAGCAATCGATGCTCGACAAGATGCCCGGCGACGCCTGGCAGAAGTTCGCCTCGCTGCGCCTGCTCTACACCTTCATGTTCACCTATCCGGGCAAGAAGCTGTTGTTCCAGGGCTGCGAGTTCGCGCAGGGGCGGGAATGGAACTTCGATGCGCCGGCCGAATGGGAGCTGCTCGAGCGCCCGCAGCATCAGGGCGTGAAGCAGATCGTCGCCGATCTCAATCAGCTCTACCGGACCGAGCCGGCGCTGCACCAGGTCGATTTCGAGAGCGCCGGCTTCGAGTGGATCGATTGTCACGATTCCAGCCAGTCGGTGCTGAGCTATCTGCGCAAGACCCGGGACGGCAAACAGCTGGTCGCCTGCGCGTTCAACTTCACCCCGGTGCCGCGCGACAATTACCGCATCGGCGTGCCGGTCGCCGGTTTCTATCGCGAGGCGATCAATTCCGATGCCGAACTCTATGGCGGCACCAATGTCGGCAACCGCGGCGGCGTACACTCGGAGGCAAGCAGCTGGATGGGGCGGCCGCACTCGATCCCGCTCGCGTTGCCGCCGCTCGCCGGCGTGGTGATGGTGCTCGAGACCGAGGCGCAGAGCGCCGCGTCCGCTGACGCCACGGCTGCCGATGCCGTCGGCGCGGGGGCCAGCGGCGCCGAGACCACCGGACTCGACGCGCCCGAGCAGGTCGCGCTCGCTGGCGATTCGGCCCCGCAGGCGTGAACGGCGTCCTCCCGTCATGCTCGAGGTAACCGATCTGGCTTGCCGACGCGGCGAGCGCGACCTCTTCAGCGGTCTCGGTTTTCAACTGCCGGCGCACACCCTGCTGCATGTGCGAGGGCGCAACGGCAGCGGCAAGACCAGCTTGCTGCGCGTCCTCTGCGGCCTCTTGCGGCCGGATGCGGGCCGGATCCGCTGGCGCGGCGAAGACATCCGCGAACTCGCCGAGGACTATCACCGCGAGTTGCTCTATTTCGGCCATCTCAACGGCATCAAGGCCGACCTCAGCGGGCTGGAGAATCTGCGCATCGCCAGCATCCTGGATCAAGACCCGGTCGACACGGAAGCGATCCTCGCGGCGCTCGCGCGCATCGGGCTCGAGGGCTTCGAGGATCTGCCCACGCGCATGCTTTCGCAGGGGCAGAAAAAGCGCGTCGCGCTCGCGCGCTTGATCCTGAGCAAGGCGCCGCTGTGGATTCTCGACGAACCTTTCACCGCGCTCGATGTCGATGCCGTCGAGCTGTTACAGCAACTGATTGCCGCCCAGGTCGCCGATGGCGGCGCGGTGGTCTTGACCACGCACCAAGAGGTTCCCTTGACACGCGGCGCGATTCAACGTCTCACGCTCGGTGACGCCATGGCGGATCTGGACTCGGCG
>NZ_JBKHDN010000271.1:0-3024 GCF_046541315.1 Halochromatium sp. | reverse complement strand
GGGCGCATCGGGTGATGCATCATCTGATCGGTCTGCAACGCCCGTTCCTGCTCAAGAGCGATCTGCACGACGCGGTCGAGCAGCTCTGCCGCGACGACGAGCAACTCGCCGATACGGCGCTGGCGCGCGCGCTGTTCCAGGCGCAGGAAGCGGCCATCGACGCCTCCTGGGTGTATCTGGCGCTGCGCCACCGGGTGGCCAAATGGAACTATCTGCGCATCCACCTCGAGACCATGGATCTGAACGAGGTGACGGTCTCGGAGTTCCTGCGCTTCAAGGAGCATCTGGCCACCGGCGGCCACGATGATCCGTTCGGCCTCGAGATCGATCTACGGCCGTTCTACCGCGAGCAGCAGAAACTGACCGAGGAGGGCTCGATCGGCCGCGGTGTCGAGTTCCTCAACCGCCGTCTTTCGAGCCGGTTGTTCGACGAACTCGGCAAGGGCGATCAACGCCTGCTCGGCTTCCTGCGCATGCACAGCTATCGTGGCCATCAGCTGATGCTGAACGATGCCATCGGCACCGTCGCCGAGCTGCGCAATGCGCTGCGCCAGGCGATGATCCCGCTGCGCCGGCGCCCGACGCATACGCCTTACACCGACCTCGCCTCGGAACTCCGCGGCTTCGGCTTCGAACCTGGCTGGGGCCATGATGCCGCGCGCATCCGCGAGACCATGAGCCTGCTGCTCGATATCCTCGAGGCGCCCTCGCCGCAGACGCTGGAGAGCTTTCTCAGCCGGGTGCCGATGATCTTCTCGATCGCCATCGTCTCGCCGCACGGCTGGTTCGGCCAATCCAACGTGCTGGGGCGCCCGGATACCGGCGGTCAGGTGGTCTATATCCTCGATCAGGTACGCGCGCTCGAGCGCGAGATGCATCAGCGCCTGGCCGAGCAGGGCATCGACATCGAACCGCGCGTGCTGGTGCTGAGCCGGCTCATCCCGGAGGCCGAGGGCACCTCCTGTAACGAGCGCCTGGAGCCCATCGCCGGCACCCGCAACGCCGCGATCCTGCGCGTGCCGTTCCGCAACGCCGCCGGCGAGGTACTGCCGCACTGGGTCTCGCGCTTCCATCTCTGGCCCTACCTGGAAGGCTATGCGCTGGATGCCGAGCGCGAGCTGCTGGCCGAACTCGGCGGTCGGCCGGATCTGATCATCGGCAATTATTCGGATGGCAACCTGGTCGCCTCGCTGCTGTCGCAGCGGCTCGGCGTCAGCCAGTGCAACATCGCCCATGCGCTGGAGAAGACCAAGTATCTGTTCTCGGATCTCTATTGGCGCGAGAACGAGGAGCGCTATCACTTCTCGGCCCAGTTCACCGCCGATCTGATCGCCATCAACACCGCCGATTTCGTCATCACCAGCACCTATCAGGAGATCGCCGGCACCGACGACAGCGTCGGCCAGTACGAGAGCTATTCCAGCTTCACCATGCCAGGGCTCTATCGCGTCGTCTCCGGGGTCGATGTCTATGATCCCAAGTTCAACATCGTCTCGCCGGGGGCCGACGAGGACATCTATTTCCCGTATACCGATGACCAGCGGCGCTTGGTGCATCTGCACGCGGAGATCGAGGAACTGCTCTTCGGCGGGCCGCGCGACGGCGAATCCCGGGGCGTGCTCGCCGAGCGCGAGCGGCCCCTGCTGTTCACCATGGCGCGGCTCGACCGCATCAAGAACATGACCGGGCTGGTAGACTGGTACGGTCGCAGTGCCGAGTTACGCGAGCAGGCCGATCTGGTGGTGGTGGCGGGTCATGTCGACCCGGGTCGCTCCGGCGATGACGAGGAACGCGAGCAGATCGAGACGATGCATCGGTTGTTCGAGCAGCACGGGCTGGATGGGCAGGTGCGCTGGCTCGGGATTCATCTGGAGAAACCGCTGGCGGGCGAACTCTATCGGTTCATTGCCGAGCGCCGCGGCGTCTTCGTGCAGCCGGCGCTGTTCGAGGCCTTCGGCCTGACCGTGATCGAGGCGATGAGCTGCGGCCTGCCGGTGTTCGCGACCCGTTACGGCGGTCCGCTCGAGATCATCGAGGACGGCCTCTCGGGGTTTCACATCGACCCCAACCATGGCGCGGACGCGACCGCGTTGATCGCTGATTTCCTGCGTCGCTGCGCCGAGGATGCGGACTGCTGGCGGGCGATCTCGGAGGCGGCCCTGGCGCGCATCGAGGAGCGCTACACCTGGCGTCGCTACGCCGAGCGCATGATGACCCTGTCGCGGGTCTACGGCTTCTGGAAATACGTCACCGATCTGGAGCGCACCGAGACCGCGCGCTATCTGGAGATGTTCTATGGGCTCCAGTTCCGCCCGCTGGCGCGGACCATGGCCTGGTGATGGCTGGCGCTAGCCTGGTGCGCGTGGGCGATGCGCGGATGACCGCTCTGACGCTGAGCTGGCACCGATCCACTTTGCTGCCTTGCAGGCAGTTCAACGTTCCCGCCTCAAGGGCGGAATCTTTCGCGGAGGATTTTGATGATTGACGCATATCGAGGCGGCTCCTTGCTTGGGCTTGCGGGTCTGCTCAGGGGGGCGCCTCTCTTTCTGGCCTTGCTGGCCCTATTGGTCGCCAGCGCGCCGCTGCGGGCCGACGAAGAGGATCCGCCCGAGCAGCTCGATCTGATCTGTGTCGAGCAGCCGATGCGCGTGGTCGCCTTTGGCGAGCCGGGCGAGCTGAGCTACGACGAGCAGGCGCCAAGGACAGTCGACCCGATTGAGGTGCGGATCAGCAAGAGCCGGCCCGGCGAGGATTTCAACTACGACTTCGCCATCATCGAGAGCAGCGCCGACGATCTCGAGACCGAGGAGGCGATCTGGCTGGCCGATAAGCAGATCGAAGCCCAGCAAGGGCGCTTCAAGCTCAACCTCTCGAACCTGGTCATGACCCTGACCGAGACCGATGCGGATGGCGGCGCGCGCTTTCGGCGCTTCGAGTGTGAACCACGCGCGAGCGACGAAACGGCTTCGCAGGACGAGTAGCCGCCACCGACAGCGCGGCGTTGGAGGCTTGAGCGCGACGCGT
>NZ_JBKHDN010000270.1:0-3061 GCF_046541315.1 Halochromatium sp. | reverse complement strand
CCTCTGCGCCAGAACCGGCCGCGCGCTGAGTCGCCGATGCTTCAGGTGTTCTCCTGCGTCCTTGTGCGCGATATCACGCTGGCCATGCGCCGGCGCACCGATGTGCTGACGACGCTGTTCTTCTTCATCATCGTCGTCAGCCTGTTCCCGCTCGGCGTCGGCAGCGAGCGGGAGCAACTGCGCATGCTCGGCCCCGGCGTGGTCTGGGTCGCCGCGCTCTTGGCCTCGATGCTGGCGCTGGAGCGACTGTTCGCCGCCGACTACGACGACGGCACGCTCGAGCAACTGTTGCTCGCCGGCCAGCCCCTCGCGGTGCTGGTGCTCGGCAAGGTGGTCGCACACTGGCTGCTCACCGGCTTGCCGTTGGTGCTGATCGCGCCCCTGGTCGCCATGCAGTATCACCTGAGCGCCACCGCGATCTGGGTGATGATGGCGGCGCTGGCCATCGGCACGCCGGTGCTCGGCCTGATCGGCGCGATCGGTGCGGCCCTCACGCTGGGGCTGCGGGGCGGCGGCATCCTGTTATCGCTGCTGATCCTGCCGTTGTATGTGCCGGTGCTGGTCTATGGCGCGGGCGCGGTCGCGGTCAGCGCCATCGATATCGCCGACACCCAGCCCTATTTCTATCTTTTAAGCGCATTCTTGCTCGGCGCCTTCCTGTTGGCGCCGCTCGCGGCCGCCGCCGCGCTGCGCATCTCGCTGGAGTAAGCGCCATCGAACCGTTCGACGCATCCATCGACGACTGCTTACAATCCCGTGCTCAACTCCGTGGCGGCCCCTGCGGCTAGCCTCCAACGCCATCGCGCCCCTATGACGATCAACTGGTTCCAATTCGCCTCGCCCGCTGCCTTCTACCCGCTCGCCGGGCGTCTCATTCCCCGCTTCGGCCTGGCCGCCTTGGTGCTGATACTGATCGGTTTCGACTGGGGCTTCTTCCTGACCAGCGATCAGCTCGGCGGAAGCAATCCCCAGAAGGAGTACTACCGCATCATCTTCGTGCATGTGCCGGCGGCCTGGATGTCGATGTGGCTCTATCTGGTGCTCGCCGCCTGGTCGGCGATCGGGCTGGTGTTCAATACCCGCTTGAGTTTCATGATGGCGAAGGCGGTGGCGCCGACCGGCGCCCTGTTTACCTTCCTGGCGCTCTGGACCGGCGCGCTCTGGGGGCGCCCGAGCTGGGGCACCTATTGGGATTGGGACCCGCGCCTGACCTCCGAGCTGCTGCTGTTCTTTCTCTATATCGGCTACATCGCGCTCCATTCGGCCATCGACGATACCCGCCGCGCGGATCGTGCTGCGGCGCTGCTGGCGATCGTTGGCCTGGTGATGGTGCCGGTGATCTTTCTGTCGATCAACTGTCCCGATCCGAACCAGTGCGCGTCGCTGCATCAGCGCTCCGATCCGGGCAGCATCCACCTGAGCATCCTGATCCCGATGTTGAGCATGACCCTTGGCTTCTGGGCCTATTCGTTCGCCGCCGTCTTCGCGCGCCTGCGCACCATCATCCTGACCCGCGAGGCGGACAGTGCCTGGGTGCGCGATGTGATCGCCAAGGAGGCGCGCGCATGATCGAGTTCTTCAGCCAAGGCGGCTATGGCGGCTATGTGTGGGGCGCGTTCGGGATGACCTTCGGGTTGCTGCTGATCGAGATCCTACAATTGCGCGGCAGCCGACGCGCGACGCTGACGCGCCTCAGCCGGTTGCTGCGCTTGCGCGCGCCACGGCCAACGGCCACGCGCCGACCACCGGGAACGACCGACGCCCAATCCTAGTCACAGATTCCCATCCAGCCCAAGGCTTGGACGACCCGCATTTTCACACCGGAGCCGCCTGACCCAAGATCAGCGGCCCATCGATCGCCACGAGGAATGCTCAATGAAAGCAAGACAAAAACGCTTGGTCTTGGTCGGCCTCGCGCTGATCGGCGTCGCCGGCGCGACCACCCTGGCGCTCAGCGCGCTGCAGAGCAATATCTCGTATTTTTTCAGCCCCACCCAGGTGATGGCGAATGAACATCCGAGCGATACGGTGTTTCGGGTCGGCGGTCTCGTGGTGCCCGAGAGCCTGGCCCGCCAGGCCGATGGACTCACCGTTCACTTCGAGGTCACCGACAACGCCGCCGTGATTCCGGTCAGCTACACCGGGATCCTGCCGGACCTCTTCCGCGAAGGCGAAGGCGTGGTTGCCAAGGGCCGCATCGGTATCGACGGCGTCTTCTATGCCGAGGAGGTGCTGGCCAAGCACGATGAATCCTACATGCCGCCGGAGGTCACCGACACGCTGCAGACGGCCGATACCAAGGGTCTCATCGAACAGACCAGCGGGAGTTTGCAACAATGATTCCAGAACTCGGACATCTCGCGCTGATCCTCGCGCTCCTGCTCGCCCTCGCTCAGGCCGGTTTTCCGCTCGCCGGCTCGCTCACCGGCAACCGCCCGTGGATGGCCATGGCGCGACCGCTGGCCTATGGGCAGTTGGTCTTCGTCGCCATCGCCTTCGCGGCCTTGGTGCAGGCCTTCATGGCCAGCGATTTCTCGGTGCTCTATGTCGCCCAGAACTCGAACAGCCTGCTGCCCGATGTCTACAAGGTCTCGGCGGTGTGGGGCGGCCACGAGGGTTCATTGCTGCTGTGGGCGCTGATGATGGCGGGCTGGGGCGCCGCCGTGGCGTTCTTCAGCCGTAACCTGCCCTTGCCGGTCGTGGCGCGGGTGATCGCGGTCATGGGCATGGTGGCGATCGGCTTTTTGCTGTTCATGCTGTTGACCTCCAACCCCTTCGAGCGCCTGTTCCCGGTGCCGCCGGAAGGGCGCGACCTGAATCCGCTGTTGCAGGATCCGGGGCTGGCGATCCATCCGCCGATGCTCTACATGGGCTATGTCGGCTTCTCGGTCGCCTTCGCCTTCGCCCTCGCCGCGCTCATCGGTGGCAAGCTCGACGCCGCCTGGGCGCGCTGGTCGCGGCCCTGGACCACGGTCGCCTGGGTGTTTTTGACCATCGGTATCGCGCTCGGCTCCTGGTGGGCCTACTACGAACTCGGCTGGGGCGGCTGGTGGTTCTGGGA
>NZ_JBKHDN010000269.1:0-3139 GCF_046541315.1 Halochromatium sp. | reverse complement strand
TGATCTACCAGATCCAGCAAGCGATGTACCTGGGCGAGCGCGCACAGCCGAAGCTGGTGGTGATCGACGAGGCCTGGGATCTGCTCACCAACGGCGATGTCGGCAAGTTCATCGAGTCGGGCTATCGGCGCTTTCGCAAGTATGGCGGCGCGGCGGTGACCATCACGCAGTCGCTGGCGGATCTCTACACCCATCCGGTCGGACGCGCGATCGCCGAGAACAGTGCCCACAGTTTTCTGCTCGCGCAACCGTCACAGGCGATCGATCAGCTCGCGGCCGAGCAGCGGCTGCCGTTGCCGGCCGGCGCGGTGGAACTGCTGAAGACCGTGCATACGGTGCCCGGCGCCTATTCCGAGATCTGTTGCCTGACCAGCCTGGGTGGCGGGATCGGTCGCCTGGTGGTCGATCCGTTCCGGCAGTTGCTCTATAGCACGGCGCCAAAGGATGTGGCGGCATTGGAAGCGCTTCGGGCGCAAGGACTCGTCACGGTTGAGGCGATCAAGGCGTTGATCGAGGAGCGGCGGCATGCGGGATGAGCAACGCCCAGGCAGGGGATCTGAGCCCGTGATGGCGCTGTTGACAACGCCCGTGCGTTGGTCACTGACGCTGTTGTTCGGGGCGGTGCTAGCGGGTGTTGTCGTCGGGCTCGGGATCAGCCAGACGCGCTTGTCCGCACTGGCTGGGGATACTGCACGCCAGCCGCCGGTGGTCATCCTGTCGGTGGCCGAGGCGGTGCGCGCCGGGCTTGATGCCGAGCAGATCCGGGTGTTCTCCGAGCGTCTGGCCGAGCGTGGGTTTCTGGTCCTCGATGCACAGGCGGTGCTGGCCGCGCCGGCGGAGCTGTCTCTGCCGCTGGGTGAGGGCGGTGGACAATGAGCATCCTTTGGAAGCCACAGCGCCAACGCCAGCCCTGGGACCGGTTCGTGCTGCAGGCCCTGGTGGCACTGACGCTGATCCTGGTGCTCGGCAGCCTGCTCTGTGAGCGCTTTCGCCTCGGGATCGATGATCAGGAGGCGCTTTGTCTGCCGCCCTATCGCTGGTATCTGATCGATACCTGGGATCGGCAGCCCGAGGTCGGAGCATTGGTCGCCTTTGGCGCCACCGAGGCGATGGTGCCTCACTTCCGGGTCGGACAGACGGTGATCAAGCGCGTGGTGGGCGTGGCGGGTGATCGCATCGCCGTCGATACCCAAGGAACGCGCATCAATGGCTCCCGATTACCAAACAGCGAGCCCGCCTTGGCGACGACATTGCAGCAGCCGGCAACCGCCTTCGAACGTTCGGAGTTCAAGGTGCCGCCCGGTCACTGTTGGGTGATGGGGGACACACGCGATAGCTTCGATGGCCGCTACTGGGGTGCGTTGGCGATCGAACAGGTGCAGGGGCGAGCGTATGCGTTGTTCTGAGGCCTGTCTGCAGACGAGCGCTCGTCACCGCATGATGCTGGCGGTCTGCACGCTGTGTGCGGTCAGCATCGCGACCGCAGAGGATCGGACGAGCGATGAAGCGGAGCAGGGCGTCGATCAGGCACTCGCGCCGATCCGGACTCAGGCCGAGGCGATTGCGCAGGCCGTCGAAGGTGAACCGTTGCCGGCGTGGCTGCGGGTTCCTTTGCAGGCGGACACAGAGTTGGGGCTGCCGGACCCGTCTGTCGTGGAAGGTCTCTTGGAGGATGCACGTCAACGCCTGGAGTTCGTCGACCTGAGCATGTCGGTCTGCGAGAGCCTGGCCACGGATTGCGCACGGGATGACAGATCGTCCGGCAATTCTGGACCCGCTGAGTCTGATTCATCCCAGCGGGCGACGGGCGAGCTATCCCGAACCTACCTGCTTTTTGCCTCCCGTTCGCTCGGCGAGGCATCCCTGCGTGAGCTGTTTGCGTTGGCCAGCGGACGACCCGAGCTGAGCATCCTGTTTCGCGGCGTCGACGAAGGTGAATCGTTGATCGCCTTTGCGGCCAGCTTGCGTGAGCTGTTCAACGGACTCGATCCGCCGCCGAACGTCCAGCTCGATCCAACACCGTTTCGGACTTACGGGGTCACGGCGGTGCCGACCCTGATCGCGTTGGAGCGGGATGGAACCGACTGGACCAAGCGTGCCCGCGTGGCCGGTCTGATGAGCACCGATTGGCTCGAGCAGGCGCTCGACGCCGGCCGTCAGGGCGACTTTGGCACGCGCGGCTCGGTCACCGCGATCCGCGAGCCGGATCTGCTCGTCGAGCTCGAGCGCCGCCTGGCCACACTCGACCTGAGCGCGATGAAGACCCGCGCCCTCGAGCGGGCCTTCGGGCGCCTGCGCCTGGAGCATCTGCCGGTCGCGACCGAGGATCGCATCCACTGGATCGATCCCACGCTGACCGCGGCGGCCGATATCCGGCTGCCGGACGGCGCGGTCCTAGTCGCCGCCGGTGAATCGGTCAATCCCCTCGAACAGCTGCCCTTCACCCAACGCCTGGTCGTCTTCGATGCCACCGATGCCCGCCAGGTGGACTTTGCCCAGTCGCTGGCGGCTGAACCCGCATCGAAGGCCAGTGTGTTCCTGCTCACCGATCTGCCGCGCGAGCCTGGTTGGGCGGGACTGGAACAGCTCATGACCCAGCTCGACCGACGGGTCTTCTTGCTCACCCCGGCGTTGCGCCGGCGCTTCGCCCTGGAGCGCGTGCCGGCCGTGGTCGAGGCCGAGGGACTTCGATTCCGCATCACCGAGACCGCGATGCCGGGCGCCAGTGGCCGGAGCGGCGACACAGCGCGAGCCCTGTCGCCGAGCGAGACAGAGGAGGGCGGCGAATGACAGCCCGAATCCAGCCAAGCCGGAATCAACAGCGTTCGCCGCTGGCTTCGCTCGCCCGCTGTCCTGCAATGCGGTGTCGTCTAGGCCACCAGCTCACACACCTTCGATCTACTGTGCAAGCGTTCCGTGGTCAACGACGCAGGACCTGGCCTGGCCCGCTGATCGCACTGGCCCTGCTCACTGGCTTCATGGTGAGTCCATCGACGCAGGCCGCCGATGCCGCCTGCCCGGATGCCGAATTGCTTAGCGGCAAGCTGATCACCGACATCTGCTGGTCCTGCCTGTTTCCGGTGCGCATCGCCGGGATGCCGATTGGCGGTGGTCGGGTGCCTGAGGGTGCCAGCGATGC
>NZ_JBKHDN010000268.1:0-3146 GCF_046541315.1 Halochromatium sp. | reverse complement strand
CGGCCGACCGAGATGCTGATCATCGTCAACAGCGAACATGCCATCTGGACCCAGCAGCATGCGAGTACTGGTGATCGAGGATGACGCGCAGCTTGCGAGCTATCTTGCCAAGGCCTTCGGCGAGATCGGCGCGCGCGTCGAACTCGCCGAAAACGGTCGCGACGGCCTGTTTCTGGCCACCGGCAACAGCTACGATGTCCTGGTCATCGACCGCATGCTGCCGCAGCTCGACGGGCTCGCGATCATCCGCACCCTGCGCGCCTCGGGCAATTCGACCCCGGTGCTGGTGCTCAGCGCGCTCGGCGAGGTCGATCATCGGGTCGAGGGACTGCGTGCCGGCGGCGACGACTATCTCGTCAAGCCGTTCGCGTTCTCCGAGCTGCATGCGCGTATCGAGGCCCTGTTGCGCCGCGCCACGCCCGGTGAGGCACCGACCACCCACCTCCGCGTCGCCGACCTCGAACTCGACCTGCTCAAGCGCGAGGTGCACCGCAACGGTCAACCGATCGCGCTGCAACCGCGCGAATTCAAGCTGCTCGAGTATCTGATGCGCCACGCCGGTCAGGTCGTCACCCGCACCATGCTGCTCGAGAACGTCTGGGATTATCACTTCGATCCGCAGACGAATGTCATCGATGTCCATATCAGCCGCTTGCGCGCCAAGATCGACCGGGAGTTCGAGCAGCCGCTGCTGCAAACGGTGCGCGGCGCCGGCTACATGCTGCGCGCCGATTGAGATGCTGGCGGGCCCCGGTGCGTGCCGCGCATGGCGATCGCTGCACGCGGCCTGGAAACGGCACTGGCTCAGCGCGTCCCTGGAAACGCGGCTGAGCCAATGGCGGCGGACCTCGCACTTCACCCTGACCAGCTCGACCTTCCGCCTGGCCCTCCTGTACATGTTGTTGGTCGGGGTCTCGGTGGCGATCCTGCTCGGCTTCCTCTATTGGTCCACCGCCGGCTACATGGCGCGGCAAACCGATGCCACCATCGGCGCCGAGATCCAGGGCCTGGCCGAACAGTATCGACGTCGCGGTCTGGCCGGCCTCTCGAACCTCATCGCCGAGCGCATCGCGCGGGATCCGCAAGGCGCCTCGATCTATCTGCTGACCCAGCCGAACGGCACGCCGATCATCGGCAATCTCGACAGCTGGCCGGCGGTCGCGCCCGATGCCGAGGGCTGGGTCGAGTTCCGCACCCAACAGGAACTCTCGGGCAAGGCCCGCGTTGAGCACGAAACCCGCGCCAAGGTCTTTCGCTTACGCGGCGATCTCAGGCTGCTGGTCGGCCGCGATGCGCGCGAGCTGAGCGCGATCCGCCAGCTGGTGCTCGACGCGATCGGCTGGGGCTTGGCGATCACGGTCGGCCTGGCGCTGCTCGGCGGCTGGCTGATGAGCGCCGGCATCGCGCGCCGGCTCGATGTCATCAATCAGGTCAGCCGCGAGATCATGCGCGGCGACCTCAGCCGCCGCGTACCGAGCGCCGGCACCAGTGACGACTTCGACCAATTGGCCGCCAATCTGAACCAGATGCTCGAGCGCATCGAGGCGCTGATGCTGAGTCTCCGGCAGGTCTCGGACAACATCGCCCACGATCTGCGCACGCCCTTGTCGCGGTTGCGCCATCGGCTCGAACTGTTGCGCGGCAGCGCGCTCGATGACGAGGCGCGCGCCGAGGTCGAGATCGCGATCGCCGATGCCGACGAACTGCTGAGCGCCTTCAATGCCCTGCTGCGCATCGCCCACATCGAGGCCGGCAGCCGCCGCGCGGCCTTTGCCGATCTCGACCCGCTGCCGCTGCTGCGGGATGTGGCCGAACTCTACGAGCCGCTCGCGGCGGAATCGCAGCAGGTGATCGCGGTCGTGGGGGTTGGCGGCGGGACGGGCGGCGCGGTGGGTGCGAAGAGTGGCGGCGGGATCGGCGTTGATGCGGGTGGCGATACGGGTGCCTGCCGGCTGCACGCCGACCGTGACCTGCTTTTCCAGGCCCTGGCGAACCTGGTCGACAATGCCATCAAGCATACCCCGGAGGGCGGCCATATCCGGCTGCGCGCGGACTGCGCCGGCGAGACCGTCGAACTCAGTGTCAGCGACGATGGCCCCGGCATTCCGCCCGAGCTGCGCGAGAAGGTGTTGCAGCGCTTCTTCCGCATCGACGCCAGCCGGGCCGCCCCCGGCCATGGGCTCGGGCTCAGCCTGGTGCAGGCGGTCGCGCAACTGCATGGCGCCAGCCTCAACCTGGAAGACGCAGAGCCCGGTCTCAGGGTGCGTCTGTGCCTGCCCAAACGGACCACCGTCGGTTAATCGCCGCAAGCTTGGGATTGGCATCCGTCGGGCGCATTACTGGAGCGAAGCGCTGGAACAGCGCCCGTCGATGACCGCTCGACATCGATCGCCCGTCGAGCGTCCCGCATGCCAAATCTTGAGCAAGCCCTGACCCATCCCCGAGACCAGCAACCAGAGGAATTCACTCATGCGCCATCTGATCGCCGCCCTAGTTGCCACCAGCCTCGCCAGTGCCAGCCTCGCGCCGGCAGTCGCCGGCGAATGGACCCTCGACCCCGAACGCTCGCATCTGAACTACGTCTCGATCAAGTCCGGCCACATCGGCGAGATCAATCACTTCACCGAGATCGCCGGGCGCATCGACGCTGAGGGCCAGGCGGTGATCGACACCGCCCTCGACAGCGTCGAGACGCTGGTGCCGATCCGCAACGAGCGCATGCGCGAGATCCTGTTCGAGACGACGGATTACAGCGATGCGACCCTGAGCGCCAAGATCGACCCCGATGCGATCGCCGCCCTGGCGCCGGGCGAGATGATGGAGGTGGTCGCCGAGAGCACCCTCAGCCTGCACGGCGAGAACCAACCGCTGGTGCTCAAGATGCAGGCGGCGAAGCTCGATGCGAACACCCTGATGGTGGCCAGCACCGAGCCCGTGATCCTCGATGCCGGCCATTTCGGCTTGAGCGAGGGCGTCGAGAAGCTGCGCGAGATCGCCGGGCTCGAGAGCATCAGCCGCGCCGTGCCGGTGACCTTCGTCATGACCTTCGAGAACGCGAGTCCGGCGGCCGCCGCCAGCACCGAGACCGCCGAGCAATACCAGGCCTACCGGGCGATCATCGAGGCGATGAGCAACGAGCAGAAGGA
>NZ_JBKHDN010000267.1:0-3189 GCF_046541315.1 Halochromatium sp. | reverse complement strand
GCTTGAGCCAGAAACGATGCCGGCGGGATCGCGCCCCGGTCAGCTCAGCGATTGCAGAATCGCTTGCGTCTCTTCCTTCGGCAGGCGCGGCCCAAGGCTGGTGACCAGCTTGGCGGAGGTCGCCGAGGCGAGATCGCCGGCGCGCTTGTGACTCCAACCCTGGGTGAGCCCATAGAGGAAGGCGCCGGCAAACATGTCCCCAGCACCGACGGTGTCGACCGGCTCGACCTTGACCGGATCGATCTCGATCAACTCCTGGCCATCGAACACCAGCGCGCCTCTGGGGCCACGGGTGATCGCGAATTTCTTGCTGATCGTTTTCAGATAGGCCGCCGCCTCGTTCAGATCAGTGCTCTCGGCCATCCCCATCGCCTCTTCCTCGTTGGCGAAGATCAGGTCGACGCCGTCGCCGATCATCTCCTTGAGCCCGTCTTTGAAGAACTTGACCATGTTCGGATCGGAGAGCGAGAGCGCGGTCTTGACCCCGGCATGCTCGGCCGCCTTGCGCGCCTCGATGGCGGCAACCCGGGCGGTATCGGAGGTGACCAGATAGCCTTCGGTGTAGAACCACTTGGCCGCGCGCAGTGCGTCGACCTCGACCTCGTGCACCGAGAGATTGCCGCTGATGCCGAGATAGGTACACATGGTGCGGTCGGAATCGGGCGTGACGAGCACCACGCAGCGGCCGGTATCGCCTTTATCCAGATAGGTGCCATCCAGGGTGGCGACGCCGCCGTCGCGCAGGTCTTTCATGTAGAAGTGGCCGAGTTCGTCGTCGGCCACCTTGCAGGCGTAGTAGCCACGACCGCCGAGCTGGCTGAGCGCGATCACCGAGTTCGCCGCCGAGCCGCCGGAGCCGCGCTGGTGATGATGTTCGCGCAGATGCTCCATGATGCGCAGTTGATGCGCCTCGTCGACCAGGGTCATGACGCCCTTGTCGATGCCGAGTCGCTTGAGGTCGTCCGCGCTGACCTCGTATTCCATGTCCACCAGTGCGTTGCCGAGGGCGTAGATGTCGTAGAGACTCATAGTGTTCCTGTGTTTGCTGTGACAGCGCCCATTGTCGCAGAAAATGCACATCGGTTTCGACCTTGGGCCTGGGCACGAACTCGCGGCGGGCCCAAATCCCGGGACTTGGCGAGCCGATATGGCCATTCGCCCTGGCGCGCGGACACGAACATCCCGTGGAATCTGCGCTCCTAGGCCAGGGTTGCCCGGCGCTCGGGTTGAGCGGCAATACTGCTTGCGTGTCCTGGTCCGCGACCGATTCGGCTGCGCTTGAGACGGTTATAGATCCTCGGCCACACGCAGGAAGCTCGCGAAGCGTGGCCGGTCGTACTTGGTGCGGCCGTGGTACTTGAAGGTGACCAGGCTGCCGATCGGCGGCGGCGAGGCGCGCTCGGCGTCGCTGAAACCGGTGCCGAGCTTGAAGCGGGTGCCATCCGGCTCCTCGACCAGCATCGAGCCAAGCATGCCTGCATATTTGCCTTGACCGGGCAGGTGCTCGAGCACGACGGCCTCGCCTTCCAGGTAGGGCTTGACCTTGAGCAGCGCGGTACTGCGTCCCGGCTGATAGGCGGCATTACGCCGATGCAGCATCAGCCCTTCGCCACCTGCGGCGACGATCTCCTCAAGTCTGGCTTGCAGCGCCTCATGGTCGGCGATCGACTGCTGCTGGGCCAGTTGCAACCGGGCGTTGGGGATCGGCTCAAGCAGGCGCTCGAGGGCGGCGAATCGAGCTTCGAACCCACCCGCGGCCCCGGGTAAGTCGAAGACGACATAGCGCACTTGCTGCCAGGCCTCGAGGTCCGGATCGAGGGTGCGCACGGTGCCGGAAAGGCGGGCGAAGGTGCCGCGCCCCATCCAGAGTTCGCCATCCAAGGGCTGGTCCGGGAAGCCGGCGGTGAATCCAGCCGGGGCGTTGATGATCAGGCCACCGCGGGTGATCAGCCGCCGCCCGTCCCAATACGCCCGCACGCCGTCAAATTTCTCGCTCACCAGATAGCCGGTCAGGTCGACGCCGGGCTCGTAGACCTGCGCCAGCGTCAGCTCTGGCGGCAGCGTGCGCAGCGATGAGGCGAAGTCCTGATGCTCGCCATCGACGCCATGGTCGGACACGGGCTCAATCGCAGCAGGGATCGTTCCGGGCGGGCTTGCGATGGCCAGCGGCAGGCGCAGCCCCGCGAGCAGTAGGAGCGGCAAACTGAGTCGCTGCAGGAACGCTGGAGACATGGCGAACCCCGAATTGGTTGGATCAGATCCGCAACTTTATCCATTGCGGCGGCCTTTGCAAGCGGTTCGCGATACTTTGTGCCCTTGAGCACCGTTTCATCGACCATGGGGCTTGGCGAAGTCCAGCTCGGGGCCTTTGGGAATGATGCCGGTCGGGTTGATGTGCTGATGGCTGCCGTAGTAATGGCGCTTGATGTGGTCCATGTCGACGGTCTCGGCGATGCCGGGCACCTGATACAGCTCGCGAGTGTAGGCCCAGAGGTTCGGATAGTCGACGAGGCGCTGGCGATTGCACTTGAAGTGGCCGTGATAGACCGGGTCGAAGCGCACCAGCGTGGTGAACAGGCGCCAGTCGGCCTCGGTGAGGCGCGCGCCGACCAGATAGCGCTGGGTCGCAAGCCTAGCCTCCAACTGGTCGAGGGTCGCGAAGAGCTTGTCGAAGGCGTCTTCATAGGCGGCTTGGGTGGTGGCGAAGCCGGCCCGGTAGACACCGTTGTTGATGTTCTCGTAGACCAGCGCATTGATCGCATCGATCTCGGCGCGTAGCTCGGCAGGGTAGAGATCAAGATCGGCGTTGCCCCAGGCATCGAAGGCGCTGTTGAGCATGCGGATGATCTCGGCGGACTCGTTGTTGACGATGGTCTGGCGCTGTTTGTCGTAGAGTACCGGCACGGTCACCACGCCATCGAAGCCGGGGGCGCTGTGCGCGTAGAGTTGCAGCAGCTTGTCGAAGCCGTGCACATGATCCGGCGTAGCGCCCGGGTACTCCCCAAACACCCAGCTCTCAGGCGGCATCAGCGGGTGGACTACCGAGACGCTGATCAGCTCATCGAGGCCCTTGAGCGCGCGCAGGATCAGCGTGCGATGCGCCCAAGGGCAGGCGTAAGAGACGTAAAGGTGATAGCGATCAGGCGCGGCTGGGAAACCGCCCTCGCCTGAAGGTCCGGGGCTGCCGTC
>NZ_JBKHDN010000266.1:0-3258 GCF_046541315.1 Halochromatium sp. | reverse complement strand
GATCGCATTCCTCGCACAGGCTGAGAGGATGGTTGGGCATGGGAGTCCGATGTCTAGCGCTTTCTGTTCGTCATTGACGAGAGCAACCGCCATCTCATTCTCCGTTGCCCCGCGGTCGAGCCGCTAACGCTGGTCGTCACCGGTTAGCCTCCATTTGCACACAGCACGCCGACCAGCAGCAGCGCCGCCTCGGTCAGCTCGACCAGGGCGCCGGCGGTGTCGCCGGTGAAACCACCAAGGCGGACGAGCATGCTGCGCCGCCATAGAACAAGCAGGAGGCCGGCGATACCGACAAGCGCGATGCCAAGCAGCCAAAGGCCAGCGCTGGCAAAGATCAGGAGCGCGAGCGAGGCGCTCAAGACCAGCACCCAGCCGGCGCTGCGGCGCGGAAGCCTGTCGCTCAGCGCGGCACCGAGCCCCTCGGGTCGTGCCGAGGCGGTCGTCAGCGGCAAGGCCAGCAACTGCGCGCGCGCCAGCGCTGGCGTCAGCAGCAGGATCGACGCGCCGGCCGGTGTCGCCGGCAAGGAGGCGAGGGCGGCGAATTTGACCAGCAGGATCAGCACCAGCGCCACCACCCCCATCGAGCCAGTCAGTGGGTCCTTGAGGATCTTCAGGGTGCGCTCGCGGCTGCCGAGCCCGCCGACCCAGGCATCGGCACAGTCGCCGAGCCCGTCCAAATGCAGACCGCCGGTGCTCCAGACCCAACAGGCGAGCAGCAACGCGGCGGTCGCAAGCGCCGGCGGCTCGCCCGGCAGGCCGGCGACCCCGAGCCAGAGCAGCAAGAGCATGGCGCCCAGCAAGAGTCCGACCAGCGGATAGCAGAGGGCCGAGCGTCCCAGCACGAGCGGATTCGCCTCGATGGGACTCGCAGCGGTCGCGACCGGCAGCGGCAATCGGGTCAGAAAACGAACAGCAACCAGGCAAGGGATGAAAGGATCCCGAAAACGCCTCACCCCATCACCACCGGATGTTCGTGTCCGCGCGGCAGGGCGAATGGCGATGGATCGAGCCAAACGCCTGGGAAACTCAGGCCAAGCGCGAGCGCCAACGCTGAATGCCCGTCACCACGGCGACCGCCGCCGCGCCCGCCAGAATCCCAACCAGGCCATTGACGACTATCGGCGTCAGCGTCTCGAGCATGCCGCCGAATCCGTGCGCAAGATGCTCGAACCCGTGATGCAGCGCCGGGATGCCGTGGACCAGGATGCCGCCGCCGACCAGGAACATCGCGATCATCCCGAGCACCGAGAGGGTCTTCATCAGATAGGGCGCGACGAACAGGATCGAGCGACCCAACGCGCGCTTGGCGCGATCCGCCAGCGTCTCGCCCTCGGCTTCGGTCAACGCCATGCCGGCGTCGTCGAGTCTGACGATGCCGGCGACGAGCCCATAGACGCCGACCGTCATCAGCAGCGCGATGCCCGCGAGCACCAGCACGCGGGTCAACAGGGGCGCGCCGGCGACGGTACTGAGCGTGATCGCGACGATCTCCGCCGACAGGATCAAATCGGTGCGGATGGCGCCCTTGATCTTGTCCTGTTCCAACGTCCTGAGATCGGTGTCGGGATCGGCCAGGGCCTGGCTGATTTCCTCCCGGCGCGCCTGCTCCGCATCGGCATCCTGCAGGTACTGATGCGCAAGCTTCTCGAAGCCCTCATAGCAGAGGTACAGGCCGCCGACCATCAACAGCGGCGTGATCGCCCAGGGCGCAATGGCGCTGATCGCCAGCGCCGCCGGCACCAGGATCAGCTTGTTGACCAGCGAACCTTTGAACACCGCCCAGACCACCGGCAACTCGCGTTGGGCGCGCACGCCGGTGACCTGCTGCGCATTCAGCGCCAGATCATCGCCAAGCACGGCGCCGGTCTTGCGCGCGGCCACCTTGGCAAGCACCGAGACATCGTCGAGGACGGTGGCCACGTCATCGATCAGGGCAAGGAGGCTGGTAGCGATGTTGGGACTCCTTCAAGCCAGGGAAGAAAGGGGAGCGATCATCGTCGGATTTGGCCGTCGCCGATATGAGTCGGCGCCGGTCCGTTCGGCTATGGACGTTACCAGCACTCTTGCGAGCGAACAAGGGCCAGGCGCGAGGGCCGCGTGCAGGCAAATCGCGCCGATGCCGATGAAACTCCTGATCGCTTCAGGACCCATGCACGGCCGTTCATTGCTCCACCAACCGCGCAAACGTCTCGATCGGCGCCTCGCATCGAGTGCCGCGACAACGGTAAGCCCGCACCCGCGCCGCCGGTTGCAGCGCCGCCAAGGCTGGCGGCAGACCCTCGACCTCGGCCGGGATCGCCAACGTCAGCCGACGCGGTGCGTAGTCGCGTTGCGCCCCGGCTTGCCACTGGCGGAGCACAGCGCCCGGGGGTGAAGCTTCCGCCTCGGCGGGTGACCCGATGGGCGCTTGCATGGACGCATCAATGGGCGCAGCCGTCGCCTCGGTGTCGATGGGCCCACGAATCACGACGATCTCCGGCGGATTCAACTGCTCATCGAGCGCCATCAGCAGGGTGGCATGCGCATACGGCAGACGTCGGATCGGCTCCGCAGCCGCGACCAGTGTGCGCGCCGCCGCGTCGAGGTAGCGGGGTTCGCCGAGCAGATGCCCGAGCCGCTGCAGACTCAGCGCGGCAATGCCATTACCGGACGGCGTCGATTCATCGGCCATCGGCTTCGGCCGCTGCAACAGCGCCTCGTGGTCGGCGCTGGTGAAGTAGAAGCCACCCTGGGCCGGATCCTCGAACTGGCTCAGCAAGACCTCGGCCAGCGCCCGCGCCCAGTCGAGATCCGCAGGCTCGAAGCGCGTTTGCAGGCGCTCCAGCAGCGCATCGAGGAGAAACGCGTAATCGTCCAGATAGGCGTTCAGATGCGCCTTGCCGTCCTTGTAGGTCGCCAGCAGCCGCCCGTCACGCCAGAGTCGATCGCGGATGAACGCGAGCGCGCGATCGGCCGAGTGCAGATAGTCAGCGCGCCCCAGCAGCCGGGCCGCGCGCAGCATGCCCTTGATCATCAGTGCATTCCAGGCGGTCAGCACCTTCTCGTCGCGCCCCGGACGCCCGCGCTCGGCGCGCGCCGCGAGCAGCTTGGCCTTGGCGCTGGCCAAGACCGCGGCGGCGGCCTCGAGCGCTGGCTGCCCTTGCTCGGTTGCAGGTTCGGTCTCGGTCTCCTGCGCCTGCTTGACGGCAGGCTCGGTCTCGGTCTCGCGCGCCTGCTTGGCGGCAAGCTCGGTCTCGGTCTCGCGCGTCTGTTTGGCGG
>NZ_JBKHDN010000265.1:0-3284 GCF_046541315.1 Halochromatium sp. | reverse complement strand
CTCGCCCGGGCGCTCTCGCACCAAACGCGGCACCAGATAACCGGGGAGACGCTGGCGCAGTTCTGTGACCAGCGCCCGCGCCTCGGCCTCCGGGACATCGAAATGGGCGGCGCCGCTGACCGGATCGAGCAAATGCAGATAGTAGGGCAGCACGCGGCTGTCAAGGAGCGCCTCGGAGAGATCGGCAAGTGGCGTCACGGCGTCGTTGACGCCGCGCAAGAGGACGCTCTGATTGAGCAGGGGCGCGCCGATGTCGCTCAGTCCGCGCAAGGCGCGGCGTGCCTCGGGCCCGAGTTCGGCGGCGTGATTGACATGGGCGACGATCACCAGCCGCAGGCGGCTGCCGGCCAGGATGGCGCAGAGCCGCTCGCCGATCCGGCTCGGCAACAGCGTCGGCAACCGGGTGTGCAGGCGCAACCGCTTCAGCTGGGGGATGCGATCGAGCGCCTCGATCAGCCAGGCCAGGGTGGCGTCATCGAGCATCAGCGGATCGCCGCCACTCAGGATGACCTCCTCGATCGTGTCGGCGCGCTGGAGCGCCGCGAGCGCCGCGGCGAAGCGCTCCCGCCGCGCGCCCTCACCGCCATAGGGGAAATGGCGGCGAAAGCAGTAGCGGCAATGCGCTGCGCAGGCGCCGGTGGCGATCAACAGGGCGCGTCCCCGGTACTTCTGCAGGAGCCCGGGCGCGCGCTGCGCGGCGCCATCCCCGACCGGATCGGAGACGAAGCCAGCGATCGTCTTGACCTCGTCGGCGAGCGGCAACACCTGCCGCAACAGCGGATCATGGGGATCTTTGCGGCGCATCAAGGCCGCGAAACCGCGTGGGACCAGCAGCGGGAACCGCTCGCGCCGCTGCAGCGGCGCAGGGCGTAGATCGAGCCTGGGCAGCTGCGCGGGCGTCAGCTCAAGCGCGCTCAGCAGCGCCATGGGATCGGTGAAGGCGGCGGCCAGTTCCTGTTTCCAGGTCGGTTTGCGGTCAGTTTCCCCACCGACCGTCATGACCATTTCCACCCCCGGGTCTGCCATCGTTGTTGGGTTCGCGCTACCATAACGGGTTGAGTTTCTATCCGGCTGCGGCGCCCAGCGGCTCGACGTTGCCGGACCGGCCATCCTGTCGATGGCAAGATGCACTGCAAGAGGATCCGATGGCAAGTTACAAGACCAATGAATTCAAGGGCGGGCTGAAGATCATGCTCGACGGCGATCCCTATACGATCGTCGAAAACGAGTTTGTCAAGCCGGGCAAGGGCCAGGCCTTCAACCGCGTCAAGGTGCGCAACCTCAAGACCGGCCGGGTGGTGGAGCGAACCTTCAAGTCCGGCGACTCGGTCGAGGCCGCCGATGTGCACGAGACCGACCTCCAATTCCTCTACTACGATGGCGAACTCTGGCACTTCATGGACCCGACCAGCTTCGAGCAGTTGACCGCCGACGAGGCGGCGCTAGGCGAGGCGTCGAAATGGATCAAGGAGCAGGATCTGTGCAGTGTCACGCTCTACAACGGCCAACCGATCAGTGTCGAGGCGCCGAGCTTCGTGACGCTCGAGATCACCGAGACCGATCCCGGCCTCAAGGGCGACACCTCGGGCGGTGGCGGCAAGCCGGCCACGCTCGAGACCGGCGCGGTGGTCAATGTGCCGCTGTTCGTGCAGACCGGCGAGACGATCAAGGTCGACACGCGCACCGGCTCCTACGTCTCGCGCGCCAAGGACGACTAATGGCCGACGGTGTTCGCCTCGCCGGCACGGAGACGACATCGACTGCGCCGATCCGGGCTTGCGCGATGCTTGAACCGATCTCGCCGTGACCGCATCGACCCCGGCCAGGTCGTGGCCCCCGGTCGCCGAGCCCGAGGCGTTGCGGGCGCGCGCCCGGATGTTGCAGCGTCTGCGCGCCTTCTTCGCCGAGCGCGGCGTGCTCGAGGTCGAGACGCCGATCCTGTCGCGCGCCGGGGTGACCGATCCGACCCTGACCGTGCTGACCACCGACTGGCTCGGCGCGGACAGCGCCACGCGCCAGCCGCTGTTTCTGCACACCTCCCCGGAATTGCCGATGAAGCGGCTGCTGGCCGCGGGCAGCGGCCCGATCTATCAGGTCTGCAAGGTGTTCCGCGACGGCGAGCGCGGGCGTCGGCATCATCCCGAGTTCAGCCTGCTGGAGTGGTATCAGCCCGGCTGGACGCTGGATGCGCTGATCGACGAGGTCGCGGCGCTGGTGCGGTGGCTGCTCGAACGGCCCGCACTCGCGGTCGAGATCATCCGCTATCGCGACCTCTTTCGCGAGCGCCTGCGGGTCGATCCCTGGCAGGCCGAGGTGAGCGATCTCAGGGCGGCGGGGCGGGCAGCGGGTCTAACCGGCTGCGACGGGCTCGAACTGGATCGCGACGGCTGGCTGGACCTACTGATGAGCCGCTGTCTGGAGCCCGAGCTTGGTTGCGATCATCTGACCGTGGTGCGCGATTATCCGCCGAGCCAAGCCGCGTTGGCGCGCCTCGACCCCGGGCCTCCCTGCGTCGCGGCGCGCTTCGAGTGCTATCTCGACGGCATGGAATTGGCCAACGGCTTCGATGAGCTGACCGATGCCGCCGAGCAGCGGGCCCGCTTCGCCGCCGATCTGGAGGCGCGGCGGGCGGCCGGGCTGCCGCAGCCGCCGCTCGACGAGACCTTCCTCGCCGCGTTGGAAGCGGGCATGCCGCCGACCGCCGGGGTGGCATTGGGCCTCGATCGGCTGCTGATGGGGGCGCTGGGCGCGGAGCATATCGACGCGGTGCTCGCGTTTCCGGTCGAGCGCGCTTGAGCGGCCGACCCCGCTCACGGCGACCCGACAACCCGAGCGCTCCCGCACCCTCAGCGTGCCGCCGTCCGGATCCGCCCGATCGCGCTGCCATAGCGGACGCCAGTACCGGGCGTCAGCGTCGCGGCCCAGGCCACGGCCTCGGCGCCGAACAGCAGGATCACGGTCGAACCCATGTTGAAGCGCCCGAGTTCGTCGCCGCGCGCGAGCCGAATCGGCTCCGGCCCCGCCTCGCGGACGGTGGTCGCCTCGATCCGTGGGGGCGTGAGCTGGCCGTCCCAGACCGTCTCGATGCTGCCGACGAAGATCGCGCCGACCAGGACCAGGGCCATCGGCCCGGCTGCGGTCTCGAACAGGCAGACCAGGCGCTCGTTGCGGGCGAACAGGCCTGGCACGCCGGCGACGGTGGCCGGGTTGACGCTGAACAGCCGGCCCGGGATCTGGATGGTGCGGATCAGCTCGCCGCTGAGCGGCATGTGGATGCGGTGATA
>NZ_JBKHDN010000264.1:0-3286 GCF_046541315.1 Halochromatium sp. | reverse complement strand
AGATCCTGGGGCAGACCGCCTGCCCGCGGGCAGGACGGTCTGGGATGACATGTCGCTTAGCGCCGACTTGAAGGTCGGTTAGCGTGAGGCGAGGTCAGCGGTCGCGACTCAGAAGTAGAAATCCTTCGCCGCGGCCTGTTTCGCCGCCTGCGCCACGGCCTCGGCATCGAAGTCGATTGCCGCCTTGGCCGGGTCCTCCTGCACCGTGACGCGGACCCGTTCACTCGGCTTGCGCCGGTACTGCTCCAGCGTCTCGCTTGGCAGTTGCGGCAACAGCGCCGCCACCAGCGCCGGATAATCGACGCTGCCGTTGGCGCAGAAGCGCGTGATGCGCAGTCCGGCCGACTCGGCCATCAGGGCCTCGCCCATCATCGCCACCAGATCGGTCTGCAGCCGATCCAGCTCGGTCTTGCAGCGTTTGAGGTCGGCCTCATGCGCGCGGGCTTCACGCCAGGCGTCACGATAGCGGCCGGCGAGCGCGTTCCAGTCCTCCGCCTGCTCCGGCGGCGGGAGATAGAGATCGCGCACGGGATCCTTGGCCGGCTCCTGGCGGTGCTGGATCAGCGCCCAAAAGGCCAGCGCCTGTTCGACCAGGGTCTCGATCAGATCCGGATCGCGGGCGATCTCGAACACGGTGTTGGTCTGTGCATCCTGATGGAACACCAGATAGCCTTTCTCGGCGCCGGCGACATAGAGCTGATGCTGCACCTGGGGCAGATACAACCGATAGGCATCCGCCTCGCGTCCCTGTGCGCAAACCGCCTGATAGGTCCTGGCACTCGGCACCTTCAGCTCCACCGGCTCGCCGGCATCGTTGATGCCATCAAAGGACGCGCGCAGGATCGGCTCGTCGTCCGCTTCCGCGCACAGCGGCATCAGCAGGGTGTCATAGGCGTGCTCGAACCACTGGCGGGCGGCATCCTCGAGCTGGTTGCCGCGCTGCACCTGCGGGTTGCGCGATAGATCGGGCGCACGGGCGAGTCCGGTGCGCTCGGCCCAGAGCCGCCAGCGCGTCTTGTAGGGCGAGCGATCGAGAATGATCGCGGCCTCGGAGGCAGTGATGCCCTGGGCGCGCCACTGCTGCCAGGCGGGTGTGCGTTGGGCGATATCGATGATCTTCATCGGTGGTCCTCGGTGAGCCGGGCGCACCGATCCCGAGCGGGAGGGGCGCCCGGCAGGGGGAATGACAGCAGGCCGGTTCAGGCGGCCTGGCGTGGGTCGGCGTCGGCGTGCGACGGCTTGTCGGTTTGCGGCTGGGTCTGAGCCACCGCCAGTGCCCGCAGGGCATAGGCCAGATCCGGCCCACTGCAGCGATCGCGCAGGTACTGTTCGGCCTGGGTCCAGGCGGCGTTCTCGGCCGCGCGGGCAATGACCTTGTCGATGCGCGGTTTCATCGTCGCTTCGGGCTCGGCTGCGCGGGTGGGCGTTTCCGCAGCACGACTGGGCTCCGGCGCGAGGGTCTCTGGTGCGGACGACTGGGGTTCAACAGCGCCACCCTCAGCATTTTCGGTCTCGCTGGGTGTCGGTCGGCGCTTGGTCGAGCCGATCTCCTGCGCCGCCCCCGCCATCGGCAAGGGCGTATCGCTCTCGATCACCTTGCCTTCCATCTCTTCGGCGGTGTAAGTCGCCTCCTCGGGGAAGGCGGCGCGCAGCGAGGCGGCCTTGGCGCATTTCATCAGCTGTCCGCGCGGGCGCTTCAGCCACATATCGGCCGGCAGCTCGGAGAAGGCACCGCCATAACGGGCGTAGGTCTCGAGCCAGAACACCGGTTCGGTGAAGGCACAGCGCTGACCGGCGACGATGCGATAGACGGTCACCTCGCACCACTCGGGGAAGCTGACGCTGCTCTCGAGATCCTGCCAGGTGCCATTGCGCTTGATGCGCCCACTGAAGGTGCGCTCGCACAGCGGGCCGAAGCGCGGTGGATCGATGCCGGCCCACTGGCCGGTGCGTGCGGCGGTGGTCTGCAGCTCGGCGATGCCGGGCCAGACCGTCTCGATCTCCCGGCCCTGAGCCTTGGAGTACATCGGCACCACATGCACCGGGCGCTTCATGATGTCGAGGTTGCGCGCCGCGCAGTAGTGCACCGCGAGCAGAATCCCTTCAGCGGTCTTGGCCGAGGGGAAGATCGAATCGGTCAGCACTTTCCAGGTGCTAGGGGTCAGGTTCAGGGCCGGATCGAGTGCCGGCATCGGGATCCGCGGCTGATCCACAGCGGTCATCGCCGGGTTCGTCGAGGTCATCAGGATCCTCCGGTGTGCGACAGGCCGGGACCGGCCCCGCAGGGGACCGATGCCCGGCGTGGGTGAGTGGGTTAGGGGTGCGGGTTGGGGCTCAGCGGGTCAGACGCTCAAGGCGCTGCGCTCGCTGCTCCAGGCGTTCGGCATGGCGTCGATTCTGATCCAGACTGCGCAGACTGCAGCGGCGCATCATCCGGGCACGCTTGCGCAGAGCGCGGGCCATGGCGCGCAGCTCGCAGCGCGCCCAGGCCGACGCTGAGCCGCGTTCAGAACGGCAGTTCATCGTCGAAAGGGGTCGCGTCGGTGGGCGCTGAACCGGGTGCGGCGCCGTTGGCGGCGCCTTTGTTGCCGAGCATGGTCATGCGCTCGGCGATGATCTCGGTGGTGGTGCGCTCCTGACCGGCCTGATCCTGCCATTGGCGGGTCTGCAGGCGGCCTTCGAGATACACCCGCGAGCCCTTGGTCAGGTACTGACCGGCGACCTCGGCGCTGCGCTTGAACAGCACGATGCGGTGCCATTCGGTGCGCTCCTGGCGCTGGCCGGTCTGGTCTTTCCAGCGCTCGCTGGTGGCCAGTGACAGCGTGGTGACAGCGTGGCCATCCTTGGTCTGGCGTTGTTCTGGATCGCGGCCGAGATGACCGATCAGTTGGACCTTGTTGAGCATGGGTGGCGCTCCTGGTGAGGAAAGGGATGGCGACGGTCTTGCCGCCTGCCGGGTGGGGTTGATCAGGCCTGCTTGCGTTGGCGCCGACGTTGACAGCTCGGTGCCTCGTACTCGGCATAGGTCTGATCATCGTCTGACCAGGGCTCGATGGCCGGTGGGTAAAGACGATCGCGCAGTTGCCAGAACCGCACCTTCAGGCGCCGCACGAGGCGGCGGCGGAGGCGCCACAGTGGATGGCGTGCGCTGGATGGCGAGGGATGCGCGGGCATCGGGGCTCTCCTGAACGGTGGGAGGTCGCGCCGGCGTGTCGAGGCGCGGCACTCGCGCGGTGGATGCTGAGCGTCGCCACAGCGGCGACGGGTGAATCAATGGACGCGTTTG
>NZ_JBKHDN010000263.1:0-3303 GCF_046541315.1 Halochromatium sp. | reverse complement strand
TCGGGCGCTCCTCGACCAGCAACAGCCCGGCGATGATGTGGCTCATCGCCATCTGACCGAAGGCCTTGAACGGATCGGCGCCGGTCTCTGAGGGCATCAGCGCGGCGATGCGGCTGGCCAGTTCGGTGTGGCGACCAAAGGTGGCCATCGGATCGATGCGGCAGGAGTGCTCCGGGAAAGCGGGATGGAAGGCGGCGAATTTCTCCGGGCGACCGGCCAGCACACAGGCGCGCTCGGCATTGTCGCGCAGTTCGCGGTCGCCCTTGGGATCGATGATCAGCACCGCCTCACCGCGCAAGACGGCCTGGCTGATCAGCAGATCGAACAACCGGGTCTTGCCGGCGCCGGTGGTGCCGACCACCAGCAGGTGGCCTTCCATGGTGGTGAGTGGCGCAGCGAGGTCGTCCTCGCGCGGCGCCAGGCCATGCAGCCAGTGCGCGCCGATCGCGGTGGTTGAGATCGGGGTCAGTCGCGAGGGGCCGATCCGCAGCAGGTCGTGCGCAAGCTGCGCCTGATCGCGCTCCCACTCGAAGCCGCGGCCGAGCCAGAGCTGGCCCTGGAACTGCTCTGTGGTCGCGGCCAATTCGGCGACGGTGACGAAGGTCTGCACCCGTCCGCTCAGATTCGCGTGCAGGGCGCGCAGGCGCAAGGCGCCGGGCAGCCAGCTCAGGGCCATGAGCAGCGCCAACAGGGCGAAGAGCCGGAAGGCACCCGGATGCAGCTGCCAATGGCCGGCGCTGGCAAAGGAAAAGGCGGCGAGCAGGAGCCAGAACCCGACGGCAACGGCTTCATGATTGGACCGCCAGGGGTTCTGATAGCGCTGCATCAGCGCTGGACCTCGATGCGCTGATGGGCGCCGAGCCGAAAGCGCGGGTCTGTGAGCAGGCGCTGGCGCAGGCTGTAGACGCCGAGGCCGTGGCGTTTGGCCAGTGCTTTGAGCGCGGTGCTATCGAGCACGAGCACTTGGCTGCCATCACCGGGGCCGTGCTCGCGCTCGAGGTCGGCAAGGATGGCGGGGATCAGCGGTGGCTTGTCGGCGGGTTCTTCTGGGTTGGCTGGTATGCTCGGATGTTGCTCGGTCGTCCTATGACCCGCAGCGGTTGCTGGCCGGTTGGGAGATGTCTGGAGACGTGAATGTGTGGGTACGGCGGTCGGTGCCGTTGTTGGTGTCGATGACAGCGGCACTGCGGATGGTGCGGAGGTTTTCGAATGGGGCTCGACGGCGGTTTGACCTGAGCGCGCCTCCTGCAGCAACAACCGCAACCGTGCGGACACTTCGGCGGTCAACACCAGCCAACGTGCTCCATCATGCTCACGCACCCGACGCATCGGGGTTCTGGGGTCCGGCTCCAGGGCGCCTTCCGCACTGAGCGCCTCTGCCGCCTGGGTCGGCTCCCAGCCGGTGGCCTTGAACCAGTCTGGGTAAGACAGCCAGAGGAGATCATCACGCCAAGCCAACAGGTGTGCACGAGCTGCCGACGGGGCCGCATCCATCAGGTGGGCCATCAGCTGCGCGCTGCCAGGACCGTGATCGGTGAGCCAAAGACGGGCCGCCGCGCAGGCATCGCTGTGCGACGAAACCTGCCCTGCGGCCGATGGTAGCGTGTTTGCTGACACGGAGGCGAACGCTGACGTTGATGCGGAGCCAGACACGGGTACTGATTCACCAGGGACACTGAGCGTGCCCGCTTCGGGATCACGATACGGGCGCTGCAAACCGCTTGATGACGTTGGCCTACTGTCCAAGCCAGACGTATCCTTGTCCCCATTGTCCCGATCAGACACCGTGCTGCAGGCTTCTGCGGATTCCCCAGCACTCGCCGCATCGGACAGCTCACCAACCTCGTTCTGACCAGTCTCATCAGCGTCTGGCGCCATCGCCTCAGAGCGCGACGTCTCTGCGGCAGCCGCTTCGCCAACCTCACTACGCGCCACCAGATCCACAGCGGCCGGGGCACCATGCGGAAAGAGTAGCTCCGGACTCTGCAGCCGCAGCAGGGTGAGCATGATCGGTTTCGCTCCCGCCGATGACAGGAGCGCCGGTGCCAGCCGCCAGATCGCCTGCCGACCGACGGTATCCACGCGAGCCACCGCCAGCCCCCGCTCGAGCAGCAGCTCAGCGATGCTCTGCGGATCGCGCGGAATCCCCGGGATGCGTTCGGCGGCAAGTAGTTCGGTGATATCGCGCGCCGCAGCCGGCCAGACCAGATGCAGACCCGCATCGCGCAACAACCAGACCCGCGCACCAGGCACATTGACCTGCCAACGCCCGTCGTGCAGCAGCCGGCGCATGGCATCGAGCAGGTAGCGATCGACCGGCACCCCGACGGCGGTATCGATCGGCGCGATGCGTTGCTCACGCAGATCCCGCTCGACGCTGTGGCGGTCAGCCTGGCGCACCAGTTCGACCAGCACGCTGCTGTGAGGAACACCGGTCACGGCAGCGACCAGCCCACTGTAGAGTCCAGGGTCGGGATCGGAGAGCCAACGCTCGACCCGGCTCGGCAGCAGGCGCTTCAGCGCGATCAGATTGAACACCTCATGACCGTTGTGCGTGCGTTGCTCTCGCCAGCGCAAAAAATAGCGCTCAAGACCGTGGCGGCTGGCCCAGTCGGCCAGATCCTCATCGATTGGCGACCAGGTGGTGCGCCCGTCGCGATCGGTCGCGGCGACATCGACCAACGCCTTGCCACTATCGTGCAGCAGACCGCCGAGGGCGGCGGCGGCACGCAGGCGCGGCTCCAGGCGCCGCTGCTCGACGCGCGGACGATCGAGTCCGACCATGACGCCGCGACTGGCCCGTGCGGCATGGAAGGCGACCTCCAGGCCATGGCGATAGAGTCCGCCGGCGCCGCGATGATGATGCACCTCGCTGGCCGGGATCAGATGCACGAAGGCGGCATAGCGTTGGATCACCGGGGCGATGTAGGTGGCCCAGCGCTCCGTGCCGTCGTCCTCGTCGTCGCCAAGCGCCAGCTCCCGGCGCAACCGCGCGATCAGCTCGGCCTGGGTGGCGATCAGCCGCTCCAGTGGCGGCAGCGGCAGGCCCTTGAGGAAGGGTGGGTAGCGTGGAATCTCTTCATCCAACACCGCTGGCGCTGACACTGACGCTTTGATCCCTACTGGCTCTGAGTTCGACAGTGGCTCCGGCTCGACCTGACCTCCATGCTCGGTCACCGCTGTTGACGCCGCAACCGTCGGCATCGATTCGACCGGTGCCAACCGCGAGTCAGACGGCTCTGGGATGACCGTCATCTGGCGTAAGCGGTGCAAGAGACTCATGACGGTTCCGAAGAGGCATCA
>NZ_JBKHDN010000262.1:0-3373 GCF_046541315.1 Halochromatium sp. | reverse complement strand
TCAATCCGCCCAGCAGCCGTCCCAGCAGCCAGCGACGCCGACCCAGTCGGCGCCATCGGCGAGCAAGCCGGCCGAGGAGACCGCAGCGGCGACCAAGCCCGATGTCAGCAAGCAGGAGGCCGATGCCTATGCCCAGGCGTTGATGCAGGAGAAGCCGCAGTCCGAGTCCAAGCCGGCGCCAAGCGCTCCATCCGCCGCCAAGGCGAGCAAGCAGACGGCATCGAGCGAAACGAGCGAATCGAGCAAGACGAGCGAAACGAGCGAATCGAGCAAGACGAGCGAATCGAGCAAGGCGAGCGAGGCGAGCGAGGCGAGCGAGGCGAGCGAGGCGAGCGAGGCTGATGCCGGCAAGGGTGCGAGCGCGGACAAGACCGCCTCCGCCGATGCCAAGTCGACGCCGAAGGACGGCGACGCGGCGTCGAAAGCGCCTGCCACGCCTGGCGCTTGGGCCGCGCAACGGCGCGCCCAAATCGAGGCCTATTACGCCGAGCAGCGGCGCCAGGCGGAGGCCTTCGCGCGCCAGCGCTGGGAAGAGATGCAGCGCATGCAGCCGGCGGTACCGCCGATGCCACCGGCTGGTCCTTATGGCGCCTATGGCCATTGGCCGGCACCCGCCGCGCCTGGCTATTACCCCAACGCGCCCATGGCCCCTCAGTCGAACTGAGGTCGAACCGATCGTCGAACCGATCCGGGCGGCCGGATCACTCCCAGCGAAAGAGACGCGCGGCAATGGCGATCAGGATCGCCGCCATCGCCAGCAGCAAGGCCAGCTGCGGCGCGATCTCGAGGAGCCCCGCGCCATCGATCATGATGGCGCGCGCGCCTTCGACGAGATATCTCAGCGGCATCAGCGTCGACAGGGCCTGTGCGGCGGCGCTGGTGCCCTCCATCGAAAACCAGACCCCCGACAGCAACAGCATCGGCCAGGACAGCAGGTTGAGCAGTCCGTCGGCGAGTTCCTCGGTGCGCAGCCGCGCCGCCACGATCAGGCCCAGGCTGATCATGCAAAGCGCGCCGGCGATATAGATCAGGAGCAGCGCCAGATACGAGCCGCGCATCGGGAAGTCGAGCAACATCATGGCGCCGGCGTAGACCACCAGGCTCGAGACGAGCACCACCATCAGCCGCGACAGGATCTGCGCCATCAGGAATTCGAGCGGTGTCAGCGGCGTGGCCTTGAGTCGCCGCAGGACGCCGTTCTTGCGGTAGCGCACGACCACCCAACCGACGCCCCAGAGACTCGAGAACATCAGGTTCATCGCCAGCACGCCGGGCAGCGCCCAGTCGGCATAGCTCAGGGCCGCGCCGGTGGCGGTCTCGCGTTGCGGGCTTGGCCCGTTCTCGCTTGGAACGGCGGTCGCGCCCAACAGCAGACGCTCGAGGACGGAGCCGTTCGGGGACTCGGGGTTGACCCAGTACCTGGATGGAGCGCTCGGGTCGAGCAGCAGGTCCAGCTGATGTCTCGCGACCTTGGCGATCCCTGCCTCTGGTTCGCTGACGGGGACGAACCGAATCGCCTCGATCGCCAGAAACGCATGGATTGGATCGCTACTCGCCGGCGCGCTGGGCGCGGTCCCATTGCCGTTGAGCAGTCCCACCTTGAACAGGGTTTGACTGCCGGCACCGAAGATGAACGCGAAGGCGACAATCATCAGCACCGGCATCAGCATATTCCACACCAGCCCCGCGGTGTCGCGGTAGAACTCGCGGTTGCGGGCGATGAAGATCGCCAAAATGCGTTTCCCGCTCGCTCGAGCACTGGCCGCAAGCACGCCCACTCGGCGCCGCCTTGGCATCGCGTCGGAGGTCATCATCAGGCTCTGAGGCTGTGGCCGGTCAATTTGAGGAATAGGTCCTCGAGGCTCGGGCGGTCGACGCGCAGATCGATCAACGAGGCGCCATGCCGCTCCAGTTGCTCAAGGGCCGCTGGCACCTCGTCGACAGAGAGTTCGATGTGAGTGTCGCGTCGCTCGGCGTTCGCGGGCAGGGGTTCGGCGGCGGGCCAAGCGTCGCTCGGCAGCCGCAGGATGGCGGCCGGGAAATGCGCTTGAATGAGCGCGCTCGGTCGCCCTTGAATCAGGATGCGTCCGTGATCGACGATCGCGATCTCGTCGCAGAGACGCTCCGCCTCTTCCATGTAATGGGTCGTGATCAGCAGGGTGGTGCCGCGCGCGCGCACGCGTTCGATCAGGGTCCAGAAGTTGCGCCGGGCTTGGGGATCAAGGCCGGTGGTGGGCTCGTCGAGGAACACCAGCGCCGGGTCGTTCACCAAGGCGATGGCCAGCAGCAGGCGTTGGCGCTGCCCGCCGGAGAGCTTGCGGGTGTCGCGCTCGAGGATCTCGCCGAGATGGCAGAGCCGGATCAGTTCGTCGAGGTCGGCGTGGTGCTGATAGAGGGCCGCGAACATGGCCAGGGATTCGCGCACCCGCTGGAAATCCTGCAACGCGGTTGCTTGGAATTGGATACCGATGCGTTCGCGGAAGGCGCGATCGAGGGGCCGGCCTTGGAACAGGACGCGTCCGGCGCTCGGGGTCTGGATGCCTTCGAGCATCTCCAGCGTGGTGGTCTTGCCGGCACCGTTGGGCCCTAAGAGCCCGAAGCACTGACCGGCGCGGACGCCGAGGCTGATGCCGTCAACGGCACGGACGCCCGGGAAGTGTTTTTCCAGGCCTTCCGCCGCGATGAGGAAGGCAGTGTTGGTCATCGGGGCGCATGCGGTGGTGAAGCGGCACCTCCCTGTGCCGAGACGAGGGGCTTGCTCCCCTCGTGCTGAACGCTCGGCTTATTCCTGATCTTTCTTGGTGGTATTGATGCCGAGCGGGATGTAGGCGCCGCAGGTGCCAAGGTAGGCGGTTGCGAGCACGATCAAGCCGATGATGCTAAACAGCCATGAGCCAGTGATCAGGCCAAAGAGAACCAGGACGCCGGCAACGGCGTAACGGATGTTGCGATCGGTCTGTCCGACATTCTTGGGGAGGTTCATAGGAGCGTTCCTGAGGGTCGAGGTTAGGGTTCATCGCGCTGGTGGTCGCCGACTGATCGGAGGATCACATCTGCGACTGCCGGGGATGATTGGGTAAATGGGGTCGATGGTTTGGAATTTCCCGCATCTGGACCGATGCCAAGGACCATGCCCATGAGTGCGTAGCGGAATGGCTACAAGCACCCGCTACGTGAGGCCCGATTATACGACCAAGCTGGCCCGAGGTGCGTTGCGATTGGACAATCCATGGGGCGAATTCGGGGGCTTGTCCAGCAGGATCGCGATCCTGAAAGGACCAGCCCCCGATCCCCAATCGAGCCCCGATCGGGCCCTAGTCGAGTCCGCAAACCCCGGTCGGGCAGCAGCCACCGGCGCCACAGGCGGGCGCTG
>NZ_JBKHDN010000261.1:0-3375 GCF_046541315.1 Halochromatium sp. | reverse complement strand
GGCCGGCGCGGCCTCCTGCTCGGCTGGGTTGGCGCCGGCTGTCGTGGCTTCCGGCGCTTGCCTCTGATCGTCAGGGACATCGGACGGGATTGTCGCCTGAGCGACCCGTTGCGCTTGCGCCTCCTCCGGCAAGTCGGCGCGCCGCTCGGCCTCGCTGATCAGCTCGCGAAGCTCAGCGGCGTCTTCGCTGTCGGGCTCCATCTTGTCGAGCAGATTGCGCCAGGTCGTGGCCGCAGAGCGGAACTGACCGCGCTGGAAGGCCACCATGGCGGCAAGCCAGCGGGCGGTGGGGTTGTCCGGATCGAGTTCGAGGGCCTCGGAGATCAGTTGCGCCGGGCGGCCTTCGAGCTGGTTCTCGTTGTTGGTGGCGATCGACTCGGCATAGGCCAGCACGATCAGCGGATCATTGGGGTTCAGCTCATAGGCGCGCGCCAAGGCATCCTGGGCGCGCTTGCGATCACCGGTGGCGAAGTAGGTGCGCCCGAGCATCATCCAACCTTCGGCGTCGTCCGGCTGTTGCGCGAGGCGTTGCTCGAGGCGGGCGACCAATTCGTCCAGCGGTGGCAGCTCATTGCGCCCCCGCGGCGGGCCGGCACCGCCGCTGGCGGCCTGCTGTTCGAGTTGCGGGATCAGCGCCTGATGGCCGATCAGGCCATAGAGCGCCCAAGCCGCCAGCGGGATGGCGAACAGGAGCGAGAGCGCGGTGACCCAGGGGCCAGGCAGCCGACGCGCGCGGGTCTCGCTTGGCTGACTGGCCACGGCGGTGAGCGGGTCGCGATCGCCCAGATCGTGCAAGAGTTCGCGCTCGAGGTCGCGGCGCGCGGACTCGTAGACGGTTTGGTCGAGTTTCCCGGCGCTGAGATCGGCATCGAGTTCAGCCAGCTGCTGCTTGAAGATCTCGAGGTTCAGCCGAGCCTGATCGGCGTCCGCTGCGCTCGCTTCGGCGTCGTCTTGCGCGGGCCGTAACGATGACAGCAACAAGGGCGTGACAGCAAAGAGGACCGCGAGGCCGGCCAGCCCAGCGGCGTACATCCAAAAAGTAGTCATGAGACAATCGGGCGATCAGGAGTCGGAGGAGCGGGGGGCGGGTTTGGCATCCAGCAGCGCCTGTAGGTGCTCGCGCTCGGCCTCGGAGATGGGCTCGTCGCGGGTTTGCTTCTTGTTCAGGAGGGCGCGCACGACAACGAAGGCGCCTATCCCGATCAAGACGAAAGGTCCAAACCACAGCAGATAGGTCGAGGGCTTGAGCGGCGGATCATAGAGGACGAAATCGCCGTAGCGTTGGATGAGGAAATCGAGGATCTCGTCCTCGGATTGGCCGGCGCGCATCATCCGGTAGACCTCATTGCGCAGGTCTTGCGCAAGCTCGGCCTGGGAGCCGGCAAGCGACTCGTTCTGGCAGACCAGGCAGCGCAATTTCGCGATCAGCTCGCGGAACTCGTCATGCTGTTGCGGACTGTCGAACTCGAATTCCTCGAGCGTATAGGCACTCGCCGCGCCACTGCCGAGTAGCAGCAGCGCGCTGAGTGCGAACGATTTGATCAGCGCTGACATCCTCAACCCTCCGCCTTGAGCTGCGCGACCAGCGGTTTCAGGGTTTTTTCCCACACCTGGCGGTCGATCGGACCGATGTGTTTATAGCGGATGATGCCCTGTTGATCGACGAGGAAGGTCTCGGGGGCGCCATAGACGCCCCAATGGAGGCCGACCCGGTTGTTCGGATCATGACCGATCATCGCATACGGATTGCCGGTCATCTCCAATACGGCGCGCGCGTCCTCGGCCTCGTCCTTCCAGTTGAGACCGACGATCTGAAAGTCGGGGTCCTTCGCCAAGGCCATCAGCGCCTCATGCTCCTGTCGGCAGGACGCGCACCAGGAGGCCCAGACGTTGACCAGCGAGATCTGGCCTTTCAGATCCTCATGATCGACGCTGCGGTTCGGGTCGGTCAGTTCCGGCAGGCTGAACTCGGGCACTGGCTTGTCGATCAGTGGCGAGGGCACCTTGCTCGGGTCCTTGCCGAGACCGATCACCAGCAAAACCACCAGGGCGGCGAAGACGATCAGCGGTAGCAGGAAGCGGACAGATTTCGACATACCTCAGTCCTCTCATTTAGGCCTTGGCCGCCACGGCCTCGACCGGGGCGGTCCGGCGTGCGCGCGCGGTTCGGTAGCGGCGATCGGAGACGGCGATGGCACCGCCGAGGGCCATCAGGGTGGCGCCGAGCCAGATCCAGCGCACATAGGGCTTGTAGTAGAGCCGCAATGCCCAGTCGCCGCCGCCGACCGCCTCGCCGAGCGAGACATAGACATCGCGGAAGAAGCCGGCATCGATCGCGGCCTCGGTCATCGGCATGCCGCCGCCAAGATAGGAGCGCTTCTCCGGGAAGAGTTCGGCGATCTGTCGCTTGCCGCGGTAGAGGATGAAATGACCTTGATCGGCACGGTAGTTGGGACCGTTGACCTTGCGCGCGCCGAGGAACTCGAAGCGATAGCCAGCGAGTTCGTGGCTGTCGCCGGGCGACATGCGCAGGTCTTTTTCGACCTCGTGATTGGAGACCATGGTGACGCCGACGATGAACATGGCGACACCGAGATGGGCGACGACCATGCCGTAGAAGCTGCGGCCGTTGCCGCTGAAATCCGCAGCCAGGGCCCGACGCCAGCCGCCGTGCTTGTGCTTGAGGCGCTCGCGCACCAGGGTCAGGTGCGAGAACAGCAGCCAGGCCGCCAGCGCGAGGCCGATCGGCACCCAAGCATCATCGCTGCCGACCGCTGTCAGCGAGGTCAGGGCCAGCACCCCGAGACTGAGCGCGAAGGCCAGCCACAGTTGCTTGGTCAGGCGCCAGGGCTCGTCGTGCTTCCAGCGCGTCGCCGATCCGATCCCGAGCAACAGGGCGAGGAACGGCGCCAAGGCGACGAACATCTTGTTGAACCAAGGGAAACCGACCGAGATCTTGCCGAGGTTGAAGGCCTCGTAGATCAGTGGCGCCAGGGTGCCGAACAGCACCAGGACGGTGAAGGCGACGAACAGCAGATTGTTCAGCAGCAAGCTGCTCTCGCGCGAGAGCAGGTCGAAGCGCCCGCCCTCCGAGACCTGCGGCGCACGCCAGGCATAGAGCGCGAGCGAGCCGCCGATGACGAGACACAAAAACAGCAGGATGAACAGCCCGCGCTCGGGATCGGTGGCGAAGGCGTGCACCGAGGTCAGCACTCCGGAGCGCACCAGGAAGGTGCCGAGCAGGCTGAGCGAGAAGGCCGAGATCGCGAGCAGCACGGTCCAGCTCTTGAACGCGGCGCGCTTCTCGGTGACGGCGAGCGAATGGATCAGGGCGGTGCCGGCCAGCCAGGGCATCAGCGAGGCGTTCTCGACCGG
>NZ_JBKHDN010000260.1:0-3376 GCF_046541315.1 Halochromatium sp. | reverse complement strand
GTCTCGATATCGAGGAAACCCTGGCCGTCGAGGAAGGTGCGCAGGGTCTGGGTGATGCGGCTGCGCAGGCGCAGGCGCTGTTGCATCTCGGGGCGGCGCAGGTCGAGGTAGCGGTAGCGCAGCCGGATCTCCTCGGAGGTGTCGGCGCCGTGCTCATCGAGCTGGAACGGCGGCGTCTCGGCGGTGTTCAGCACCTGGAGCGAGAGCCCCAGCACCTCGATCTGGCCGGTCGCGAGATCCGGGTTCTCGGTGCCCTCGGGGCGGGCACGCACGCGCCCGCTGAGCGCCAGCACGTATTCGCTGCGCACCTGTTCGGCGAGGGCGAAGATGTCGGCGCGATCGGGGTCGAACACCACCTGCACCAGCCCGCTGCGATCGCGCAGGTCGATGAAGATCACGCCGCCGTGATCGCGGCGCCGATGGACCCACCCGCAAAGACTGACCTCGCGGTCGATGAGCCCGCTTTCGAGCTCGCCGCAATAATGACTGCGCATGCCGTTCGATCCCCGTTGGACTGTGCACCGGCGGCGCTCGCCGACCGCTGCGAAACAGGCGGCGAGCGCCGCCCGAAAAAACACGCCAAGATAACGATCGGCTCAGCGACATGCAACCGGTCACTGCGCGCGCGTGCGTGGCGCGCACCCGTCTTCGCGGCGCGCCCGCCTTCCTCAGCGCCGACGTCCTTCGGCGTCGCCCAGGCCTCAGTCCGCCGCTGCCTTGGCCTTCGCGGCGCTGTTCGCGGCTGGCTTGGCCGCTGGCGCGTCCGACTTGGGCTTGGTCTTCTCGGCGGCTGGCTGCGCCTTCGCCTGATCGCCGGCGGCTTTCTCGCCCGCGCCCTTGTCCTTGGCCGCCTCCCCGTCTTGATGCAGGTTCTTGCGCTTGTCCTTGTCCTTCTTGAAATCGGTTTCGTACCAACCGCTGCCCTTGAGCCGGAAGGCGGCGGCGGTGATCTGTTTGGTCAGCGCCGAGGCGCCACAGGCCGGGCACTCGGTCAACGGCGGATCACTGATCTTCTGCAGTGCATCCAGTTCATGGCCGCATTCCCCGCAGCAATACGCGTAGATAGGCATGGTCTCATTCACCAAGCAAGGGTTGCATAACCGCGCCAATATAGGGTGTTGAGCGCGCTTTTCCAACGGGCGATCGCCAAGGCCGAGGTCATCGCGCCCCACCGGCCGCGATCGCTCGCGCGCACGGTCGCGCTCAAGCGGCCCTGGCGGCGCTGGCCGCGACCGGCGCCACCTCGCACAGCAGCGACTTGAACGGCGGAAACCCGCTGATCGGGTCAAGCGCGCCATCGTCGGTCAGCTCGTTGACATTGGCATGGTTCCAACCGTGGGCGCAGTGGACGACGCCGGGCTTGATGTGATCCGTGACCCGTGCGGTAAAGCGCACACAGCCGCGCCTCGTGCGCACCTCGACCTCATCGCCGTTGCCGATCCCGCGCGCGGCGGCATCCTCCGGATGCAGCTCGACCAGCGCATCCGGCATCGCCTTACGCATGCGTTCCAGGTATTGATGCTGCGAGTGGGTGGCGTGCTTGTGACGCGCGCCGCTGGTCAGCACCAGCGGGAAGTCGCGCGCCACATCGGGCGTCGAGAGCGGGCTCTCGGCCGGCTCGCGCCAGATCGGCAGGCCATCATGACCGGCCTCGCGCAGTTCCTGCGAATCGAACTCGACCTTACCACTGACGGTCTTGAAGCCATGCAGTCGATACTGACGGTCGGCGTCGAGGAAGCCCTGCTCGACCAGCTCATCGATGGCCTGGGCATAGACGGTGACGCCATCGGGGTTGGAATAGACCTCTGCGCGGATGTCTTCCGGGATGCCCTCGGCGGCCTCGGCCCAGGATGCGGCCAGGTCGCCGTTCCAGAACTGCTCGGCCATGCCGAGCCGCACGCCCAGCTCCAAAAAGATCTCGGCATCCGGGCGCGCCTCGCCCTTGGGCGCCACCACCCGATGCCGATAGCGCAGTTCGCCCTGATAGGCACAGCCCGGATAGGCGATCAGCGCCTCGCGCTCGAGGTTGGTCGCCGCCGGTAGCACGATGTCGGCCATGCGCGTGGCCGGATTGTGGAAGAAATCCGAGGCGGCGAAGAAGTCGAGCGCGCCGAGCGCCTGCTCCATGCGCTTGGAGTTGGCCCACATCGCGGTATTGATGCCCATCGCCAACAGGCTGTGGATGCGCTGCGGCCGGCCCGCGAGGATGCAATCGGGCAACAGCATGCTCTGCGCCGCCGGCCAGTGTCGGGTCCAGACCGGAAACACCTCGTCGCCGACCCGCGGCGGCAGGTGGTCGAGGCAATGATCGAACAACTCGATCGGCTTCGGCGAGACCTTGTCGTTGAAGAAGCGGTTGCCGCCCTCGCGATCGAGATTGCCCGTGACCGCCGACAGCAGGATCACCGCGCGATGATTCTGGAAGCCGTTGCTATGCTGCACCGTCGCCGTCGGCGAGAGCATGATCTGCGCCGGATGCAGGGTCGCGAACAATTCGGCGGCGCGGCACAGATCGTCGGCGTCGATGCCGCAGATGGCGGCGACGCGCTCGGGCGGAAACTCGGCGGCATAGGCGCGGAAGGCCTCGACGCCGGTCGCCCATTGATCCAGGAAGGCCTGATCCTGCCAGCCATGGGCGAAGATCAGATGATGGAAGCCGAGCGCCAACGCGCCATCGGTGCCGGGGCGGATCTGCAGGAACACGTCGGCCTGGTCGGCGAGCGGCGTGCGCCGCGGATCGACCACGATCATCGGCCGGCCGGGCTTGGCATGCGCCTGCGGATGCAGATGGAAGGGCGGGATCGAGCCGCGCGGATTGGTCGACCAGACCAGCAGGCACTTGGTATTGTGCGAGGCGATCGTCGAGGTGGTCTTGATCTTGGTGCCGAAGGTCACCTCCTCGGCGACCTTGGTCGCCGAGAAGCAGCAGCCGCTCTCGGTCATGTAGTTCGGCGAGCCGAAGGCATGCGCCAAACGCTGTAGCTGCGGGCGCGCCTCCTTGGTGTAACCGGCGAAGAAGGCGACCGCCGGTGCCCCATGTCGCTCGCGCGTGCGGCTCAGCTGCTCGGCGATGGTAGCGAGCGCCTCGTCCCAGGAGATGCGCTCGAACCCGCCGCCGCCACGCGGCCCGACGCGTTTGAGCGGATACAGCAGGCGATCCGGGTGATGACGCCGGTCGAGTTGCACATAGCAGCGCGGACAGTCGGGGCCATCGATCGCCACCGGCTCGCCCTGGGCGTCCAGGGTGACATCGATCGCGCAGTTGGCGTCACATTCGTAGCAGGTACTCTTGACGGTAGACATCGGCGGGACACTTCCTGAAGAGGGATTGTTCGGACGTTCAATGCGCGTGCCAGGCCGGATTTCAACCTCGCCC
>NZ_JBKHDN010000259.1:0-3392 GCF_046541315.1 Halochromatium sp. | reverse complement strand
CAATATGGGGATCAGCGTCAGACTAACGACACCCATGAACAACGATAACATCATGAGAATGCCGAAATCGTTATCGACTAGGAAGGGACCAAGGATCGCAACACTGAGACCGATGATCAGTGTATTCGCGGCCATGAATCTTGTGCCGATCTTAATCTGTATACGAGAGACCGCGTTCACCAGCCATTGCAGCAATGAAAACTTATTCGCGTGTCGATGACTATCGGCGTGCGCGGACGGCCTCGCTCGGGCCGATGCCACCGGCTCCCGCGCGTTCAGCCGCAAGCGCGCGAATTGGTAAAGCTTGGCCAGCAGGATGATCAGCGCGATGACCGAGAGCGCTACCAGGATCAACAGCGCCGGGCCGCCGATGCCGACTAGGTCGGTCGGCACAGTTGCCCCAGGATTCTTCATGATCGAGATATCCTCTTTGCATCGACTGGATCGAATAGCGCCTTAGGATCTCGGATCCTGCGTTGGTGGGGCGTCTTCAGACCAGCATTGGTGACTGCAAGAGTCCTGCGATCTCCGCGGTTTATCGCGAATCGGCTTGAGGCTCATGGTGTCTTTGCAGTAGCCCAGACGCCGGCCCTGTGCATCGGTGCGCTTCAGGTCGAAGCTGAAGCGGTGCGTGCTCGGGTGATAGTCGTCTGGGGCGACGACCGCGAGCGCGGTCAGGAAATCGGCGAAGCGGTCCCATTGAAAGGGGATGCCTTTGCGGCTGGCCTTGTACTGAAGGGCGTGATAGCGCGTGTAGAGCTTGCGGGTCCAATCGCGTCCGAACAGCGTGCTCGGAACCGGGTGGCGAGGGGATTGTTCGTGTGCGGTGAAGAATCCGGAACTGTGCACGATGCGCGAGTGCATCAGATCCTCGTGACCCACATAGGCGTGATGTCCTCCATTGATCGGCGGCCCTCTTCTCCCGAGGTATTCGCCGACCTCGTCACGAAGTCGCGCCAGGCTCGCCGCAACGGCGGGGTCGAACTGCTCTCCGGCATGTTGGGAAATCTCGGCGATGGCCGCGTCGACGGTCATCGCCTTGCGATAGGGCCGGTTGGAGGTCATGGCGTCGAAGCTGTCGGCGACGGCGATGATCCTGGATTCCAACGGAATCGTCTCGCCAGCGAGCTGCTCCGGATAGCCCTCGCCGTCCAGGCGCTCATGATGATGCAGGACGATGGTGGCGATGTCCTGGAAGCTCGGCAGGCGGCAGAGAATGTTGCAGCCAATGCGGGGGTGGCGTTGGATCTCGAGCATTTCCTCGCGGTTGAGACGCCCCGCCTTATTGAGCACACGATCGGACATCGCGATCTTGCCAATGTCGTGCAGGAGCGCAGCCACATGGGTGCGTTGGCGGATCGTCGATGGCAACGCAAGCTCCTCGGCGATCATCTGCGCATAGCGCTCAACCCGGAACGAGTGCTCGTAGGTGTAGGGGTCGCGGGCGTCCAGGGTGGCCAGCACGATGTCGATCAGTTCGTCTAATTGTATACGATTCAACAGCTTGGTTTCCTGCAACTGAGGCATGTCGAATAGACAGAGCAGGTATGTTAACAAAGTTGTTGAATATGAGAAGCGTTCTCGATAAAATCGAGGACGATTGCTCGACGATGTCATCCACCTTTGCTCGTTCTCATCATCATGTTCGATGCCTTTTCGCCGTCTCAGGAGCCACGGTTATCCTCGTCGCAAGCGCCAACGGCCGTCCAGCCGATGGTTGCGGTAAGAAGAATGCAGCGCCTGCGCGTGCGGCATCGAGCGGCTGGACGCCTCCGGTTGTCCGTCCCCATGCTGCGTTCCGATCCTGCCTTGGCCTCGCGTCTGCCGGATGCGCTCGAGTCCGCGACCGGTATCCGGGCGGTGCGCGTGAATCCGGCATGCGGCAGCATCGTCATTCACCATGCGTTCGAGGCGCTCCCGGAGGACAGGCTGGATGCCCATGTCGCTGGATTGCTGCAACCATGGCTTGGAATCCAAGCCGTGTCGCGCCAAGGAACGGCGCGTCAGGCGGCCAACCAGCGGGGCATGGTGCGCCAGCGAATCGCACCGTCGAGCGGGGGACGCGAGTGCGTGCGAGCCCGTTCCAGGAAGCGGCCGCCGCTGACCTGGCCGCTCGCTGATCTGAGCCGGTACCCTCGGGTGGAGGCTCGGGTGGAAGGTGGCCGGGGGACGCGCCAGTCGAGGGCAGTCGCCAAGGCGCCGCCGATCGCGCCTTGGACCGCATGGCCGGCGGTCGCGGGGCGCGAGAGATGCTGGCTCTGTGCTCTGAACCAAGCTCTGCTGCGCTCGTTGTTCAGGTTTTCGCTGCGATGCTGGTGGAGCGAGCGCCACCGTGAGTTGGCGCGGCTCGCGGCTCGTTTGCAAGCGAGTCGCTGGAACCGTTTCTGGCCTCTCTAGGCGTCTTCCTTTACGCACAAGAGGGCGCGGGCATGTCAGGCATCGCCCTGGCGCGAGCGATCCGCGCCCCATGGCTCCAGCAGGCGCCCCGGATGCGATGTGCGGGGCGCCGTTGCGCTCATCTTCCCTTGGCGCTCGCCGTCATCACCGCTTGGTACTGCTCGGGATCGAGGATGGCGCGGAACCGATTCAGGGCCTCGATGCGGAGATCGATGGCCTCGCGCTTGAGTCGCGTCAGCTCGTCGAGCTGCTCCGCGACCGCGGCGCTATCCTTGCCCTGTTCGAGCACGCCGCGCCGGATCGCCCGTTCGAGTGACCAAGCCGCTTGCACGCGCTCATGCAGCTGGGGCGGATAGACCTCCATCACTTCGCGACGCAGGGCTTGCATCTGCTCGCGGCTTACCCCGAAGTGCTCCGGGTCCTGGCGGATTGCCCGCATTGGATGAGGCAGGCTCACCAGTTCGCTGACCATGAAGCCTGGGCGCTTGGACGCGGATCCCGGACGCTCCGGGCTGGCCGTGTCGGCCTGAGCCGTGCCGAGGGTCAGGAGCAGCGGGAGCGCGAGCAGAGGGGTGAATCGTTGATGCATGGTTTGGGATTCCTTCTAAACAGGGGGTTGCTGATAAGAGGCGACGGCGAGCGTTGGCCGTCGCATGTCGGCATCGTTTTCAGAAACGGTAACGGGCGCCGAGATACCCGAAGGGACCGGGATTGGAGCCGATGCCGGTGTCGACCGCTTCGTCGAACAGGTTGTCGATGCCGGCATACAGCTCGAACCCTTCGAGGGCGGTGGGCTGGTAGCTCGCCTTGAGGTTGACCAGGGTGTAGCCGGCCGCAGTCTCGATGCCCTCGGTGCTGGAATACTGCTGTTCGCCGGTATAGCTGGTGATCAGCTGTAGTAGCCAATCGGGGCTTGGGCTGAAGTCGAGCGTCAGGTTGGCGAGCGTTTCCGGCGTTTGCAGCAACGGATCGTCGCTGTCCTTGTTCTCGGTCGA
>NZ_JBKHDN010000258.1:0-3394 GCF_046541315.1 Halochromatium sp. | reverse complement strand
CGCCCCATGTGCATCTCGTAGCCGGTGACGCGACAGCCGCTGCGCTGGTCGGTCAGATCCAGATCGATCAGCCGCTTGTCGTCGCTGATGGTGGTCTCGATATCGAGCAGGCCGAGGCCGGGGGTTTCGCCCGGCGCGCCCTCGATGCCGTCCGGGTCGCGCACGACGCGGCCGAGCATCTGGAAGCCGGCGCAGAGGCCGAGCACGCGGCCGCCGCGACGCACATGGGCGAGGATGTCGATGTCCCAACCCTCGTCGCGCAGCACCTCGAGATCGGCGCGCGTGGCCTTGGAGCCGGGCAGGATGACGACGTCGGTCTGCGCCGGGATCGGGTGACCGGGCTTGATCCAGCGCAGATTCACCGCCGGCTCGGCGGCGAGCGGGTCGAGATCGTCGAAGTTGGCGACGCGCGACAGGCGCGGGATGGCGATGTTGATGCGGTTGCCGTCGTTGGCCCAGGCGCCTTCGGCCGGGCGCTCGAGCGCGAGCGAATCCTCGGCCGGCAGTCGCGCGGCGCCCTCGAACCAGCGCAGCACGCCGAGGAAGGGCCAGTTGGTGATCTCGGTGATGGTCTTGCAGGCCGGCGCGAACAGCGAGAAATCACCGCGGAACTTGTTCACCAGGTAGCCGACGACGCGGTCGCGATCGGCTTGATCGAGCAGCATCCAGGTGCCGACCAGCGAGGCCATGGTGCCGCCCTTGTCGAGATCCCCGACCACGATGACCGGCACATTGGCCTGTTCGGCGAAGTACATATTGGTGATGTCGCAATCGCGCAGGTAGATCTCGGCGCCGCTGCCGGCGCCCTCGACCAGCACCAGGTCGGCCTCGGCGCAGGTGCGCTCGAAGCTGTCGAGAATGGCCGGCATCATGCCCTGGCGCATCTGGTGGTAGACCCGCGCCGGGCAGTTGCCGAGCGAGCGCCCGCGCAGCACCACCTGCGAGCCGACATTGGTCTGCGGCTTGAGCAGCACCGGGTTCATGTGGATCGAGGGCGCGACCCCGCAGGCGCGTGCTTGCAGCGCTTGGGCGCGGCCGATCTCGCCGCGCGGTTGTTCGCCGTCGGGACCAGGGCCGAGATCGGAGTCTGCGGTGACCGCCGCGTTGTTGCTCATGTTCTGCGCCTTGAACGGGCGCACCGCGAGCCCGCGGCGGCGATAGGCCCGGCAGAGGCCGGCCACCAGCATGCTCTTACCGACATCCGAGGCCGTGCCCTGGATCATCAGGGCGCGCGCGCGGCGCGGGCCATGGTCGCCAAGCGGCGGTAGGCTCAGTTCGATGGTGGGTGCTTGCTCGGACATAGAGGGAGACGACAGTCGTCGTGGGTCGAAAAAGAAAACGCCCCGAGTCGGTGCGGGGCGTTTTGTCCGCCAATCAGGCGCAACGGCGATCAATGTCTAGGTCGACTTACGCCTCCTCCGCCACGGCCTCCGGTTCTTTGCGTTTCTGCAACTCGGGCATCGCAACCGTGGCGGATTGCGGAGCGGGCTTGACGCTGCCGCCGCAACCGCCCGGCTGGCACTTCGGCGAGGCCTCGCTGCCGATCTCCAGGTCTTCCATCTGTTGGTTGCCGCCGCCACAGGCCTTGGGCACGGCGCCGCTGGTGCCCATCGCGGGCCGTTTGGCCGCCGGCGCCTGCTTCCAGGCGTTGTGATCGGGCTCGACGATCTTCTCCTTGCTCTTGTCGTAGTCGAAGCGGATCAGCTTCTTGAACATCGGTCCCCAGTAGTTCTGCTTGCCAAGCTGATAGAACTTGCGCTCCAACGCACTCTTGAAGAAGGCCTTGATGCAGCCGATCAGGTACTTGCGACGGAAGGGATCCTTGACCCATGGATACTGGAACAGCATCCGCTTCATGTAGAAGCGCCGATAGTTGGCCATGACGCCATCGAGCAGCTCGGCGCGGTCGATGTTGTCCGGCTTCATGATCGGCTGCACGAAGTTGTACTTGGAGTAGTCGAACACCTCGACCTTGTCGCCCATCTCGGCGAACATGTCGGAGAACGGCCAAGGGGTATACATCGACCAGTTGGCCATGTCCGCGCCCCAGTCCATGACCATCTGATAGGTCTCCTCCAGGGTCTCGCGGGTCTCGTTCTCGAGGCCGACGATGAACTGCGCCTCGGTGACGATGCCGTTCTCCTGCAGCAGGCGCACCGCGCGCTTGTTCTGCTCGATCGTGGTCTCCTTGACGAAGCGGTCCAGATTCAGCTGCGCGGCGGCCTCGGTGCCGAGCGAGACGTGCACCAGCCCGGCCTTGCGGTAGAAGGGCAGCAGCTCCTCGTCGCGCATGACGTCGGTGACGCGGGTGTTGATGCCCCAATGGATGCCGAGATCGCGGTCGATCAGCTCCTGGCAGAACTCGATGAACTTGTTGCGATTGATCTGCGGCTCCTCGTCGGCGAGGATGAAGAAGCCGACGCCGTGGACCTTCACCAGCTCCTCGATCTCGTCGACCATCCGCTTCGGGTCGCGCACGCGGTAGTCGCGCCAGAACTTCCATTGCGAGCAGAAGCTACAGGTGAACGGGCAGCCGCGCGCCATGTTCGGGGTCGCCACCGGCACGCCGAGCGGGATGTAGATGTACTTCTTCCACTCGAGGATGCCCCAGTCCGGCCAGATCGAATCGACGTCCTTGATCGAGGGCTCGACCGGCGTGGCGACCACCTTGTCGTTCTCATCGAGATAGGCGATGCCCTTGATCCGCTCGCGCTCGGCTGGCCAGCGGCCCTCGTCGATCGCGCGCACCAGGTTCAGGGTCACCGCCTCGCCCTCGCCGCGCACGATGGCGTCGATCCAGGGCGCCTCGCCGAACACCTGCTGATACATGAAGGTCGGGTGGATGCCGCCGAGCACGGTGATGGCGTTGGGGCATTCCTCCTTGGCGATCTGCAGCAGCCGCTGCGCGGTGTAGATCATCGGCGTCATCGCCGTGGTGGCGACGATGTCGGCGTTCGATTCGCGGATGGCGACGCGCAGTTGCTCCTCGTCGAGGTTGTCCACCAGGGCGTCGACGAACCGGTAATCGGTATAGCCGCCCTGCTTGAGATAGCCGGCCAGATAGGCGACCCAGGCCGGGGACCAGTTGCCGGCGATGTCGGCGGCGCCGGCGCTATAGTTTGGGTGGACAAAAAGGATTCGCATTGTCTGCTCCGATGGATCTTGCCGTCGCACGCAAGCGCGGACTCGCGGTGAAGGGGCGCTGGGCCCAGGGCGATCGCCGCCTGGGCCGCGGCTGCTTGAGCCCGGATTCTGATCGTGGCTCAGTCCAGCATAACGCTCGGAGATTATCACGCAGCGGGCGCGCTGGCCTTGTCGCGCTGCAACACAGTTGCCCTGAATCAACCCAGGAAGAGCCGTTGACCGCGTTGCCTCGCATGCAAGCGTCTGAATG
>NZ_JBKHDN010000257.1:0-3398 GCF_046541315.1 Halochromatium sp. | reverse complement strand
GATCAGGCCGATCAGGCCGACGGCGCGAACGGCCGGCGGGCCTTTGTCCGCCGGCCTACGGCACGCGGTTACAGAATCACGCGGTCGATCACATGGACGACGCCATTACCGGCCACCAGATCGCTCCTGAGGATCTCGGCGCCACCGATACTGAGCCGCGCCGCTGGTGTGCTGAGTTCAAGCGTTTCGCCAGACAGCGCGTCGATCTGTTCGGTCTGCATGAGGTCGGTGATGCCGAGCCGCGCCCGCGCGACGTGGTTGCTGACCAGGTCGGCCAGGGCCTGCGGGTCTTGCCTCAGTGCCTGGCGCTGGTCGTCGGGCAGCGCGTCGAAGGCGGCATTGGTCGGCAGGAAGAGCGTGAAGGGACCGTCCTCCTCCAGCACGTCGTCCATGCCCGCTTGCTCGATGGCTTGTTCGAAGCGGCTGAACAGCGCAGAATCCTGCGTGATATCGAGGATCGTCGTGTCGGCGGCGGCGCCGGTCGGGGTGGGCGGCTCGGAGGCCTCCAACGGCCCGGAGGCCGAGCGGTCGCGGTCGCCGGCCGCGGCGCGCGCCCTGCTGTCCTCGTCGGCGGGCGTGCTGTCTGCGGCCAGGACCGTGAGCGAGCCGAGCGCGATCACGAGCCCGAGTCCAAAGGGGATCGCCCAATGCCGCCGGGTCAAGAAGCTGGATTGTGCATGCATGAGATGTCTCCTTTTGTTGGATTGACGGATGTTATCAAAGGGCATGCAGCGGCCATGCCAGGACCTGTTGGCAGGGCCTCGGCCCGGATCTGCCAGAGAGTTGCCAGAGAGTTGCCAGAGGTTTGCCAGATCGGGCGGGGGATTTAATCCGATCGTGGGTGGATAGGGACCGCCCGACGATCGAAGCCGGGATCGCGGCGGATGGCGACAACGGCGAACGCCAGTGTGTGGATGAGCGCACTGGGGAACACGGCCTGGGGGGAGCACGGCCGGGGTGGCCGAAAGCCACCGTCTGCGATGTCCAGCCGATACCATCGAGCGAAGCCCACTCATGTCCCGCATCCCGGATCGACGCCCGCTAAACCCGAAACCCGAGATCCTCTCCGAGCTGCGCCGGCTGCTGCCCGCCGCGAGCGTGCTCGCGTCCGACGCCGAGCGGGCGCCTTACGAGTGCGATGGGCTGAGCGCCTTCCAGCAGCGGCCGCTGGTGGTGGTGCTGCCGGAAACGGTCGAGCAGGTGCAGGCGATCATGCGGCTCTGCCATCGGCTGGAGGTGCCGGTGGTGGCGCGCGGGGCCGGCACCGGCCTCTCCGGCGGGGCCCTGCCGTTGGCCGATGGCGTGTTGCTGTCGCTGGCGAAGTTCAACCGGATCATCGCGATCGATCCGGCCAATCGCATGGCGCGGGTACAGCCCGGCGTGCGCAATCTGGCGATCAGCGAGGCGGCGGCGCCGCATGGGCTCTATTACGCGCCTGATCCTTCGTCCCAGATCGCCTGCTCGATCGGCGGCAATGTGGCCGAGAACTCGGGTGGGGTGCACTGCCTGAAGTACGGGCTGACGGTGCACAACATCCTCAAGCTGAGGTTGGTCAGCGTTGCCGGCGAGCTGTTTGAGGTCGGCACCGAGGCGCTGGATGCGCCGGGGTTGGATCTGCTGGCCCTGATGACCGGCTCGGAAGGGATGCTGGGCATCATCGTCGAGGTGACGGTGAAGCTGTTGCCGAGGCCGGAGCGGGCGCAGGTGGTGCTCGCTGCGTTCGACAGCGTTGAGCGGGCCGGGGCGGCGGTTGCTCGGATCATCGGCGCCGGCATCGTTCCGGCCGGGCTCGAGATGATGGACAATCCGGCGATTCGCGCCGCCGAGGCCTTTGTGCATGCCGGCTATCCGGTGGATGCCGCCGCCATTCTGATCTGCGAACTCGATGGCTTCAATGCCGAAGTGTCGGTGGAGGTGATGCGGGTGCGCGAACTGCTGCTCGCCGCGGGGGCGAGCGATGTGCGCACGGCGGCCGACGAGGCCGAGCGGCGGCGTTTTTGGCAGGGCCGCAAGGCAGCGTTTCCGGCCGTCGGGCGCATCTCGCCGGATTATTACTGCATGGACGGCACCATCCCACGCCGCGAGCTAGGTCCGGTGTTGAATCGGATTGCCGAACTGTCAGCGGAGTCTGGGCTGGCGGTGGCGAATGTGTTCCATGCTGGCGATGGCAATCTGCATCCCTTGATCCTCTACGATGCGAATAACCCCGGCGAACTCGAGAAGGCAGAGGCGCTAGGCGGTGCGATCCTGGAACTCTGCGTGGAGGTGGGCGGCACGGTGACCGGCGAGCACGGCGTGGGCGTGGAGAAATTGAATCAGATGTGTGTGCAGTTCAACAGCGCGGAATTGACCCAGATGCATGCGGTGAAGGCCGCCTTTGATCCGAAAGGGCTACTGAATCCGGGCAAGGCGGTGCCGACGTTGCATCGCTGCGCGGAATTCGGCGCCATGCACGTCCATCATGGGCAACTGAAGTTTCCCGAGTTGCCGAGGTTTTGAGCGGGCGCTCGACGGCGATGGGTGAACAATCGAATCCGATGACGGAGCAGGCGATCGTCGAGCAGGTCGATGACGCGCGCGTAGCGGGCCGGTCGTTGGCCATCCATGGCGGCAAGACCAAGGCCTTTTATGGCAATCCGGTACAGGCCGATGCACAGCTCGATTGCTCGCCGCATCGCGGCGTCATCGCCTATGAGCCGACCGAGTTGGCAATCACGGTGCGCGCTGGCACGCCCTTGGCCGAGGTCGAGGCGCTGCTGGCGGAGCAGGGGCAGGCGTTTCCCTTCGAGCCGCCGCATTTCGGCGCTCGGGCGACCATCGGCGGGATGGTGGCGGCCGGTTTGTCCGGCCCCCGGCGGCCCTATGCGGCCAGCGTCCGCGATGCAGTGCTCGGGGTGCGGATGCTGAATGGCAAGGGCGAGGTGCTGGCGTTCGGCGGTCGGGTGATGAAGAACGTCGCCGGCTACGACCTGTCGCGCCTGATGGTGGGCTCGCTCGGCGTGCTGGGTGTGCTGCTGGAGGTCTCGATCAAGGTGATGCCCGAGCCGCCCGGGCGGATTACGCTGGTCCAGGAAGAGACTCAGGCGGGGGCGCTGGCGTTGATGCAACGCTGGGCGGGGCAGGCGCTGCCGATCACCGCCACCGCCTGGCTCGATGGGCGGCTGCATGTGCGGGCGGCCGGCAGTGAGGAGGCGCTGAGCGAGACGCGGCGCATCCTCGGCGGGACCGCGATGCCCCCGGGCGAGGCGGATGCCTTCTGGAGCGCGGTGCGCGAGCAACAGCTCGATGGCCTCGCCGGAGAGGAACCGTTGTGGCGGATCTCGGTACCCCCGGCGACCGCCGCAGAGGCGATCCCAGGCGTTGCGCTGATCGAATGGGGCGGCGCCTTGCGCTGGCTG
>NZ_JBKHDN010000256.1:0-3407 GCF_046541315.1 Halochromatium sp. | reverse complement strand
TGCTGCTGGTCGGAGACGGCCCATTGCGCGAAGCCGCCGCCGCGATCCTGGCCGAGGCCGGCGTGGCCGAGCAGGCCTGGCTGCCGGGATCGCGCGACGATGTGCCCGAGCTGATGCGCGCGATGGATCTGTTCGTGGTGCCCTCGCTGGCCGAGGGCATCTGTAATACCATCCTCGAAGCCATGGCCACCGGGCTGCCGGTGATCGCCACCGAGGTCGGCGGCAATCCGGATTTGGTGCAGCCTGGTGTCACCGGCAGCCTGGTGCCGGCAGGCGATCCCGAGGCGCTGGCGACGGCACTGGCCGACTATGTCAGCGATCCCGAGCGCCGCCAGCGCGAAGGCCAAGCCGCGCGCGCCCGGGCCGAGCGCGACTTCAGCCTGGCGGCCATGGTGCAGGGCTATCTGCGCGTCTATGCCAAGGCGCTGGGGCGGGCGCCATGACCGTGCATCGCCAGCGGTTGATCTTCCGGAGTGGCACCGCGCCATGAGTATGAGGACAGCAGTAGGTAACTAGTCATGTGCGGCATCACCGGTATCTTCGATCTGCGCGAGCGGCGTCCGATCGATCGCGCGCTGCTCGAAGCGATGAATCAGACCCAATTCCACCGCGGCCCGGACGAGGGCGGGGTGCATCTGGAACCGGGGCTCGGGCTGGCGCACCGCCGGCTGTCGATCATCGACCTCTCCAGCGGCCAGCAACCGCTGTTCAACGAGGACGAGAGCGTCGTCGTCACCTACAACGGCGAGATCTACAACTTCATCGCCTTGACCAGGGAACTCGAGCAGGCGGGTCATCGCTTCCGCACCCACTGCGATACCGAGGTCATCGTCCACGCCTGGGAGGAGTGGGGCGAGGCCTGCGTCGAGCGTTTTCGTGGCATGTTCGCCTTCGGCCTCTGGGATCGCAACCGCCAGACCCTGTTCCTGGCGCGCGATCGGCTCGGTATCAAGCCGCTCTACTACAGCCTGCTGCCCGATGGCCAGTTGCTCTTCGCCTCCGAACTCAAGGCGCTGATGGCGCATCCCGATCTGCCCCGGGCACTGGATTCGCAGGCGATCGAGGACTACTTCGCCTACGGCTATGTGCCCGAGCCGCGCAGCATCTTCCGCGCCGTACACAAGCTGCCGCCGGGGCAGGTGCTGAGCCTGCAACAGGGCCAGCGCGAGCTGCCGCCGCCGCGCGCCTATTGGGACGTGCCGTTCGACCCGCTGCCGCCGCTCGACGAGGCCAGCGCGATGCGGGAGCTGATCGAGCGCCTGCGCGAGGCGGTGCAGGTGCGCCAGGTCGCCGAGGTGCCGCTCGGCGCCTTTCTCTCCGGTGGCGTCGACTCCAGCGCGGTGGTGGCGATGATGGCCGGGCTCACGCGCGAGCCGGTGCGCACCTGCTCGATCGGCTTTGCCGATCCCGCCTATGACGAGTCGCGCTACGCCCAGCAGGTGGCGCAGCGCTACGCCACCAATCATTATCAGGAGCAGGTCGATAGCGACGATTTCGCGCTGCTCGACCGTCTCGGCGAACTCTACGACGAGCCCTTCGCCGACAGCTCGGCGCTACCGACCTACCGCGTCTGCGAGCTGGCCCGGCGCAAGGTGGTGGTGGCCCTGTCCGGCGATGGCGGCGATGAGAATCTCGCCGGCTATCGGCGGTACCGCCATCATCTGGCCGAGGACTGTCTGCGCCGCCCGCTGCCGCTGAATCTGCGCCGATCGCTGTTCGGCACGCTCGCGAATCTCTATCCCAAGGCCGATTGGGCGCCGCGCGTGTTTCGCGCCAAGGCGACCTTTCAGGCGCTCGCGCGTGATTCGGTGGAGGGGTATTTCCAGGGCGTCTCGATCCTGCGCGACGAATTACGCGCGCAGTTGTTCGCGCCGACTTTTCGGCGCGAACTGCAAGGCTACAATGCCGTCGAGCTGCTGCGCGAGCATGCCGCGCGCGCGCCGGTCAATGATTCCCTGTCGCTGGTGCAATATCTGGATCTCAAGACCTATCTGCCGGGCGACATCCTGACCAAGGTCGATCGCGCCAGCATGGCCCATGCGCTGGAGGTACGGGTGCCGATTCTGGATCATCCGCTGGTCGAATGGATCTCGGGCCTGCCGCCGACGTTGAAGATCCGCGACGGCGAGGGCAAGTATCTGCTCAAAAAAGCCATGCAGCCCTATCTGCCCAACGAGATTATGTATCGGCGCAAGAAAGGCTTTTCGGTGCCGGTAGCCGAATGGTTCCGAGGGCCGTTGCGGGAGCGGTTGCGCGAGCAGGTGTTGGGCGAGCGGATGCATGACTCGGGTTTGTTCGACATGGTGTTCCTTCAGCAACTCGTGGATCAGCATGTCGATGGCGCGCGCGATCATAGCCCGGCATTGTGGTCGCTGCTGATGTTCGATGGCTTCTTGAAGCGTCTCGACGTCAGCGCAGGGGCCTGATGCGATGCGCCTGAGCGAGCTTGCGGCTCGGCATCTGCTGCTTCCGCTGCACGAGCGGCTGCGCGGTCGGGACACGATTGCCCAGTGGCGCGCATTGCGCGCTCATGATCGACTGTCCTCAGAGTCCCTGGAAGCCGCGCGCTTGGCGAAATTACGCCGGCTCATCGTCCATTGTCAGCAACATGTGCCCTATTACCAGCGGGTTTTCGCGCAACTCGGCGACCTGAACCCGGCCCACTTCCAGATCGCCGATCTCGCGCGTCTGCCGATCCTGGAGCGGGCCACCTTGCGCGAGCGGGGCGATGAACTCACAGCCCAGGGTTGGCAAAAGCGGTTGATTCGCTATAGCACCGGCGGCTCCACTGGCGAGCCGTTGGTGTTCTATACCGACAGGCACCGCGAATCCTGCCTGAATGCGCAAAAACTGCGTGCGCGCACTTGGTTTGGCGTCATGCCCGGCGATCGGCAGGTCGATTTCTGGGGCTCGCCGATCGAACTCTCGCGGCAAAACCGGCTGCGTCGTCTCAAGGATCGCTGGCTGCTGAATCAGGTGGTGTTGTCGGCATCGAATCTCACCCTCGAGCGGATCGATGGCTACATCGGCGATCTGAACCGCTTTCGGCCGCGCCTGATCTATGGCTATCCGACCGTCATCTATCGCATTGCAAGCCGCATCCTGGAGACCGGCAAGGCCGACTCCCCGGGTGGCTCGCGTTGGGACCGCCAGTGGTCACCCAAGCTGATCGCCTGCACCTCCGAGATGCTGTTGCCGCACATGCGCGCGGTCATCGCCGAGGCCTTTGCCTGCCCGATCGCCAACGAATACGGCTCTCGGGATGGCGGCATGATCGCGCATGAATGCCCCGCAGGGCATCTGCACCTGTTCAGCGATCACGTGGTCGTCGAGGTCGATCGACCCGATGCCGAGGGGATGGGCGATCTGCTGATCACCAATCTCGATGGCTACGGCATGCCGTTCAT
>NZ_JBKHDN010000255.1:0-3420 GCF_046541315.1 Halochromatium sp. | reverse complement strand
GGCTGGGCCGCCTGGCATTGCGCCGGAGGTGCGCGCCGAGGTGGTGGCGTTTCCGGGGCGGGAGGGGTCTGCGGATTGATCCAGTTCGCCGCCTGCAAGCAACAGCCTGTCGGTTCCCTGTGTGCCCTGGAGAACGAGGTGGCGGGAGGCGGACTGGCGCCTCTTACTGCCGACACTGGCAAAACAATGCCCAGCACCAGGCTGGGCATTGGGAGCATGCGTCGGCGCGCGGTTACCGCGCTAGGCGTTTAGCCGGCGAAGTTCTTGGCGACAAACTCCCAGTCGATCTTGTCCCAAATCGCTTCGAGGTACTTCGGCCGCGCGTTGCGGTAGTCGATGTAGTAGGCGTGTTCCCACACATCCACGGTCAGCAGCGCGGTCTTGCCTTCGGTCATCGGCGTGCCGGCGTTGGAGGTGTTCATGATCTCGACGCTGCCATCGCCGTTCTTGACCAGCCAGGTCCAGCCAGAGCCGAAGTTGGTGGCTGCGGACTGACTGAACTGCGTCTTGAAGGCATCGAAGCTACCGAACTTGGCGTTGATGGCATCGGCCAGGGCACCGCTCGGCTCGCCGCCGCCGGTCGGGCTCAGGCAGTTCCAGTAGAAGCTATGGTTCCAGACCTGCGCGGCGTTGTTGAAGATACCGCCGGATGAGGTCTTGATGATCTCCTCGAGCGACTTGCCGTCGAACTCGGTGCCGGGCACCAGGTTGTTGAGGTTGTTGACGTAGGTCTGGTGGTGCTTGCCGTAGTGATACTCGAGGGTCTCGGCGGAGATCACTGGCTCGAGGGCGTTCTTCTCGTACGGAAGTGGGGGGAGTTCGTGTGCCATACTGAGTCTCCTGGCTTGGTTGCTGGGTCGGTTGTTGGGGGTGCATGAATGCAACGCTAGCGCTGAAGACGTAGGCCCGAGACAGTGGATATCAAGGAACAAAACAGGCTGGCGGAGGTAGCGAGCTGATGTGTGGCATCTGCGGAGAACTGCGTTTCGACGGCGCGCCGGCCGATCTGGGCGCCATCGCCCGCATGATGGAGCGGCTGCAGCCGCGCGGACCCGATCACGGCGGCAGTTATGGCGATGGCGCGCTCGCGCTCGGCCATCGGCGGTTGTCGATCATCGATCTCTCGGCGCGCTCGAATCAGCCGATGGTCGATCCAGGGCTCGGCCTCGCGCTGGTGTTCAACGGCACCATCTACAACCATCCCGAGCTGCGGCGCGAGCTGCGCGATCGCGGCTACAGCTTCTTCTCCGACGGCGATACCGAGGTCATCCTCAAGGCCTGGCATGCCTGGGGCGAAGGCTGTGTCGAGCGGCTGCACGGCATGTTCGCGTTCGCGATCTGGGATACCAACCGCCATCAGCTCTTCCTCGCCCGTGATCGCTTCGGCATCAAGCCGCTCTATTGGAGCGAGGCCAACGGCCGGCTGCGCTTCGCCTCGACCACCCAGGCGCTGGTCGCCGCCGGCGGGGTCGGCGACGGCATCGATCCGGTGGCGCTGCACCATCTGTTCACCCTGCATGCGGTGGTGCCGGCACCGCGCACCATACTGAGCGATATTCGCAAGCTGCCGCCGGCGCACTGGCTGCGCATCGATGCCGATGGGCGGCGCACCGAGCAGCGCTACTGGCAGCTGGACGCCACGCGCGGCGCAAGCGGCTCCGGGCTGCCGACCCGCGATGACGAATGGATCGAGGCCATCCACGATGCGCTGGAGACGGCGGTGCGCAAGCGCCGCGAGATCGCCGATGTGCCGGTCGGCGTGCTGCTCTCGGGCGGGCTCGATTCCAGCCTGCTGGTGGCCTTGCTGGCCGAGCACGGCGTTTCCGATCTGCACACCTTCTCGGTCGGCTTCGAGGACACCCCGGAGGAGGCCGGCAGCGAGTTCGAGTACTCGGATCAGGTCGTCGCGCACTTCGGCACCCGCCATCATCGCTTCCGGGTGGCGAACGACGAGGTGCTGCGCCGCCTGCCGGAGGCGGTCGATGCGATGACCGAGCCGATGTTCGGCCAGGATGCGGTCGCCTTCTATCTGCTCGCCGAGCAGGTCTCGCGCGAGACCAAGGTGGTGCAGTCGGGGCAGGGCGCCGACGAGGTCTTCGGCGGCTATTTCTGGTATCCGCGCATCGCCGCCGAGACCGAGGGTGATCCGGTCGAGCGCGTGCGCCGGCATTATTTCGATCGCGATCACGAGGAGTACCTGCGGATGGTGGCGCCCGCCTATGCCGGGCCGGACCATACCGGCGCCTATGTCGCCGAGCGGCTCGCCGAGCCCGGCGCCGACGAGGTCATCAACGCGGTGCTGCGGTTGGATGTCACTACCCTGATCGTCGACGATCCGGTGAAGCGGGTCGACAACATGACCATGGCCTGGGGCTTGGAGGCGCGGGTGCCGTTCCTCGATCATCAATTGGTCGAGCTGGCGGCGCGGTGCCCGCCGGCGCTGCGCCTGCGCGAGGGGGGCAAGTATCCGCTCAAGGCGATCGCGCGCGGGCGGCTGCCGGATGCGGTGATCGATCGGCCCAAGGGCTATTTCCCGATGCCGGCACTCAAGTACGTCCGTGGCGCCTTCCTCGACTTCATGCGCGATATCCTCAATGCACAGGCCTGCCGCGAGCGGGGGCTCTACCAGCGCGAGTACATCGACCGGCTCCTGGACGCGCCCGACCAGCACCACACCCGCATCCAGGGCAGCAAGCTCTGGCATGTCGCGCTGCTCGAGTACTGGTTGCAGCGCCATCTCGACCGGCGCTAGCCCAGCGGGCGGACGCTCGGAGGCCTGGCCGACGGCGTCGATTGGCGGTGGCGCTCGCGCGAACGGGCTGCGGCGCTCGGTCAGCAGGGCCGAGCGCATTGGGCTTTGCGAGATCGCATGGCACGCTCTGCCGCGCCTTGATATGCGCGGCCGCTATCCCGACCTTGGCCTCACTCATCACCTAGTCTTTCACGAGGTATTGCGATGGATGCCGTCATCGAGCGTATCGACCAACAGGTCAAGGGTCACCCGGTTGTCATCTATATGAAGGGCACGCCACAGATGCCGCAGTGCGGCTTCTCGATGCGCGCCGCGCAAGCGCTTGGCGAGACCGGCGTCGCGTTCGCCTATGTGAATGTGCTCCAGGATCCGGAGATCTTCGAGAATCTGCCGCGCTACGCCGACTGGCCGACCTTCCCGCAGATCTACGTCGACGGCGAACTGGTCGGCGGTTGCGATATCACCCTGGAGCTAGCGGCGAGCGGCGAGCTGAAGACCATGATGGAGGCGGCGGCGGCGAAGCAAGAGGCGAGTCGCGAGGGCGCCGCCTGAATCGAAGGCGTCAGCGAGAGGCGCCGCACCGCCTCAGGGAAGCCCGGCCGAGCGCCAACGATTGACGATGGTGCAAAACAGCCGCGCCGTCTGTTCGGCGTCATAGATGGCCGAAT
>NZ_JBKHDN010000254.1:0-3440 GCF_046541315.1 Halochromatium sp. | reverse complement strand
TCCGGCGGACAGAGGGTGACGCCGATGCTCGCCGACAGGTGATGGACGGTGTTCCTCACCCGGATCGGTTCGCGGATGCCAGCAAGCACGCGGCTGAGTAGGTTGAAACACGCCTCGGGTTGGGTCAGCTCGGTCAACAGCAACACGAATTCATCGCCCCCGAGACGCGCGACCGTGTCCTCGCCGCGCACCATGCAGCGCAAGGTCTCGGCGACCTTGACCAAGATATGATCGCCAGCGGCGTGTCCATAATGGTCATTGATGGTTTTGAAACCATCCAGATCCAGGTAACAGACCGCCAGCGCAATCCCGGTGCGCTTGGCATGCAAAATCGCCTGTGCGAGGCGGTCCATCAAGAGGCGCCGATTGGGCAGGCCGGTGAGATGATCGTAATGGGCAATGCGATCGAGTTCCGCCTCGTGCGCCTTGAACCGGCTGATGTCGGTGAAGACGCCGATATAATGCTGCACCGCGCCCGCAGCATCGCGCACCACCGTGATCGACAATTGCTCGGGATAGATCTCGCCATTCTTGCGGCGGTTCCAGATCTCGCCCTGCCAGAATCCATAGGCCTCGATCGCCGCCCACATCCGCTGATAGAACGCGCGATCATGCCGACCGGAGGCGAGCTTCTTTGGATCTTTCCCCAGCAATTCATTCTTCGCATAGCCGGTGATGCGAGTAAAGCTGGGATTGACGTCGATTATCCGATTCTCCGCATCGGTGATCGCAATCCCTTCGAAACTATGCGCGAAGACGCTCGCGACGAGCCGCAATTGCGTCTCGGCGTGGTGACGCTCGGTGACATCGTGGATATAGCCATCCCAGAGCACGCTGCCATCGAGCTGGCGCTGCGGCGAGGCCTCGCCCTCGACCCAGATGACGCGATCATCGGGTAATCGGACCCGATAGGATTCCCGCCAGGTGTTCAGCGCTCGGGCCGAGCGTTCGATCGAGGCCTTGACCCGCTCGCGGTCATCGGCATGCAGGACGGCGAATGCCGGACTCGCATCCTCCATGATGCGAGAGGGCTCGATGCCATAGACCGCTTGCGCGCTCTCGCTGACATAGGGAAAACAACTGCGCCCGTCGGGCCACAGTCGATACTGATAGATCATCCCGGGAACATGGGCGGTCGTCTTCTGGATACGCTCGTGCAGCTCCAAGCTACGATCACGCTCGTCCATGAGCGCCTCTTGCGCCCGCACCTGCTCGGTGATGTCGCGCGCGATCCCAGGCACCCCGACCCAGTGCCAGCCTGAATCCTCACCCATCTCAAAATTGAGCGATTCTGTCAACGATGTCATATTGAATCTCATACAAGCGGACTGCTGCCTTGCCGCCTTTGATCCGGCTCAGCAGGTGGGCTATGTGGTGATCAAGGTCTGTCAGCGGGCCGATCCTGATGCTCGCCAAGCACGCCTCAGCCTCAGCGCGCATCACACCATTCGGGCTGAGGCATGGGATGATGGTCGCCGAATGCTTGTTGCGCTCCCCGTGCCGCTGACAGTGCCGTCAGCCGGGCCGCAATGGCCTCCAGCGGGACCACCTCGCACGCAGCGCCGAGCGCAATGGCTTCGCGCGGCATGCCGAAGATCACCGAGCTTGTCTCGTCTTGTGCGATGGTCAATGCGCCGGCATCGCGCATCGCCAGCAGGCCAGCGGCGCCGTCTTTGCCCATGCCTGTGAGCAGCACGCCGATCGCCTTGCGCTCAGCGTGCTGAGCAGCGGAATAGAACAACACGTCCACCGACGGGCGGTGACGGTTGACCTTCGGGCCAGCATCCAGTCGACTGACATAATCGCGCCCTTTCCGCTCCAGCTTGAGGTGCTGGTCGCCGGGCGCGATATAGACATGTCCGGGCAACAGGCACTCACCATCGACCGCCTCCTTGATCTCGAGCTGACTGGTGCGGTTGAGTCGCTCGGCGAAGGAACGCGTAAAACCCGCCGGCATGTGCTGAACGATCAATACCGGCGGGGTGTTGGCCGACAGCTGCTCAAGCAGCTCGCGGATGGCCTCGGTGCCGCCGGTGGAGGCGCCGATCAGCAGCACCTCATCGCTGCTGGGCATGCTCTGCGTGCTGACACGAATCGGCGCGGTCAAGCGGATCGGCGTGGGTAAGCGGATCGGCGCCGATAGCGGGCGTGGTCGCGGTAGCAACGACTGCGCATGGACCGCAGCGCGGATCTTATTGGCGATCTCGGTGCTCTGCGCTTGCAGGCCATGGCGGATACCGAGGCGGGGCTTGGCAACCACATCGCATGCGCCCAGCGCCAAGGCACGACGGGTTTCCTCCGAGCCGGGCTGAGTCCGGGAGCAGATCATCAGCGTCGGCATCGGACGCAACCGCATTAGGCGTTCAAGAAAATCCAGACCGTCCATGCGTGGCATCTTGATAGCCAGCGTCAATACGTCTGGATCATGGCGCTTAATCAACTTGCGCGCCATGATCGGATCCGAGGCGCCAGCGACGGCTTCCATATCCGGTTGCGCGTTGATGATCTCGCAAAGAAGATCACGAACGGTGGCCGATTTATCGACGCAAAGCACTTTGATCTTGGGGCGGATGAACATAGGGTCTTCTGGAGCCTGGGTTTCGACGTGTTCACTCGATGATCGATAAGTTACCCAATAATAATTAAGAAATGATTAAGAAGTCCTTAAGATTGCTTTGCGGAATTTGAACACTAGAGGCGCATTAACAGATTTTGCTGCCTTTGGCAAGCCTTCTTCATCAATAGTCTTGATAGGGGACTTCCCGTCGTCACGTAACCAGCCCGTCACTAATATCTGGCGAGTCTGGTGTAGCATGTGTCTGCGCAGACCGTTCACCAGGGATATTTCGCTTGCAATGAAATCCACGCCGACCCTGTTGCAACCTTCAATCCATAAAGAGGAGAACCTGGTAGCCAATTTCCAAGCCGTCAGGCAGGATTGAGCGAGGTCTAAACGATGGATCAGCTGTTACAAGAGTTCGTCAACGATGCGCAGGAGCATCTCGCCACCATCGAGCAAGACCTGCTCGCCATCGAGGACGAAGGGGCGAGCGCCGACAAGGAGTTGATCAACAAGGTCCTGCGCGCCGCGCACTCGATCAAGGGCGGCAGCGGCTTCTTCGGCCTGGTGCATGTCAAGGATCTGGCCCACGGCGCCGAGACCGTGCTCGACCTGATGCGCAGCGGCAAGCTGATCCCGAATGCCGAGGTCATCAACGTCTTGCTGGCGGCCTTCGACAGCCTGCGCATGATGCTCGAGGATCCCGAGAACAGCGCGCGGGTCGAGACCGCCGAGCTGATGACGAGCTTGAATAACCTGGCGACGACAACCTCCCAAACCGAACCCAAGGGCAAGCCCGAGCCCGAGGCGCAACGCGCGCCAGCGGCATCCACGCCCCGTTCGGCGCCGACTGCCGCGCCCGTCCCCGCCGAGCCTGCAT
>NZ_JBKHDN010000253.1:0-3459 GCF_046541315.1 Halochromatium sp. | reverse complement strand
GGGATCGAAGCGGTAGCCGAGGCGTTCGATATCGGGCGCGAAGTGCCGCGCGACCAGCGCGGCGGTCTCATCGTCGTAGTAGGCGCGGTAATCGGTGCTGCGGTCGCGGGCCTGGCGGCGATGCGGGAGCTTGGGCGGATCGATGCCGATCCGCGCGCAGGCCTCGCCGAAGTCTTGCTCCAGGCGTTCATAGCGGCCGATGAAATCGACGATCAGGTTGCCGCGCAGGTCGATCAGGTAATCGGTCTGCAACGCGATCGAGGTGTCGAGGTGATATTGCGGCGGACGCTCGGGGTCGAGCTTCCAACGCAGGAAGCCGGCAAAGTCCTCATGGCCTCCGAGATACCTTGGCCGCTCGCGGCGGATATGGTGGAAGGAGCTGACCTGCAGATCCCAGGGGTTGCGCACGAAGGCGAACTTGAACAGCGCCGCGAAGACCTCGCGCGGCAGCAGCTCCTGGGCGGCAATGATCTTGGCGTGGCGCGGCAGTTTGCTGCCGATGCGATGGCCGCTGAGATGGCTGAGCCGGCTGCAGACGAACATCGGCCAATACCAGGGATCGGCCCAGCGCCGGCGCGCCAGCGCCGCGCGCACGCTGGTGCCGCCGGTCTTGGCGATATGGACGAACAGGAACTGGTGTTTCAAAGAGAGCAGCATGCGACATTGTAGCCGCAACGCCGAGACTCATTGCTCGCGCGGCACCAGGTCGCGGTAGGCGTGCCAGGTCGCGTGACCGAGCAGCGGCATCATGAGCGCGAGGCCGATGTAGAAGGTCGCCAGGCCAAGCCCGATGAAGCACACGATGAGCACGGCCCAGAACGTCATGGGCACCCAGTTTTGGAGCACCGCCTTGACGCTGGTGCGGATCGCGGTGAAGCCATCGACCTTGCGGTCGATCAGCATGGGTACCGAGATGGCGCTGATCGCGTAAGCCACCCAGGCGAGGATGAAGCCGACCGCGATGCTCGCGAACGCGAACGCATTGTGCTGTCCGGAGAGGAACACGGAGCCGAAGAAGTTCTCCAACGGCGGATGCATGCCGTCGAAGAGCAGGGCGAACAGCACGAAGTTGGACATCATCCACAGCTGCATGATGATCAACAGGCCGGCGGTGATGACCCCAAGTTGGGCTTGGTTCCTCCGCCAGGCCTCGAGCGCGCTGCAAAACTGGACCGGCTCGTTGGCCTCGAGGCGGGCGCTCATCTGATAGAGGCCGAGGCCGATGATCGGCGCGAGCAGGTAGAAGCCAGCGGCGAGGAAGGGCACGATGTAGAACAGGCCCTCGCGCATCAGGCCGAGCGTCATCAGGCCGCTGATCAAGACGATGACGGCCCCATAGGTGAAGCTGTGACGACGCGCGTTCATCATGTCGCGCCAGCCTTTGTTGATCCACTCCCAGGGGTGGGAAAGATTGATCTGATTGACGATGATCTCTTCGGCCGCGACATCGGCGGCGACGCTGGTTGGTTCCATCGTGAAATCCTCTGGTGCGATCGTTGTTTTGGAAAGGCAATGGCGGGGCGCTTTCGGCGTTTACCCGCGCCATCCCTAATTTGGTCTAATCATTGATGAAACGCAAGGAATCATTCGATGTCGATCGCGACCAGATCCGGGCTCGGCTCGGGCTCGCTCGCGCCCTCGCGCAGGACCCGGTTGATGCGCTCGAAGCGCGCATGCAACGCCGCCGAGGCCGCCGCCGGGGTGGTCAGATACCAATCGCGCAGTAGGACGCCAACGTCATCGTTGACGCCGGGCTCGCCCTCGCTCATGCGATCACGCAAGCGCTCGACCTGGCGCTGCATGCGCTGGGCCTGCAAGCGCTCCGGCGATTCGACCTGGGCGACGATCTCGAGGGTGAGGCAGAGCGATTCGCGTCTTTGCAGGTTCTCTTCGAGCAAGGCGCCGAGCGCGGGGCGCTGCCCTGGGTCGCGACAGCTGGCGAGCACCTTGGCAAAGGCGGCGTCGATCGCCCGCGCCAGTTGTTGCTCCTCGATCACGGGTAACGCCTGCCAGTCCTGTTGCAGACGCTCGCAGTCGCCGCCCCCATCGGCAGCCCCGTCGGCAACGGCGCTGGCGAGCAGATGGCGGGCGGCGTTGTCGCAATAGGTGGCGCGGCGCGCGAGACGCTCGAGGCCGGTCCACCGCTCGGCGTCATGCAAGCTCGCCAGGCGTTCACGCACGGCGGCCAGGGCCTCGCGCCAGGCGCGATTCAGCCCGGCTTGCGCCTGGTGCGGCACCGGCAAGGCCTGGGTATCGCTCCAGCGCCGCTTGAGTTCGCTGCTCTGGCGCTCCAGCTCGGCGGGTGAGCGAATGGCAGCGGACTCGGCCAGGGCCAGGAGATCCCGGCAGATGGCCTCGCGGGTGGCTTGGTGTTCGCGCAAGCTGGCGCCCCGCGCCTCGTATTCGGCGGCGCGGCGCGCGAAGACCGCGTCGCTGGCGGCGCGGAACTGCTGCCAGAGCGCGTTCTCGTCGCGGTGGCGGGCCGGGACCGTGGTCTGCCATTGCTGTTGCAGTTGCTTGGCGGTGTCGATCGCCTTGCGCAGATCGGGCTCGTCGGCCAGCGCCCGCATCCGTTCCAGCAACCGTTGCTTCTGCGCCTGGTTGCGCTCGCGCTCCTCGGCCAGGACGCGGTCGAGCCGGCGCAGCGCGCGGCGGAAGCGGCCTTCGAGCGCGCGATCGCGCGCGGCCTGGTTGTCAGCGCCTGCTGCCTTGCTCCCCAGGGCCTTGGGCTCCGAGGCCTTGATCTCCGGCGCCTCGATCAGGGCGTTCCAGGCCTGGCGCATCTCGCGTTCGGCGCGATGCAGTTTCTTCCAATCGACACGCTCCCAGTCGACCTTGTCGAGAAAGTCCTCGAGACGCTTGGCCAAGGCCTCGCGCTGTTTGCGATTCTCGCTGCGCAGCGCCGCCTGGGCCTCGAGATAGGGTCGGCAGCGCGCACGGATCTGCTCGCCAGCCTGGCGAAAACGCGCCCAGAGCGCGTCGTCGGCCGGCGCGCCCTGGTGGTCGAGCTGTTGCCAGTGCGCCTTGAGTTCCCGCAAGCGGTTGATGCTGGGCTCATCGGCATGCTCGCTGTCGGCGGCCAGGGCCTCGGCCTCGGCGCAGAGCTGGGCGCGATGCTCATCGGTGCTCCAGCGCCGCCAATGGCGCAGCTCGCGCAGTTGCGGGGCGATGCGCTTGAGACGTTCGTCGATGGCGCCGATGGTCTCGCGCCCGATGGCGGCCGAGCGCGCCTGCTCAAGCGTCGCGCTGATGCTCTGGTAGAGCGGGTCGGCCTTTTTCAGCTCGCCGGCGTCGAGATGCGCTTCCAGCTCGGTGAGCCGCTCGGGCAGTGCCTCGAGCTTGCGCGTCAGCTGTTTGCGATGCCGTTGCAGGCGTTGTTCGAGACGGTCGAGGAGATGGTCGATCTCCCGCAGCCGCATTGCCTGCGGCAAGGCTGTTTGAGACGAAGCGGCCGGCGGC
>NZ_JBKHDN010000252.1:0-3467 GCF_046541315.1 Halochromatium sp. | reverse complement strand
GTCGAGCTGCAACGACTCCAAGACCTCGCCGCAGGTCATGATCGCCGCGAGCGGATTGCGCAGTTCGTGACCGAGGGTGGCGAGGAACTCATCACGTTGGGCGACGTGCTCGGCGCGCTCATCGAGCAGGTCGCGAATCCGGTACTGCTGACGGCGCTCGCGCAGCGCCATCTTGACCGCATTGACGAACAGGGTGCGGTTCACCGGGCGCTCGATCAGCCGGACATGGCCGTAGAGGTCATCATCGTCCAAGGCCTCGAAGCTAGCCTGCGCGAGCCGCCGAGTGAGCACGATCAACGGCAACGACGACCACTGCTCCTGCTGCGTGAACTGTTCCCGGATGCAGGTGCCGGCATCGCCCCGCAGCGCCTCGTCCGCCACCACCAGGGCGGCAGCGGGCTCGGCTAAGGCTCGATAGAGGGCCTCGGTGTCGGCGCAGATGTGGGGTTGCAGCTGGGCCTCACGGAGGAAGCGTTCGCAGAGCGAGGCGTCACCCGGGCTCGATGCCAGGATGAGGATGCGCTCGGCCTTGCTTGGGGGGAGCTGGGGATACTGTCAGCCATGATCCTGACTCAAAGCAGGGGCTGATCCGCACCCAGATACTCGGGCTCGTCGCTGAGCACGCCACGAAACTCACTCAGCGGCTCGCCGATGATCACCCCGCCTGGGCCGAACTTGTACTCGCGGATCCTGCGCTCGTGATCGCCATAGCGCTTCTTCATCACCGAGAGCGCGTAGCGTATCGCGCCATAGGCCTCGAAGTAGCGCTGGGCGATGACGGTGTCGGTCAGATAGCTGAGATCGACCGGGAAGCCTGGCTGCCGGTTCAGTGGACCCGGCTGCGTCAGGGTGATCAGCGTCAGCGCCCCATGCGCGCTCAGGTAGCTCAGCAGATCATGCACCTGCAGGTTGAGCATCGGGTCGTTCGGCATCGCCTGGAAGTAGCCATTGAGGCTATCGATGACGATGATCTGGCTCTGCTGATGGTCGACCTCGTCGGCGAGCTCGCGCGCCAGCTCACCCGGCGCGACCTGACCCGGGTCGATCTGGCGCAATTTGAGCCGCTCCGAAGTCAGTGCGGCGTCGATCGCGAGGCCTTGGCTGAGGGCGCGTTTGCGTAAGGTGGTCAGCGACTCATCGAAGGCATAGAAGGCGACCCGCTCATCCCGTTCTGCGGCGGCCAGCGCGAAGCTGGTCACCAGGGTCGATTTGCCGCAGCCGGGCGGGCCGATGACGCCGACACTGGTACCGCGCTCGAGCCCACCGCCGAGCAGCGTATCAAGGGGCGCGCTGCCGCTTGAGACGAGCCCATTGTGCGCGGGCGTCGAGGACCGATCGGTATCCAGCCGCGGGAACAGGCGCAAGCCGCCGGTCTCGATGCGCAGGTTATGATAGCCACCGACATAGGCTTGGCCGCGCAGTTTCGGCAGCCACAGCCAACGTCGGCCGGGCCCGTAATCATTGACCCGCTGCTCCATGCGGACGATGCCCCAGGCCAGACTGCGCGGGTGCAGCTGCGCTGGCCCGTCCGGCTCGTCGGTGACCAGCAATGTGGTGCCGAGTTCGACGGCCTTGGTGCGGAAGCGTTCGACATGGCGCCGGAACGACGAGGACTGATCGCTGTAGACCCGTAATGCGGCCAGGGTGTCGAGGACCAGGCGCTGCGGTCGCAGGGTCTCCATCTCGGCGAGCATGGCCTGAACGCGGTCGTCGAGGGCGATCTCGGTGAGATCGAACAGGGCGATGCTGTGCACCTCATCGGCGCTGACCAGATCGCGCATCTCGAGCCCGTCGATCGACCAGCCATGCGCGGCGGCGATCAGGGCGACCTCTTGCGGGCTCTCGGCGAGCGAGATCAGCAGGCAGCGCTCGCCGCGACGCAGCCCCTCGAGCAGGAACTGGAGTCCAAAGGTGGTCTTGCCGGTCCCTGGGCGGCCTTCGATGAAATACAGCTGGCCCTGCCGCAGTCCGCCTTGCAGGATATCGTCCAGACCCGGAATACCAGAGGGGATGAACGCGGTTGATGTCGACATGGATAGGCTCCTTACTCACTCCGCGAGCCAGCCTTACTGCGCCGGCTTCCTGACGAGACGCCCTGACGAGACGCTTGTCGCTAGGTCAGCAAAGGCGGAGCTTTTGACTCGCCGCCTCTCGGTCAATTCAACCATCAGTCGGGCGAAGAGACCAGATGGTTCTGGCGGCGGCGCGCCTGATCGGGCTCGATCCTTCACGGCCATGAACGTCCCCTCTATCTCGACATTCGGTCGTTTTTCGGCCTGCGTGCGGTGCCGTCGCGCCAAGGAAGACGGGATTGGCTCAGCCATTGCTTGAGCTTGAGTCACGCACAACCCATCGCAACGGAGACCGAATCATGTCGATGCAGCTGTCATCCCCCGCGTTTAACAACGGCGAGCGTATCCCCGATCGCTACACCAAGGCCGGCACCAACGACCAGCCGGAGCTGATCATCGCCGGCGTGCCCGAGGAGGCCCAGGAACTCGCGGTCATCTGCCATGATCCGGACGCGCCCATGCCCAACGGTTTCACCCACTGGCTAGTGTACGGCATTCCAGCCGGGACCGAGCAGATCCCGATGAATGCTGAGAATCAGTTCCGGCCGGGCACCAACGATTTTGGCGACATCGGCTGGGGCGGCCCCCTGCCACCGGAAGGTCATGGCCCGCATCATTACTACTTCTGGCTCTACGCGCTGGACCAGCCCGTGTCCGGCATGCCGGACCGCGAGACCTTTCTGCGCGACTACGGCGCGCATGTCATCGATCAGAGCCGCATCATCGGCGTCTACGAGCGCTGAGGCATCAGCCTGAAGACCCGAGCTGAGCTGAGGGGACCCGACACGCGCTCCTGATGGTCTTGATGATCGTCGCGGCTCGGCCCTCCCCTGTTGGGGTCGATATCCCCCGCGCCTGGTGCATGTCCACAACGACGAGTCTGTTGCCAGGCCTGCCTGAGCCGGCCGTTCAATTGGCACAGGTGCTGCGTTAGATTGGCACAGGTGCTGCTTTAGATTGGCGGACAGTTTCGTCACCCCATGCGCCAACCCGTGACTGCTCTTGTTGATTGCAGTCTTGGGTTCGGACGCCACCTGGCACCTTCGGCTGGAGAAACCTGATGAACGATGGGACGCTGATCGCTTGGCTCAATGATCTTGGCAGCGACGATGTCGCCCAAGTCGGCGGCAAGAACGCCTCGCTCGGCGAGATGATCCGCCATCTCGGCGCCGAAGGCGTGCGCGTGCCGGGCGGCTTTGCGACCACCGCGCAGGCCTATCGGCAGTTCCTGGCCGAGAACGCGCTGGAGCCGCGCATCCGCGAGCTGGCCCAGGCGTTTGAACAGAACGAGCGCCCACTCAGCGAGGTCGGCGAGCAGATCCGCGCCCTTTTCCTCGACGCCGAGATCCCTGCGGTACTGGCCGATGCGGTGCAAGAGGCCTACCAGGCGCTGGC
>NZ_JBKHDN010000251.1:0-3476 GCF_046541315.1 Halochromatium sp. | reverse complement strand
CCAGCGCCGCCGTTCCCAGCCTCGATCTCGGCATAGCCAGCCGCAAGCATCCGCTCGCCGCTCTCGGTCTCGATCAGATAGAACCGACGCCTCAGCGAGATGCACCCGAGCGGGATCACGATCACCGCCATCAGGGTCGCGACCCCGGCGCCAAACAGCAGGCTGACCGCCATGCCCTGGAAGATCGGATCGTCGATGATCGCCCAGGCGCCGGCCATCAGCGTCAGCGAGGTGATCAGGATCGGCCGCATCCGGATCTCGGCACCATCGATCGCCGCCTCGCGCACCGGCTTGCCACGGGCGACCTCGATCTTGACGAACTCGACGATCAGGATCGACTGCCGCACGATGATGCCGCCGAGCGCGATCATGCCGATCATCGAGGTCGCGGTGAACTCGGCGCCCATGACCAGATGCCCCGGGATGATGCCGATCAGGGTCAACGGGATCGGCGACATGATCAGACCGGCGATGGCGAAGTCGCGGAACTCCCAGACGATCAGGCCGTAGATCAGCAGCAACGCCGCCATGAAGGCGATGCCCATGTCGCGGAAGGTCTCGTAGGTGACCGTCCACTCGCCCGACCACTCGAAATCGGCCACCGCATCGGTCTTCGGCGGGCCAATGAGTCCATCCGGCATCCCGCTCATGGTCTCGCCCGGCCCGGGCGGGTCATAGCCTTCGAGCAGGTCTTCGACCGCGAACATGCCATAGATCGGCGCGCCGAGTCGGCCCTGCATCTCGCCGATGACGTATTCCATCGGCCGCAGATCCTTGTGGTAGATCGTCCGCTCCTCCGGCTGGCGCACGAAGCGCCCAAGCTCGGCCAGTGGCACCGTGCTGCCATCCGGCCGGCCAATCGGCAGGCTGCCCAGCGCGGTGATCTCGGAGCGATGCGAGAGCGGCACCTGGACGACGATAAAGGTCGGCTCCTGGACCGTGCCGCGCTTCACATCGCCGACCTTGGTCGCACCCAGGGCCATCGCCAGATTGCGATTGACGGTGTCGACCGAGATCCCGCGCCGCACCGACTTCTCGGTATCGACCTCGAAGCGCCAGGCGTCATAGGGCTCGATCAAATAATTGTCGACATCGACCACGCCTTCGGCTTGCTCGAACATCGCCGTCATGTCTTGCGCGACCTGGCGGCGGATCGCGCTGGTCGGGCCGTAGATCTCGGCGACCAGGGTCTGCAGCACCGGCGGCCCCGGCGGCATCTCGACCACGGCGATCCGCGCACCGAGCCGATCCGCCAACGGCGTCAACAGCTCCCGCGCGGCGACCGCGATCTCATGGCTCCCGCGCTTGCGCTCATGCTTATCCTTGAGCAGCACCAGCAGATCGCCCTCCCAGGCCTGCTCGCGCAGATAGTAGTGGCGGACCATGCCGTTGAAGTTGAACGGCTGCGCGGTGCCGGCATAGGTCTGGATCGCCACCACCTCCGGCAGCTCGCGCAGGGTCTCCGCCAACCGACGCAGCACATTGGCGGTCTCCGGCAGCGCGGTGCCCTCGGGCATGTTGACGACGACGCTGAACTCCGGCTTGTTGTCGAACGGCAGCATCTTCACCGGCACCACCTTGAAGTAGAACAGCGTGCAGACCAACGCGGTCGCGGCGATGGTGCCGATCAGGAACGCCTGGCCCAATGTCCGCTGCTCGATCAGCGGCATCACCAGCGGCCGGTAGAACCGGCTGACGAGCGCGCGCGTGCGCTGCTCGCGCCGCTCGGCACTCGCCAGGGCCTTCAGCCGCGGGCGCACGCGCAAGGCGAACCAGGGCGTGAAGACGAAGGCGGCGATCAGCGAGAAGAACATCGCCGAGGAGCCGAGCACCGGGATCGGGCGCATGTAAGGCCCCATCAGGCCGCTGACCCAGCCCATCGGCAGCAGCGCGGCGATGATGGTGAAGGTGGCGAGGATGGTCGGGTTGCCGACCTCGTCGACCGCGGCGACGGCCTCGGCGATCGAGGTCTTGCCGACCTCCAGCCAGTGCCGAAAGATGTTCTCGACCACCACCGTCGCGTCATCGACCAGGATGCCGATGGCGAAGATCAGCGCGAACAGGCTCACGCGATCGATGCTGTAGTCGATCATCCAGGCCCACCAGATGGTCAGCAGGATGACCACCGGAATCACTGAGATGACGACGATCGCGGCGCGCAACCCAAGCCCCACCAGGCACAGGATCGAGACGATCAGCGCCGCCTCGAACATCGCCTGCAGCAGCTCGTTGACCTTATCGTTCGCGCTCTGACCGTAATTGCGCGTGACCTCGACCTGGACGTTGGTCGGGAGCATCCGCTGCTCGAGCTGGGCGAGCTTCTCCAACACCGCCGTGGCGACCGTCACCCCGTTCGCGCCTTCCTTCTTGGCAATCGCAAGCGTCACCGCTTGGGCGCCGTTCGCCGGATGATCGCCTCGATAGGCCGAGCCGGTCAGATGGGTGACCACCTGCTCGGTCTCCTGCGCCAGCGCCCGCACGCGCGCGACATCGCGGATATAGATCGGCCGCCCACCCTGGCGACCGACCACCAGCCGTTCGAGATCGTCGGCATCCTGCAGGAAGGCGCCGGAGTAGACCTTGTACGCCGTGCCACCGCCCTCGGTGGCGCCGGTCTGGGTCTCGGCATTGGCGCTGCGAATGGTCTCGGCGATGTGATCGAGCGTGATGCCATAGCCGGCCAGGCGCTCCATCATCACCTCGACCCGGATCCGCTCCTCGCGACCACCGACGACGAAGCCCTTGCCGGTCTCGGGCACCGAGCCGAGCTGCTGCAACACATCCAGCGCCAGGGTGCGCAGCTGGCTGTCATCGACCTCATCGGACCAGAGCGTCAGGGTGACGATGGGCACATCGTCGATACTGACCGGCTTCACCAGCGGCGGCTGCACATCCGGCGGCATCCGGTCCATGTTCGCCTGCAGCTTGTCGTGGACCTTGACCACCGACTGGCCCATGTCCTCGCCGACCTTGAAGCGCACGGTGACCAGGGCGCCGCCACGCTGGGTAACGGAGTAGACGTGGCGCACGCCGGTCAGCTCCATCATCAGCTGTTCGAGCGGTGCGGTCACCATGCTCTCGACCTGCACCGCCGAGGCGCCGGGGTACTGGACGAAGACGTCGATCATCGGCACCGAGATCTTCGGGTCTTCCTGGCGCGGCGTGAACAGCAAGCCAAGCAGGCCGATGCAGAGCGCCCCGATCAGCAGCATCGGCGTGACCGGGGTGTTGATGAAGGTGCGCGCGATGCGACCGGAGAGACCGAGCGAAGCGCTTGCCGCAGGGACATCGCCCTGCCCCCGCAAACCGGCGCCTGCAGGGAGCGAGGATCTCGCGTTCTTGGAGTCGTTCATGCGGTGCGCTCGCTAAAGAAGCCGGGCACTGCATCAGCCCGATGAGTGGCTCTCACCTGTCGTGACAGGCACTCGTCACTATAACCGACAGGACGATCGCGACAAGCGTCTTGTCAGCCTGAG
>NZ_JBKHDN010000250.1:0-3480 GCF_046541315.1 Halochromatium sp. | reverse complement strand
CCGCGCTTCCTGCGCATGGTCAGCGACATCCTGCGCTTCAATCGGCGCTGCAAGCGGATGCTGCGCGAGGGCGGCTTCGATGGCCTCAGCGTCGGCGCCCTGCTCGAACGTGAGCGCATGAGCGAGCACTTTCGCGATCACTTCCTGCTGCCGATGGCGGCGGCGATCTGGTCCTGCCCGACCCGCACCATGCTCGATTTTCCGGCCGAGAGCCTGGCGCGCTTCTTCAACAATCACGGTCTGCTGAACCTGATCGACCGCCCGCTGTGGCGCTCGGTCAGCGGCGGCAGCGCGCGCTATGTCGAACGCTTCCTCGAGGACATCGGCCATGAGCAGGTGCGGCTCGATGCGGCACAGGCCGTCCACCGCACCCAGCACGGGGTCGAGGTGAGCCTGGCCTCCGGCGCGCGTCCCCGCTTCGATGACGTCGTGCTCGCTTGCCATGCCGATCAGGCGCTGGCGCTGTTGCAACAGCCCAGCGCCGCCGAGCAGGATCTACTGGGCCGCTTCCGCTATCAGCCGAATCGCACCTATCTGCACACCGACAGCGGCCTGATGCCCCAGCGCCGCCAGGTCTGGTCGTCCTGGAATTACCTCTCGCAAGTGGCGCAGGATGGTACCAGCGCGGTCTCGGTGACCTACTGGATGAACCGGCTGCAAGGGCTCGAGACCCAGCACGATTATCTGGTCTCGCTGAATCCGCTCCGCCCGCCCGCCGACGAGACCATCATCGCCGAGATGGACTACGACCACCCGGTCTTCGACCAGGCCGCGATGGATGCCCAACCACGGCTCGCCGACTTGCAGGGCCAGGACCGGCTCTGGTTCTGCGGCAGCTATTTCGGCTATGGCTTCCATGAGGACGGACTGGCCTCGGCGGTAGCGATGGCCGAGCGCTTCGGTGTCGACACCTCCATGCTCAGGGCGCCGGCACCGGCACCCGTGACGGCTGCGAGCACATGAACACGAACCCGCACCGCATCTACTTCACCCACGTGATGCACCGGCGCCTGTTCCCGGCGCCGTACCGGTTTACCTATCGCGTCTTCAGTCTGCTGCTGGACCTCGATGCGCTCGACCAGGTGCCAGGCCTGTTGCGTATCGGCAAGGGCTTCGGCCTGCTGCGCTTCGCGCCCGAGGATCACGGTCCGCGCGATGGCTCGCCGCTGCGGCCCTGGGCTGAGCAACTGCTGCGCGCACGGGGCATCGATCTCGAAGGCGGACGCATCCGCCTGCTGTGCATGCCGCGTGTGCTCGGCTATGGCTTCAACCCGCTCAGCCTCTGGTATTGCGAACACGCCGACGGGCGGTTGCGCGCGGTGCTTGCCGAGGTCAGCAATACCTTCGGCGAATCGCATTTCTATCTGCTCGCCAATGGCGGTGAGCCGTTAGCCTGGCCGGTGCGCGACCAGGCCACCAAGTGCTTCTACGTCTCGCCGCTGATGGAGATGGGCCATGCGTACCACTTCCGCCTCGCCGAGCCGGGCGACAAACTTGGCGTCTTCATTCGCCAGTTCCACCCCGATGGCCGCTTGCAACTGGTCGCCACCCAGACCGGCGTCGGCGAGCCGCTGAGCCAACCGGCGCTGTGGCGCGCGCTGGCGCGCACGCCCCTGATGAGCTTTAAGGTTCTCGCCGCGATCCACTGGCAGGCGCTGAAGATCTGGCTGCGCGGAACGCCCTATGTCCCGAAAACCGATCCGCCGCCGCCCAAGGTGACCTAATGGCAAGCGACAAGACGGCCGAGGCCGCCCTCCCCTCACCGCAACAACCGCTCTTCGGCCCCGTGTTGCGCACCCTCTCGAAACCGGTGCTCTGGCCGATCACGCGGTTGTTCGACCGCATCGCCGCCGGCCGACTGCAACTGCGGCTCGGTCGGCGCAGTTACCTGCTGGACAGCGATCGCGACGGCCCCCAGGCCGAGATCCATATCCGCCGCCCGGTGCGCATGGCGCGCCGGCTGGCGACCAAGGGCCATCTTGGCCTCGGCGAGAGCTGGATGACCGGCGACTGGGACAGCCCGGATCCGACCGCGCTGTTGCACCTGCTCGCGGTCAACGAACATCGCTGGCGCGCGCGCCAGCGCGGCGGCCCGTTGCACCAGCTGATCTCGCCGCGACGTCATCGGCGGCGTAGCAATACCCGCACCGGCAGTCGCCGCAATATCGCCTATCACTATGACCTGGGTAACGCCTTCTACCGGCTCTGGCTCGATGAGAGCATGACCTATTCCAGCGGCCTTTATGCGGGTTCAGGCGTTGCCGGCGCCAGTCCCGAATCAGCCGCCGAGCTGGACGCCGAGCCAGGCGCCGAGCTGGGCGCCGCCATCAATGCCACCATGAACATCGCCGCGCCGACCGCGGATGACGACGACGATCAAGCCCTCGCCCAGGCGCAGCAGCGCAAATATCAGCGTCTGCTCGCAATGCTCGATGCCAAACCTGGAGAGCACCTGCTGGAAATCGGCTGCGGCTGGGGCGCGATGGCCGAAGCGGCCGCCCAACGCGGACTCAAGCTCACCGGCATCACGCTCTCGCAGGAGCAACTGGCCTGGGCCAAGGCGCGCTTCGCCGGCAGCCCGCTCGCCGCTCAAGTCGAGCTGCGCTTGCAGGACTATCGCGACGTCACCGAGACCTTCGATCACATCGTCTCGATCGAGATGTTCGAGGCGGTCGGCGAGGAATACTGGCCGACCTATATGGAGACCCTGCGCGAGCGTCTGCGCCCCGGCGGCACCGCGGCACTGCAGGTGATCACCATCGCCGATGACATCTTCGAGGACTACAAGGCGAGCCCGGATTTCATCCAGCACTATATCTTCCCGGGCGGCATGCTACCGACGGTCGGGCGTTTCGATGCCGCCGCCCAAGCGGCCGGGCTCGAGGTCGTGCGGCGCGGCTTCCACGGCCAGGACTATGCGCGCACCCTGCGCGCCTGGCATCGGCGCTTCCTCGAACGCGAGCCCGAGGTGCGCGCGCTCGGCTACGACGAGCGCTTCGTGCGCATGTGGCGCTACTATCTGTCTTATTGCGAGGCCGGCTTCCTCGACGACCGCATCGATGTGATGCAGGTCGCGCTCAGGCACCGATCAGACGCGACCGCTTCAGTCGAGTTCGCTCCAGACACAGGGATATAAACCGTTTGGCCGAGCCGTTCCGGAATCGTCCGCCGGAGTCACTTGCTGGATGAGCTGCCCGATTTTTCTCAGCAGCTTATCGTTCGCCTTCTGTAGCGGCAGTAAGTGCTCCGCGCTGGCGTCGGTAGCCTCGTCCCGGGTCTGCGTGAGCAATTGGGTCGCGAGTTCCTGCACCCGCTCATGACGCCGGCCAATGGCCTCAAATTCAGCGAATGCTTGGTAGCGATTACGGCCAGGCCCCGCATACCAGCGCCCAAAATGGCACGCATCGGCCTCGAGATCGTTGCAGCTCGGTGCGTCCGGCTGTCTCAGCAACCTAAGAACGCGGTGCAGCCAGCGCCGAT
>NZ_JBKHDN010000249.1:0-3510 GCF_046541315.1 Halochromatium sp. | reverse complement strand
TCCTGCATCCGCCGCTCAGCGAGCGGGCGCCCTTGAATCCCGGTTGCGATCTGTTGCGCGAGGCCTGCCAGGTGCGCTTTGCCGATGGCGGCGAGGTGCGTCTCGACATCGAACCGCGCGGGATTCCGGCGGTGCGGCCGCTCCAGCTCAAGGTCGGGCTGAGCCAGCTGCCAACGCCTGAACGAGTTGAGGTCGATTTCCGTGGCGTCGACATGAACATGGGCTTCAATCGCGTCCGCTTGCAGCGTGCTGATGCTGATACGGGTGCTGATGCTGGTGCCGACACGGATCTTGGTGCCGACACGGATGCTGGCGGCCCTGACGCTGGCATCGCTGGCATTGATGACAGTACGGCGAGTGATGCCGACGCTGTCACCGAGCGCTGGCGTGGGCAAGGCATGCTGCCGGTGTGCGTGCGCGCGCGCATGATCTGGGAGGCCCAGGTGCTCCTGCACTATGCAGACGGCTTGCGCGCCGCGCCTTTTCGTTTCGTGAGCCACCGTCCCGACTGATACGCTTTCGAAGCTGGCAAATCGACACAGCCTGGCACGCACGCCGTTCGACAGGCGGATCGACAGGCGGATCGACAGGCCGTTCGACAGGCCGTTCGACAGGCCGGCCGGCGCGCCGGCCACACGCTGACACGATGCGCGCCACCGAAGCGCCACAGCGCTGCTATCATCGCGCCAACACATCCGCGCGCTCGCGCTCCGCACAGTCGCGGTCCGCAGGCGCGCGTTCCAGCTTGGAGACTAACCATCATGCATGTTTTGGTCGGCGATATCGGCGGTACCAAGACAGGGCTCGGCATCGCCGAGGTGGAGGGTGACCGGGTGACGCTGGAGTTGCACCGTCGCTATCCGAGCCGCAAGTCGGTCTCGCTGGGCGAGATCGTCACCGCCTTTCTCGACGAGACCGGCTGTGAGTGCGCGGCGGCGGCCTTTGCCGTGGCCGGGCCGGTCGTCGGCGGGCGCAGCAAGACCACCAATCTGCCCTGGCAGATCGAGGCCTCAGCGTTGCAGAAGAGCCTGGGATTCGAGCGCGTGGGATTGCTCAATGATCTCGAGGCCGTGGCCTGGGGCGTGCCCGCGCTGAGCGCCAATGAGTTGGCGGTGATCCAGACCGGCGCGCCCGATGCCGTCGGCAATGCCTGTGTCGTCGCCGCCGGTACCGGCTTGGGTGAGGCCGGCATGTTCTGGGATGGCGAACGCCATCGTCCGTTCGCGACCGAAGGCGGACATACCGATTTCGCCTCCACCGACGATCGCGAATTCGCGCTGCTGAATTATCTGCAAAAGCGGGTCGGGCGCGTGAGTTGGGAGCGCGTGGTCTCCGGCATGGGAATCGGCACCATCTACGAGTTTCTCGCCCAGTGGCACAAGGCGACGCATCCGCCGGCGGTCGCCGAGGCGCTGCGCAGTGACGGCGACATCGCCGAGGCGGTGGCCGAGGCGGCGCAGAATGGCCATGCCATCAGTCAGGAGGCGCTGGAGCTGTTCGCGGTGCTCTATGGGCGCGAGGCCGGGAACACCGCGCTCAAGCACATGGCGATGGGCGGGGTCTATCTTGGCGGCGGTATCGCGCCGAAGAATCTGACCCTGCTCCAGGGTGCGGGTTTTCTCGAAGGCTTTCTGGACAAGGGCCGGATGCGCGGCTTGATGGAGCGGATTCCGGTGCGGGTCATCCTCGATCCGCACACGCCGCTGTATGGCGCCGCGCGCTATATGGTCGCCGAGATCGGCTAAGCCCCCAGCGCAGTCGCACGCGCGGGCTTGGATACGCGAATATGGCTTCACTGCGCCGCGCGGTCGCGCTTCGGGCTCTGCTCATCTTGGCCTCGGTGCTGATGTCGGGAACCGCCGCCGCGCTCAGTCTCGATGTCCGCGTCGAGGGGCTCAAGGGGCGGCAGGAGAGCAACGTCCTCGCGCTGCTGGCGCTGTATCAGGAGCGCGAGGACGCACAGATGTCGGAGCCCAGGTTGCGGGCGCTCTATCAGCGGGCGCCGGAGCAGATCCGCGAGGCCTTGGCCCCGTTCGGCTTGTATCGGATCGAGGTCGAGTCCAGACTCACCGCGCCGAGCACCGATGAAGGAACCTGGGTGGCCAGCTTCACCATCGATCCCGGCGATCCGGTCAAGATCGCTCGGATCGATTACCGCGTGACCGGCCCAGGGGCCGACAATAGGCTGTTTCCGAAGCAGTTCCCGATGCGGGTCGGGGATCCGCTGATCCACGCCGATTACGAGAAGGCGAAGTCCCGGATCCTCAATATCGCCTCGGAGGAGGGCTATATCGAGGCCGAGCTGCGGCGGCATCTGGTGCTCATCGACCCGGTCGCCTATGAGGCTATCATCGATTTCCATCTCGCGACCGGCGAGCAGTTCTCGCTCGGCGAGGTCGAGTTCGAGCAGGATCTGCTGGCCGATGCCTTCCTGGAGAAGTTCGTCAATTTCGAGCCGGGCACGATCTACAACCCGGAGCTGTTGCTGGAGCTGCAAGGGCGCTTGATCGGCACCGAGTATTTCGACACCATCGAGGTGCGCCCGCTCGCGGACCAGGCCGGGCCCGACCGCGAGGTTCCTGTGCGTCTCATCGCGACCCGCAACAAGGCCAATGTCTACCGGGTCGGCGCCGGTTTCGCGACCGATGTCGGGCCGCGCTTCAGTCTCGATTACAGGCGTCGTTATCTCGGCCGGCGGGGCCATCACCTCAAGGCCGAGATCCAGGTCTCGCAGGTGGAGCAGTCGGCCATCGCCGAATACCGGATTCCGATTCGCAATCCTGTGCGCGACTTTCTGCTGATTCGCCCCGAGATCCAGGCCTTCGATAGCGAGAGTCGCGAGGGCGAGCTGTTCAAGCTCGGCATCGCCCAGTCGGTGCTGACCGACAGCGGCTGGCGCCGCATCCTCGGCGTCGATTATCGCTACGAGGATTCCTCCGTTGCCAGCACCGATTCCGATACCTTCAACGGGTTGGTGCCCCATCTCTCCTGGTCGAAGGTCAAGGCCGATGATCCCATCAACACCCGTGACGGCTATCGGATCAACGCCTCCCTGCAAGGCACCTCCGAGGGCCTGCTGGCGACCAGCAACTGGCTCGCTGGTCAGCTCGACTACAAGGTGGTCAAGGCGCTGGGTGACGAGCTGCGTCTCATCGGTCGCACTGAACTCGGTGCGATCTGGGCGAGCAGCGTCGAGGATGTGCCGGCGAGTCAGCGCTTCTTTGCCGGTGGCGACAACAGTCTCCGCGGTTGGGGATTCGACGTGCTGGGTCCGAATGACCCCGTGACCAACAAAACCCTGGGCGGACGTTATCTCGCGGTCGGCAGCCTTGAGCTAGAGCGCCGATTCGACGGCCCCTGGGGCGGGGCGATTTTTACCGATTTCGGTAATGCCTTCGATCCGGAGTTCGAGCAGGAATGGGAACAGAGCGTTGGCGTTGGCATCCGCTACAGCACGCCGATCGGGCCGGTCAGGGTGGATCTGGCCTATGCCTTGACCAAGGAGCCAGC
>NZ_JBKHDN010000248.1:0-3517 GCF_046541315.1 Halochromatium sp. | reverse complement strand
CATCCCCATGGACGCATTGCTCGCCCTTGGCTGGCAAGGCTGGCTCAGCCTCGGGCTGGTCGCTGTCTCCTTCGTCCTCTTTCTCGCCACCCGCCTCGCCCCGGATGTGATCACCTCGGGCGCGCTCACCGTGCTGCTCATCAGCGGCGTGCTGACCCCGGCCGAGGCCCTCGCCGGTTTCGCCAATCCGGGCATGCTCACTGTCGCCGTGCTCTACATGGTGGTCTCCGGGCTCAAGGAGACCGGCGCCGTGAGCTGGATCGGCCAGTCGCTGCTCGGCCGACCCAAGGGCGAGGCCGACGCGCGCCTGCGCGTGATGCTGCCCACGGCGGGTCTCAGCGCCTTCCTGAACAACACCGCCGTGGTCGCGATCTTCATCCCGGCGGTCAGCGAGTGGGCGCGTCGGCATCGGCTGCCGCTCTCGCGGCTGCTGATCCCGCTGAGCTTCGCCAGCATCGTCGGCGGGACCTGCACGCTGATCGGCACCAGCACCAATCTGGTCGTCGATGGGCTCTACGGCGATCACCTCCAGGGTGCCGGCTTTGGCTTGTTCGAGTTGGCCTGGATTGGCGTGCCGCTGGTGATCGCGACCCTGGGATTCATCATGCTCGGCGCGCGCTGGCTGCTGCCGACGCGCACGGCCGCCGCCGAACGCTTCGAGGACGTGCGCCACTACACCACCGAGATGCTGGTGAGCGCGGACAGTCCGCTCGCCGGCAAGAGCATCGAGGCCGCGGGGCTGCGGCAACTGCCCGGCCTGTTCCTCGCCGAGATCGAGCGCGATGGCCAGATCATGCCGGCGGTCTCGCCGCAGGTGCTGCTCGCCGCCGGCGACCGGCTGGTGTTCGCCGGCATCCTCGACTCGGTGGTCGATCTGCACCGGATTCGCGGTCTGGCGCCGGCCACCAATCAGGTCTACAAGCTCGGCGGGCCACGCCAGGAGCGCTGCTTCGTGGAGGCGGTGTTGTCGAATAAATGCCCCTTGGTGGGCACGAGCGTGCGTCAGGGCCGATTCCGCGGCTATTACAACGCGGTGATCATCGCGCTCTCGCGCAATGGCGAGCGCGTGCGGCGCAAGATCGGCGATATCGTGCTGCACGCCGGCGATACCTTGCTGCTGGAGACGCGGCCAGACTTCGTGCTGCAACAGCGCAACTCGAAGGATTTCCTGGTCGTGAGCCAGTTCGGCGACGCGCATCCGCCGCGCCATGAGCGGGCGCCAATCGCGATTGCCATCGTTGTCGCCATGATCGCGTTGGTCGCCGGCGGGCTGCTGAGCATGCTCGAGGCCGCCCTGCTCGCCGCCGGCGCGATGATCCTGACCCGTTGCACGCCCGATCGGGTCGCCCGCCGCGCGCCGGACTGGCAGGTGTTGATCATCATCGCGACCGCGTTCGGCATCGGTGCCGCGCTCGAGAAGACCGGCGCTGCGGCCTTGCTCGCAAGTTCGCTGATCGGGCTCGCCGGCGGCCTGCCCTGGCTGGCGCTGGGCTTGTTGTTCGTCGCCAGCGCCGTGCTCACGGCCTTGGCGACCAACAATGTCGCCGCCGTGTTGCTATTCCCGGTCGCCCTCGACAGCGCGCGGTTGATGGACGTGAGTCCGGTGCCCTTTCTGGTGACGCTGATGGTGGGCGCCTCGGCCAGCTTCGCGACCCCGATTGGCTATCAGACCAACCTGATGGTGTTCAATGTCGGTGGCTATCGCTTCGTCGATTTCCTGCGCATCGGCATCCCGCTCACCCTGCTGATCGGTGCCCTGACGGTGGCCTTGGTGCCGCTGATCTGGCCGTTCTAGGTCGCGCTCAACGGGTGCTGTCTAGTTGGATTGACACTCTGGCGTGAATTTTTGTGTCAATCCAACTACACACATGGCAAAATGGGTTTACACTTAGAGGGAGATTGTCACCTCCGACGGTCCCACGTCGCGATCATGAGGTCGGTTCTTGCGCGTCGTTGTGTCGAGGTCGTCCTGTACCTCGACGGTTGTGACCGTCGGTCCTCTTCACCACAGGTCCAGTTGGAGGACTCGTCGTGTCCGAAGCTACCGCCGTCCCCAGTACAGCCCCCGCAAAATCCAAGACGAAGACGAAGGCGAAAACCAAGCCCAAGACCAAGCGCTACCAATCCCCGCTCTATCTCGCGCTGCTCCCACAGATCGTCCTCTTCGCGAGCGCGGTCGTGCTGTTCTGGCTCAGCCAGAAGGATATGGCCGGGACCGTCGAGTACTGGGAGTATTTCATCCCGGTCATCGCCCTGATCTCGTTGATCTCCGGTTGGAGTCAGTCCTATCTCTCCGATCAGTTGAGCGCCTGGTATCTGATCAAACAGGTCGTCCATTGGGGAGCCGTCTTCGCGCTGCTCTATGCCGCCAATACCCAGGGACTGCGGGAGTCGCTCGATGCCCAGCAGTACACCAGCATCGTCATCTATCTGACCGCCTTGGCCTCGCTGCTGGCCGCCATGCACATGGATTTCAAGCTGTTCTTCTTCAGCCTGTTCCTGGTCTTCTGCGCCTATCTGCTTGCCGTACCGGCGGATAACGCCATGCTGCTCTACATCGGCGAGACCGTCGGCATCGACGACGCCGAGAGCAAGACCCTCTCGATCACCATCGGCATGGCCGTGGTTGGCTTCATCGCGAGCACTTTCGTGCTGCTCTCGATGCGTGGCATGGTGCTCAGCAAGCGCCTCAGCAATAAGCGCATCGGCAATAAGCACAAGGAGGGCTGATCCGGTCGGGAACGGGTCGGTCAGGGCCGGCAGGGGCCAGCCCCTGCCGGCCCTGACCCGATCGAGGCTGGCGATCGAGGCTGGCGCGCAGGGTCCCTCCAGCCGGCGTGCCGCGCCGAACACACCGAGCTTAGGCGATTTCTGTCAAAGCTCTTAGCGCCTGAAACACTGATACTCTTCGTCTTTCCTGCGTGTCAGTCTATGGCGCCGCCAGACGGGAGTTGCCGATGAATAACCCGCCAACACGAGCTTGGCCCCAGCCCTTTTCGCTTCCCGGCACGCGTCAGGGGCTCGCGCGGACGCTGATGCTTGGCCTGCTCATGCTGCTCGCCCTGCAGCCGGTGTTTGCCGCCGAGACCCCATGGTCGCGGGTCGAGACCGTCGCCCAAGGCCGCCCGGAGGCCATCGGTGGTCCTTCGAACGGCTGTTTGCGCGGCGCCCTGGCCTTGCCGGCGAGTGGCGAGGGCTTCGTCAACATCCGCCGTCATCGCAACCGTTACTATGGCCATGCGCGGACGATCGCGTTGGTCCGCGAACTCGGCGCCGAGGTTGCCGCGCGCACCGGCGGCCGGCTGATCATGGTGGGCGACCTGGCGCAACCGCGTGGCGGGCGCATGGCGTCGTCTCATGTCAGCCATCAGAATGGCCTCGATGTCGACATCTGGCTGACGTTGGCCGATTCGCCGCGCCAGGCCTGGCGCGACACCCCGGAGGCCAATGACCCACCGAGCATGCTCGATCGTCATGGGCTCCAGCCCAACGCACGCTGGGGCGCCGAGCAACGCTT
>NZ_JBKHDN010000247.1:0-3525 GCF_046541315.1 Halochromatium sp. | reverse complement strand
GCGCGAGGGCGGACGCACCGTCGGCGCCGGTGTCGTCGCGAAGATCATCGAGTAAAGGGCATGGCAAGCCAACGCATACGCATTCGACTCAAGGCGTTCGATCATCGACTGATCGATCAGTCCGCGCGCGAGATCGTCGACACGGCGAAGCGCACCGGCGCGCAGGTGCGCGGCCCAGTGCCGCTACCGTCGCGCCACGAGCGCTACACCGTGCTGATCTCGCCGCACGTCAACAAGGACGCGCGCGATCAGTATGAGCTCCGCACCCACAAGCGGCTGATGGACATCGTCGATCCGACCGACAAGACGGTCGACGCCCTGATGAAGCTCGACCTGGCTGCCGGCGTCGACGTACAGATCAAACTGAGCTGAGGTTAAGACGATGGCCATTGGTGTGATCGGCCGCAAGGCCGGTATGACCCGCATCTTCGGTGACGATGGACAGTCCGTTCCGGTCACTGTCATCGAGGTGCAGCCCAACCGCGTGACCCAGGCCAAGACCGAGGAGCGCGACGGTTATCGCGCGCTCCAGGTGACCACTGGGCGGCGCCGGAAGTCGCGCGTGACCCAGCCTTTGGCGGGCCACTTCGCGAAGGCCGGTGTCGAGCCCGGCGTGACGCTGCGGGAGTTTCGACTTGAGCCCGGCGAAGGCGAGGATCTGAGCGCGGGCGGTGAACTTACGGTGTCGCTGTTCGAGGTGGGCCAAAAGGTCGATGTGCGCGGCGTCACCAAGGGCCGTGGTTTCACCGGCACCATCCGTCGGCATCATTTTCGCGGTCAGGACAGCACCCACGGCAACTCGTTGTCGCACCGTGCTCCGGGCTCGATCGGGCAATGCCAGACCCCAGGGCGCGTGGTCAAGGGTAAGAAGATGGCCGGGCAGATGGGCAATGTGAACCGCTGCCAGCAGAATCTCGAGGTGATCCGGGTCGACGTCGATCGCAATCTGTTGCTGATCCGCGGCGGCGTGCCGGGTCCAGCCGGGGGGCGCCTGTTCGTGGTGCCCTCGGTGAAACAGAAGAATCGGAAGGGTTAATCATGGAGCTGGCTATTCGCAACGCCGAGTCGTCATCGGTCCAGGTCACTGACCTGGTGTTCGGTGTCGACTACAAGCCGGGGCTGGTGCATCAGGTCGTGACCGCCTATCTGGCCGGCGCACGTTCCGGAACCAAGGCGCAAAAGAACCGTGCCGCCGTCAGCGGTGGCGGGTCCAAGCCCTATCGGCAGAAGGGCACTGGCCGTGCCCGCGCCGGCACCAGCCGTGGCCCCTTATGGCGCGGCGGTGGCGTGACCTTCGCGGCCCGGCCACGCAGCTACGAGCAGAAGGTGAATCGCAAGATGTATCGCGGCGCGGTGCGCTCGATCCTGTCGGAGCTGATCCGCGCCGAGCGCCTGATCTTGGTCTCGGAGCTGAGCGTCAGCGCGCCGAAGACCAAGGAGGTCCGCGCGAAGTTGGCCGAATTCGGCGTCGAACGCGCGCTGATCCTGGTCGATGAGATCGAGGACAACCTGGCATTGGGCGCTCGCAATCTGCCCGGCGTCTGGGTCGATACGGCCGCCGGTGTCGATCCCGTCAGCCTGGTCGCGGCCGAACATCTGATCGTCACCGAGGCGGCCTTGCGTCGTCTCGAGGAGCGTTTGTCATGAATGCCGGCATCAATCAAGAACGCCTGCTGAAGGTGCTGCTCGGACCGATCGTCTCCGAGAAGAGCGCGCGCGCCGCCGAGCAGTCCGCGCAATACGCGTTCAGGGTCGAGCCAACCGCGACCAAGCGCGAGATCGGCCAGGCCGTGGAACTGCTGTTCGAGGTCAAGGTGGACTCGGTACGGGTGCTCAACCTCAAGGGCAAGGTCAAGCGCTTCGGTGGCCGGCTTGGCAAGCGACCCGGCTGGCGCAAGGCCTATGTGCGTCTCGCGCCTGGTAATGATATCGACTTTGGGGGCGGTGCCTGATCGGCCGAGCTTAGCGAGGGCGCGTGATGCGCGCCTGGCGGCACCTGTCAAGGCCCATCAACGACACGGATAACAGACAATGGCTATCGTGAAAACAAATCCGACATCGCCTGGCCGGCGGTTCGTCGTCAAGATCACCGGGAAAGAGCTCCACAAAGGTGAGCCGCACGAGGCATTGCTCTCGAAGAAGTCGAAGACCGGTGGTCGTAACAATCAGGGCCGTATCTCGGTGCGGCATCGCGGTGGTGGGCACAAGCAGCGCTATCGGTTGATCGATTTCAAGCGCCGCAAGAAAGAGGTGCCGGCGGTGGTGGAGCGGATCGAATACGACCCGAACCGCAGCGCCAACATCGCCCTGCTCAAGTACGCCGACGGCGAGCGCGCCTACATCATCGCGCCCAAGGGCCTGAGCCAAGGCGCGCCCGTGGTGGCCTCGGAAACGGCGCCGATCTCGGTCGGCAACTGCTTGCCGCTGCGCAATATCCCCGTCGGCACCGAGGTGCATTGCATCGAGATGCGCCCCGGCAAGGGCGCGCAGCTGGCCCGGGCGGCGGGCGCCTCGGTGCAGCTGGTCGCGCGCGAAGGCGATTCGGCGACCTTGCGGCTGCGCTCCGGCGAGATGCGCAAGGTGCATGCCGACTGTCGCGCCGTGATCGGTGTCGTCGGCAATGGCGAGCACAGCCTGCGCAAGCTCGGCAAGGCCGGGGCCTCGCGCTGGCGCGGTGTGCGTCCGACGGTGCGTGGCGTGGTCATGAATCCGGTCGACCATCCGCATGGCGGTGGTGAAGGCCGCACCTCGGGCGGTCGTCATCCAGTGAGCCCCTGGGGTCAACCGACCAAGGGCCATAAGACTCGAAACAACAAGCGTACGGACGGCATGATCGTACGTCGTCGTCGGCGCAAGTAAGACAACGCGAGGAGCGATCACGTGGCACGTTCGATCCGCAAGGGCCCGTTTATCGATCATCACTTGGCCAAGAAGGTCGAGGATGCGGTGGCCCAGAATAGTAAACGGCCGATCAAGACCTGGTCGCGCCGCTCGATGATTTTGCCGGAGATGGTCGGGCTGACCATCGCCGTCTATAACGGTCGCCAGCATGTGCCGGTGTTGATCAATGAGAACATGATTGGCCATAAGCTCGGCGAATTCGCGCTGACCCGGACCTTCCGCGGTCACGCGGCGGACCGCAAGGCCAAGAAGCGCTAGGGGATAAGGCATGCAAGCAGCAGCGACACTGAAGTATGCGCGGATCTCGGCGCAGAAGGCGCGGCTGGTCGCGGATCAGATTCGCGGCCAGCACGTTGAGCGCGCACTCAATGATCTGGCGTTCAGCACCAAGAAGGGCGCGCGCATGCTGCGCAAGCTCTTGGAGTCGGCGATCGCCAATGCCGAGAACAACGCCGGAGCGGACATCGACCAATTGCACGTCGTCGAGGTGCAGGTGGGCGAGGGTCCGACGATGAAGCGCCTGCGCGCTCGCGCCAAGGGCCGAGCGTCGCGGATCTTGAAACGCACCAGCCACATTAGTGTCCGGGTAGCCGAACGCGACGGTCGGGGTTGAGGCATGGGACA
>NZ_JBKHDN010000246.1:0-3532 GCF_046541315.1 Halochromatium sp. | reverse complement strand
GAGCTGCGCGATACCGCCGGACTGCATCAACTGTTCTGGCTCGAACGCGACCGGCGCCCCGATCCGCTTGCGGTCTTGCGACGCTATTACACCGGGGACCCGTGATTCCATCGATGAACGATTTGGCTGAAACCGGCACGGCGACACCGCCGCTGAGCGAGAGCATCCACATCGAATCCGTCTACACGCGCGCGATCAACCTCGCGCGCGATGGCGGAACGCTGGAGCTGATCGCCGCCTATCGGCCGACCTCGCGCGCGCGCCAATGTCTGCGCCAGATGGTCGCCGGGCTGAGCGCCGAGCCGATGCCGCGCGCGCTTGCGGCAATCGGACCCTATGGCGTGGGCAAGTCAGCGTTCGCGCTGTTCGCCGGTGCCTTGCTGTCGGACCCCGACAGCGACGCCCATCGGATCGCCGCGCGCGTGTTGCAGACCGCCGATCCAGAGCTGGCAGAACAGATCGCGCAAGCGCTGGGTTGCGGTCGCGGCTACCTGCGCATCGGCATCAACGGCCTGCCCGATAGCCTGCAACGCCAGCTCCTGCTGGCGCTCGCCGGCGCCGCCGAGCAGGCCGGACTGGCCGCGGCCCTGAGCAACGAGCTGCGCGCCGCGGCCGAGCAGGCGGTGCCGATGGATACCGCCATCCATCTACTGCTGCGGGTACGGCGTGCCTGGGCGCATGCCGGCGGGCGCGGCCTGCTGATCGAGATCGACGAGCTGGGCAAGTTCCTCGAATATGCCGCTCATCATCCCGAGCAGCGCGATCTGCACCTGCTGCAACTGCTCGCCGAGCACAGCCGCGATCCCGACCCGATCCCGGTGCAGATCCTGGTGCTGCTGCATCAGGCCTTCGAGCACTATGGCGCGCGTCTCGGACGCGAACTGCGCGACGAATGGCGCAAGGTGCAGGGTCGCTTCGAGACCGTCGCCTTCCTCGAACCCGCCGAACAGGCGCTGCGCGTGCTCGCCACCGTCTTCCGCCGCGATGTCGAACTGCCGGCGCGGACCCAAGCCAGCATCGAGCGCAGTGTCCAGCTGCTCGCCGAGGAGGGCGCGCTGCCGCATGGGCTCGACGCCACCGACGCCGGCGAGCTGTGCGCGCGCTGTTATCCGCTGCATCCGATCAGCCTGCTGTTGCTGCCGACCCTGTGCCAGAAGATCGCGCAAAACGAACGCACACTGTTTTCCTATCTCGGCAGTCACGAGCCGTTCGGCCTGCAAGAGCGGCTGCGCCATCTGCGACTCGGCGACTGGATCTGGCCCTGGGATGTCTATGACTATTTCATCCTCAATCAGGGTGCCGCGCTGGGCGATGCCGTCACCGATCATCGCTGGGCCGAGGTGGTCACCGCGCTCGAACGGCTCGATGTCGCCGCCGATGATCCCGCCGACCCGGACGCGCCGGCGCTCGTCGCCCTGTTGAAGACCATCGGCCTGTTCAATCTCATCGGCGCCCAGCGCGGGTTCAAGGCCAGCCCGGCGCTGCTCAAGGCGCTCTTCGGCAGCCAACTGCCAGTGCTGATCGAGCGCCTGCAGGATAGCTCCAGCATCCATTTTCGCCAATTCAGCCAAGACTACCGCGTTTGGGCCGGCTCCGACTTCGATCTGCGCGCCGCCCTCGATGAGGCGCTGGCCGCCCAAGCCGGGCGCTCGCTCGCCGACACCCTCAACGACCTTGCCCCGTTGCGCGCTCAGGTCGCGCGGCGCATCACCATCGACAGCGGCAATCTGCGCGCCTTCAGCCCCCAATTCACCGCCGCCGAGCGCTGGCCGCCGACCTCGACCAGCCCGCGCGAACTGCCGCTGTGGTTCTATCTCGCCGGCGAGCGCGAAGCGGTCCCAGGTGCCGCCGCGCCGAGCGGCGTGCTCGCGCTGTGCTTCTTCACCGAGCGTCTGCGCGAAGCCATCGACGAATGGATGGCGCTGTGCGACCTGCCCAAGCAGCAGGCCGCGTTGCATCAAGACCCGGTCGCCGCGCGCGAGCACCGCGCCTGGCTCAGCCATGCCGAGCAGGAAGCGCATCAAGCCATTCGCGGCCTCATCGCCGCGCCCGAGCGACTGCGCTGGTTTCGCGACGGCGCCGAGCACCCCATCGCGCACCGCCGCGAGCTGCAAGGGCTGCTCTCGGACTGGGCCGCCCGGCACTACGCCAAGGCCCCGCGCCTCAACAACGAACTGCTCAACCGCGACGCCCCCTCGCCGAGCGCCAACCTCGGGCGCAAGCGGCTCATCGCCGCCATGCTCAGCGCCGCCGACCAGCCGAGTCTCGGCATCGACAAGACCCCGGCCGAGAAGAGCCTGTATCTCAACCTGCTCGCCGCCACCCGGCTGCATCGCGAGGAGCATGGCCGGCTCGGCATCCATCCGCCCGATCCCCAGCGCGACCCCTGCCGGCTGCGCCCGCTGTGGGACGCCATCACCGAGACCCTGGGCCAAGGCGGCGAACGGCAGGTGCCGCTACCCGAACTCTACGAGCGACTGCGCGGCCCGCCCTTCGGCGTCAAGCTCGGCGTGCTGCCGGTGCTGATCGTCGCCTATCTGATCGCCCATCAGCGCGACGTCGCCCTCTACCAAGAAGGCGTCTTCTGCGACCGCCTCAGCCCGGAGCACGCCGAGTTGCTGTGCCGCCGGCCCGAGCTGTTCGCGCTCGAGCGCTTCGATCTCGGCGGCCTGCGCGGCGAGCTGTTCGATCGCTACATCCACAGCGTGGTCGGGCGCGTGCCGGCGGATGCCACCCTGCTCGACATCGTCCGCCCGCTGGTCGGCTTCATCAATGCGCTGCCCGAGTACAGCCAGCACTGCGCCGGCCTCTCCGCCACCGCCAGCGCCGTGCGCCGTGCCATCGCTCAGGCCGCCAGCCCTGGCGCGCTGCTGTTCGACGCCCTGCCGGCCGCCTGCGACACCCCGCCCAAGGCGCTGAACAGCGGCGACAGTGCCGCCATCGAGCCCTTCGTCGATCGCCTCGTCGGCGCCCTGCGCGAACTCAAGCAAGCCTATCCGAGCCTGATCGCCGACTGGCAGGACCAGCTCGGGCGCGCGCTGCTCGACGCGCCGCCGGCCGAGCTGCCGGCCCTGCGCCAAGCCCTCGCCGAGCGCTATCGCGGACTCGACGCCTTCACCCCCGATCGGCAAGGACTGGGCGCCTTCATCCGCCGCCTGGCCGATACCGGTCACGCCAGCGATCAGGCCTGGCTCGAATCCGTCGCCACCCTGATCGCCAAGACGCCGCCGACCAAATGGCGCGAGGAAACCCGTCGCCAAGCCCTGCTGAGACTGCGCGAGCGCGCCGAGCAAGCGCGCGACCTGCAACGCCTGCGCCTCAACGAAGGCGCGCGCGGCACCGACGGCAACGCCCTGTTGCTCAAACGGATCGATCCGCAACAGGGCGAGATCAGTCACTTGCTGCACCTCAGCGCCGAGCAACGCCAGCGCGCCACCGACCAAGCCCGCCAACTCGCCGCCCAGCTCGGCGATATCGGACCGACCGAGCGGCTTGCGGTGATCGCGGCCTTGCTCGAACAGCTTGCGCCCGA
>NZ_JBKHDN010000245.1:0-3533 GCF_046541315.1 Halochromatium sp. | reverse complement strand
CCGGCCCCGGCTTGCGGCGGATCGGTGACAATGGTACCCAGGAAGGCCTGAGCACGCAGGAAGATGCCGGCCGCCTCGCTAGGATTCATAGCGCCAGGGGACGATATAGCGCTGCACCTGGCCGCCGTCGTCATGCTCGCCGATGATGGCCCGAATGCCGTAGACGCGGCGCAGATGCTCGGGGTCGAGCACGGTCTCGACCGCGCCGCTGGCGACCGCCGAGCCCTGATCGAGCAGCAGCAGACGATCGCAGAAGCGACTGGCGAGGGTGAGATCATGCAGGACCGCAACCACCGTCTGCCCGGCCTGACAGCGGGCGCGCAGGAGTTCCATGACGCGCAGCTGGTGCATCGGATCAAGCGCGGCGACCGGCTCATCGGCGAGCAGCACCTCGGCCTCCACCGCAAGCACGCGCGCGAGACGGGCGCGGGCGCGCTCGCCGCCGGAAAGCTCATCGGTCCGGCGCGCGCCCAGCGATTCGATGTCGGTGGCCTGCAACGCCTGCTCGATGGCGCGCCGGTCGGCCTCGGCGTCGGCGCCCGCGCCGAGATGCAGCGCCCCGCGCCACCAGCTGCCCCGGTAGGGATGGCGCCCGAGCGCGACCAGATCGCGCACGCTGATCGGCCACTGGAGGCGATCATCCTGGCTCAAATAGGCGAGCCGTTGGGCGCGCGCGCGCGCCGGCATCCGCGCCAGCGGCTGGCCCTTGAGGCACAGGCGGCCGCTGTACGGCAGCAATTGCATCATCGCCTTGAGCAGCGTGCTCTTGCCGGCCCCGTTCGGGCCGATCAGGCCGAACAGCTCGCCGCGCTCGATCTCGAGATCGATGTCCTTGAGCAGCCACTGGCCGCCGCGGCGCACCGATAAGGCCTCGATCTGCACCAGGCTCATAGCATGTCCCGACGCGAGCGCAATACCAGCGCCAGGAAGAAGGGCGCGCCGACCAGCGCGGTGACCACGCCAAGCTGCAATTCCTTCGGGGTGTCGATCAGGCGCAGGCCGAGATCGGCGGCGAGCACCAGGATCGCGCCGCCGAGCGCGCTCGGCAGCAGCAGCCGGCCCGGTCGGTAGTGGACGAAGCGGCGCAGCATGTGCGGCACCACCAGCCCGACGAAACCGATGGCGCCAGTGACCGCGACGCAGGCGCCGACGCTCAGCGCGGTGCCGAGGATGACCAGGATCCGCAATCGTGGCAGGTTCACGCCCAAGCTGCTCGCCTCGGCCTCGCCCAAGGCCAACACCTCCAGCGCCGGCGCGGCGGCGAGCAGCAGCAACCCGCCGAGCAGCACGAACGGCAGCACCAGGCGCACATCGGCAAAGCTGCGATCGCTGATCGAGCCGAGCAGCCAGAGCACGATGTCCTGCACGTCGGCGGGATTCGGCGCCAGGTTCAGCGCCAGCGAGGTCAGCGCCGAGGCCAGCGCCGAGATCGCCACCCCGGCGAGGATCAGGGTCAGGTTGGAGGCGCCCGCGCGCGCTAGCGCATACAGGAAGAGGGTGGCGAGCAAGGCGCACAGCATCGCCGCCGCCGGCAACGTCCAGACGTGGAGCGCGCCGAGGCCAAAGTAGAGGCTCAGGACCGCGCCCAGACCCGCGCTCGCGGAGATTCCGAGCAGTCCCGGCTCGGCCAACGGATTGCGCAGTAGCCCTTGCAGCGCGGCACCGGACATCCCCAGCGCCAGGCCGAGCAGCCAGGCGAGCAAGACGCGGGGCAGGCGAATCTGCTGCACGATCAATCGATGCGGCTCGGGACCGCTCCCGAACAGCCCGGCGATGACCTCGTGCAGCGACAGCGGCGCGGCGCCAAGACGCAATGACAGCAGGCTGAGGCCGAGCAGCAGGAGCATCAGGACCAAGTTCAACGGCAAGGATGACCGGGCATGCCGAGCGCGAAGCCGGGTTGGCGGGCCGTTCGCTGTTTGAGCTTGGTTCGTTTGCATGGAGGGACGGCGGCTTGCCCGGGCTCGTACGTGCGGGCGCATTCAGCGGTTGAGCGGCGGGACGGCCGAACCGTTTGCCGGAGCGCCGGCTGACTCGGCTGTCGATCCGGGGATCGGCTCGAATGGCGCCTCGAGGGTATCGAGCCGGGCGGCAATCCACTCCGCCGCGTCGATCAGTTCGAGCCCGCCACAGCCCCAGGCAGTGCGACTCGGCAGGCGGATGCTCGGCACCTGCTCCAGCAGATCCGCGAACAACGGATGGCGACCATAGCGCGATTTCGATGGCGGCTGTGCCTGATCGAAATAGCCCAGCAGGAAGAGATCGGGCGGATCGGCGAGCAGTCGCTCCAACGGCAAGCGGCCCCAGCCGCGAATCCCTTGCTCGGCGGCCAGATTGCGCAGACCGAGCAGTCCGAGCAGCGCGTCGACATAGGTCTCGCTGCCGGCGGTGCCGCCATTGGGGCGCAGATAGAGCGCGCGCGGCGGCCGCTCGGCGACCACCGCGCGCGCCGATAGGGCGGCGATGCGCGCGCGCGCCTCGGCGACGACCTGTTCGCCGACGGCCTCGCGGTCGATCGCGCGCGCGATCTCCAGGGTCATCGCCAAGGCGTCCTCGAGGGCGCGCGGATAGGGGAGGGGCACCACGCGAATCCCTTGCTCGGCCAACAGCTCGGCATGCGGGCGCCCGGACCAGCCGAGATAGGTCAAGGCGATCTCGGGCTGGTAATAGAGCAGTTCCTCGACCGCGCCGCGATTGGCCGGGTAACGCGCCGCGCGCTCGGCCACCGGCGACTGCGCCGAGTCGTGCGCCTGCCGCGAGACCGACCGGATTTGACCCGGATCGCCGAGTCGCAGCAACAGCAGATCGGCGCAGAGGTTGGTGCTGACCACCGAGGGCTGCGGCGCGCAGGATGCGCTCGCGTCGTCGAAGGCGTCGCAAGACGGGGATGCTTGGGCGCCCGCGTCTTGCGCGCGGATCGCTTGGGCGGAGGCCGTAGCGGCCCTCGGTTGGGGACAGGACGTCAATGTACTCGCGAGGGCCAGCAGCAGCATGGCGAGCAGCCGCATGGGCGGCGGGGGCAGTGCGCGCACGCCACGGCGCTCGCGCCCGCGATGAGGGAAGGTCGATGGGGCTGACATCGTCACAGGATTGCATGAATCCCGCCACCATGGCCATGATGGATGACAGCGGTGGGAAGGCGCGGGCGGACCCGCTCGCGGCGGAGCCCATCAACCCATCGGCCAACCCATCGGCTTGAGTCTTGACCGACCCCGCGGCCCTGTCTACGCTCGCTTCCTAGGTCGCCCTGAGTCGGACTCGCGCGGAGTGCCTCTACGCCGAAGGGCATCACGGCCAGCACCAACAAGACGGCAGCGGCAACAGGAAAGGCTCATGGAACCATGCACAGATGACGATCTCGGGCAGTCTGTTCCCACGCCAGAGGCGTTGGGGCTGAGTTTTCGTGAAGAGACAGAAACCGGCGATGTTTGGGCGCGCTACGAGCCCCCGGAGCTTGAGTCGCCAACGCTTGAGTCCCCGGATCTTGCGTCTTCGGAGTTCGAGTCCCCGGATCTTGCGTCACCAGAGCAGGA
>NZ_JBKHDN010000244.1:0-3565 GCF_046541315.1 Halochromatium sp. | reverse complement strand
GCTATTACCTCTACATGACCGGCGAGCTGTCGACGGTGAAGGCCGGTTCGCTGGAAGACACCATGCCATTCGATATCTTCAACAAGATCGCCCGGGCGGAATGGGATACGCTGCTGTTCTTCTATGGCGTCGTCCTCTGTGTCGGCGGCCTCGGCTTCATCGGCTACCTGGAGCTGGTATCGGCGTTTGCCTACATCGACGTCGGCCCGACCTTCGCCAATAGCATGGTCGGCGTCCTCTCGGCCATCGTCGACAACATCCCGGTGATGTTCGCGGTGCTGACGATGAACCCAGACATGTCGCAGGGGCACTGGCTGCTGGTGACCCTGACCGCCGGCGTCGGCGGCAGCCTGCTGTCGATCGGCTCGGCGGCTGGCGTAGCACTGATGGGGCAGGCGAAGGGGGTCTATACCTTCTTCGAGCACATGCGCTGGACCAAATACATTGCGCTGGGCTATGTGGCCAGCATCCTCGTCCACTTCATCGTCAACTTCTGGACCTTCTCGATCCCCGTGAAGGGTTGAACGACCGGCACAACGGGTTTCTTGCCGCCATCCCTCAACGCCCATGTCCAGCGCGACGGCCCACAGCCCGGAACCGGAGTCTTTCCTGACCATCGAGACGCTGCCCGATGCGGTCGGCGGCGCGTCGATTGCCCACCGCTGACCCCGAGGTCCGCGTCAGCCCTGGAAACGATCCCGCATGAAATCACTCCGCAAGGACTGGCTTTCCAATATCCCCAATGATCTCCTTGCCGGCCTGGTCGTGGCGCTGGCGCTGATCCCGGAGGCGATCGCCTTCTCGATCATCGCCGGCGTCGACCCCAAGGTCGGGCTCTATGCCTCGTTCTGCATCGCCGTGGTCACCGCCTTCGTCGGTGGTCGGCCGGGCATGATCTCGGCGGCGACCGCGGCCATGGCGGTGCTGATGGTGGATCTGGTCGCCGATCACGGCCTGCAGTACCTGCTCGCCGCCACCGTGCTGACCGGCGTGCTGCAGGTGCTGGCTGGCTGGCTGCGGCTTGGCAACCTGATGCGCTTCGTCTCGCGCTCGGTCATCACCGGCTTCGTCAACGCCCTGGCCATCCTGATCTTCATGGCGCAGTTGCCGGAGATCACCGGCGCCCAGCTCAGCTGGGAGGTCTATGGGGTCCTCGCCGCCGCGCTCGGCATCATCTATCTGTTCCCGCACATCACCAAGGCCATCCCCTCACCGCTGGTGGCCATCGTCGCGTTGACTGCGGCAGCGATCTACATGGGGCTCGACATCCGCACCGTCGGCGACATGGGCCAGATGCCGGACACCCTGCCGGTGTTCCTGATCCCCGACATCCCGCTCAATCTCGAGACCCTACAGATCATCCTGCCGGTCTCGGCAACGCTGGCGGTGGTCGGCCTGCTCGAATCACTGATGACCGCGACCATCGTCGATGACCTGACCGACTCCAAGAGCAACAAGAACCGCGAATGCGTCGGTCAGGGCACCGCCAACGTGGTCACCGGCTTCTTCGGCGGCATGGCCGGCTGCGCGATGATCGGCCAGACCGTGATCAACATCAAATCCGGCGGCCGTGGGCGGCTGTCGACCCTCACCGCCGGCATCGTGCTGTTGATCCTGGTGGTGTTCGCCAACGACTGGGTCGCGCAGATCCCGATGGCGGCGCTGGTGGCGGTGATGATCATGGTCTCGATCGGCACCTTCCACTGGGCCTCGTTCAAGAACCTGCGCGAGCATCCGCTGGATGCCAACATCGTCATGATCGCCACCGTGGCGGTCACCGTGTTCACCCATGACCTGGCCCAAGGCGTGCTGGTCGGCGTGCTGCTGTCGGGCTTCTTCTTCGCGCACAAGGTCGGGCGCGTGCTCTATGTCGGCTCCACGCCGACCCGCGAAGGTCGCGAGCGCGTCTATCACGTCGTCGGTCAGGTGTTCTTCTCCTCCGCCGATCGCTTCATCGCCGCCTTCGACTACAAAGAGGTCATCGAGAAGGTCTGCATCGATGTCAGCCGCGCGCACTTCTGGGACATCACGGCGGTCACCGCGCTCGATAAAGTGGTGCTCAAGTTCCGCCGCGAGGGCACCGAAGTCGTGGTCGTCGGCCTCAATCAGGCCAGCCGCACCATCGTTGATCGCTTTGCCGTCCACGACAAGCCGGAAGCGGTCGAAAGCCTGATGGGCCACTGATCGATGCCCGTCAGCGCCGTCAGCTCCAACTCACCCGAATCAACCTGCGCGCCCACAACAGGATCCGAGGCCGATGCAACCCGAAGACCCCATGCAGATACCGGCCAAGGTCTTGGCCTGTGTCGATCAGTCGCACTTCGCCGACTTCGTCACCGATGCCGCCGCCTGGGCGGCGCGGCAGATGGATGCGCCGCTGGAGCTGCTGCACATCCTCGACCGCGAGAAGGAGTTCGCGATCGGCAAGGACCACAGCGGTGCCATCGGTGTCAATGCCCAACAGAACCTGCTCAGCGAATTGGCCGAGCGCGATGAAGCGCGCAGCAAGGAGAACCGCGAGCGCGGCCGCGAGCTGCTCAATAGCCTGCGCGAGCGCGCGATCGGGCTCGGTGTCGCCGCGCCCGATGTGCGTCAACGCTACGGCGATCTGGAAGAGACGCTCGTGGGCGCGCAGGACCAGGTGCGGCTGTTCGTGCTCGGGCGCCGGGGCGAATCGGCCGAGACCACCCAACGCGACCTCGGGCGCAATGTCGAGCGCATGGTGCGCTCGCTGAGCAAGCCGATCCTGGCCGTCACCGATCGCTTCAGCGAGCCCAAACGGGTGCTGATCGCCTTCGACGGCGGCGCCATGACGCGGCGCGGCGTCGAGATGGTGGCGGCGAGCCCGCTGTTTCGCGGCCTGCCGGTGCATGTGCTGATGAGCGGCAAGGCGCGCCGCGCCAGCCAGAAGCAGCTCGACTGGGCGCGCTCCACGCTTGAGGAGGCCGACTTCGAGGTGGCGGCAGACTTCATCCCTGGCGATACCGAGCGGGTCATCGCCGAGTACGTGCACGCGCAATCCATCGACATGCTGCTGATGGGGGCCTATGGCCATTCGCCGCTGCGCAGCCTGTTCTTCGGCAGCAAGACCAGCGATCTGCTGCGCTCGGCGAAGGTGCCGACGCTGTTGCTGCGTTGAGCGGATCAGGTCAAGGAACCCGGTCTCAAACCCAATGCGTTCAGGGGAACGATTGACACGACTCAGCCGTCAAGGGGTCTTCATGCATCATTCCGCCGTCAAGGTCGCGCTCGGCCTGATCCTTCTTTTGCTGTCGCCGCTGGCGCTCGCTGCCGAGATTGCGCACCCGCTCGACCTGACCGGCCACTGGGTCGGCTCCACGGCCCTGCTGATCTTCGCCATCGCCTATGTGCTGGTGATGGCGGAAGAGTTCACGCACCTGCGCAAGTCGAAACCGGTGGTGCTGGCGGCCGGCTTGATCTGGATCCTGATCGCCTACTACTACACCGAGCATCACGGCGACCCGCACTTCGTGGCCGACGCGGTGCACTACAACATCATGGAGTTTGCCGAGCTGTTCCTGTTCCTGCTCGCGGCCATGACCTA
>NZ_JBKHDN010000243.1:0-3569 GCF_046541315.1 Halochromatium sp. | reverse complement strand
GGCGGTTGGTGATCAATTACAACAGCCTCGATGAGCTGGACGGCATCCTGGCGCATATCCAGTAGCGGCGCCTCGTTGGAGAACGCCGAGCAGGCCTCGCCCGCCTCCGCTCACTGCGCCGAGTATAGGCAATCTCGATGATGTCTATCGATAGATCCAAGTCGGGTCTGGGCGCGCGCCCCAAGGCTGTCGCTGAGGGTTTGATTCGTAAGCGATTTTCTCTGGCGCGCCGGGCCGCGCGGGGGCGCTGGGGCGGGCGGTTTCGGCCCGGATCCGGCGATCCGGCGATCTATCGACGTTGACCAGTATATTCAACGGAACTTATACTCCGTGAGCTTTAGGAGGGCGGCCGAATTTCAACCAAAACGGACAATCCGAGTCTTCCAGATCGCGTGCAGCTCAAACGGCTGCTCGTCTGGCAAGCGCTAGTCGCGGCAACGGCCGTTGCCGCAGCGATCCCGTTTGGAACAAATGCGATGGTCGCGGCGGCGCTGGGTGCCGCCGCCTGCCTTCTCGCGAATTGGTACTTCGCATACCGCGTCTTTCAGCGCTATCAGGCGCGCGAGCCCGGTCAATTGCTCGCCCGTATCTACGGTGCCGAGCTTGCGAAGATTGCAATAGCCCTAGCCGTTTTCGGCCTGGCATTCGCGACACTGGACGATCTGAATCCCCTGGCGCTGTTCGCAGCCTATCTGGCGGTTCAGGTGTTGCCAGCGATTGTCGCCCAGCGCCCGGATGCACGCTCGAACAGCTAAGAAGAGACCTCATCGATGGCCACTGCAGAGCTCACCGCCAGCGACTACATCCAACACCATTTGACCAACCTGACCCTGGGTTGGCTGCCGGAGCAAGGCCTGGTGTTCGCCCACGATGCCGAGGAAGCCGCCGCCATGGGCTTTTGGGCCCTGCACGTCGACAGCTTGCTCTGGTCGATCGGCCTTGGCGTGCTCTTTCTCATCGGCTTTCGCAAGGTGGCGGATCGGGTCACCGCCGGCGTGCCCGGTAAGACGCAGAATTTCATCGAGTGGATCATCGATTTCGTCAACGAGAACGTGCGCGGTTCGTTCAGCGCCAAGAACGACATGGTCGCTCCGCTCGCGCTGACCATCTTCGCCTGGGTCTTTTTGATGAACCTGATGGACCTGGTGCCGGTGGATCTCATTCCCTGGGCGTTCGGCCAATTCATGGGGCTCTTTGGCGCCGATCCGCATCATGTCTACATGCGCGTGGTGCCGACCACCGATCCGAACATCACCTTTGGCATGGCGCTGGCGGTGTTCTTCCTGGTGCTCTACTACAGCATCAAGATCAAGGGCGTGGGCGGCTTCGTCGGCGAGCTGACACTGCATCCGTTCGGTAAGTTCGGCATGCCGGCCAATCTGATCCTCGAGGGCATCAGCCTGCTGTCGAAGCCGCTCTCGCTCTCGCTGCGACTGTTCGGCAACATGTACGCGGGCGAGATGATCTTCATCCTGATCGCGCTGATGTATGGCCACACGCTGGTGCTCAACCTCGGGGGCGGTGCCTTGCAGTTGGCCTGGGCGATCTTCCACATCCTGATCATCACCCTGCAGGCGTTCATCTTCATGGTGCTGACCATCGTCTATCTCGACATGGCGCATCAGACCGATCACTGATCTTTTCCTTTTCACACAACCGTCTTCCCGAGGGGGAAATTCAAATGGAAATCGCAGAAGCTCTTATCATCGTCGCGGCCGGTCTGATGCTGGGTCTGGGCGCCATCGGCGCCGGTGTCGGCATCGGCGTGCTCGGCGGTCGTTTCCTCGAAGGCGCCGCGCGTCAGCCCGAGCTGATTCCGATGCTGCGCACCCAGTTCTTCATCGTCATGGGTCTGACCGACGCGCTGCCAGTCATCGCCATCGCGATGGGTCTGTACGCGATGTTCGCCCTCTGATCTCGTCTCGTCCCGGCCGGACAGCACCGCTCACCGCGCGTCCCCCAACGAGGCACTAGGATGAACATCAATCTGACCCTCATCACCCAGATGATCGCCTTCGCGGTCTTCGTGGCGTTTTGTATGAAATACGTCTGGCCGCCGATCATGAAGGCGCTGGACGAACGGGCGACCAAGATCGCCGAAGGCCTGGCAGCCGCTGAGCGCGGCCACCAAGAGCAAGAGATCGGACGCCAGAAGGCGCTCGAAGAGTTGAAGGCGGCCAAGGCCAAGGCGGCCGATATCGTTGCGCAGGCGCAAAAGCGCTACAACGAGGTCATGGACGAGGCCAAGCGCGATGCCCAAGGCGAGGCCGAGCGCATCAAGACGGCCGCGCATGCCGAGATCGAACAGGAAACCAATCGGGCGCGCGAGGAATTGCGCGAGCGCATGGCGTCGCTCGCCGTGGCCGCCGCCGAGAAGGTCCTTGAAAAAGAGGTCGATGCCAGCGCGCACAAGGCGTTGATCGACTCCTTCGCGAAACAGCTTTAGGACACGCCGATGGCCGGAGACAGCACAACCATCGCGCGCCCCTATGCCGAGGCCGCCTTCGAGGTGGCCCAGGCCGGTAACACGCTGGACGCTTGGTCGGAGGCGCTGAGCAAGCTCGCCGCCATCGTTGCCGACCCCGGGGTCGCGTCGCAGATCGGAAATCCAAATCTCAGCGATAGCACGCTGCTCGACCTGATCTTTGGGGTCGCCGGCGAGGGGTTGAGCGTCGAGGTCCAGAACCTGGTGCGTCTGCTCGCCGAGAACGAACGTCTCGGCGTCCTGCCTGATCTGGCGCGTCTGTTCGAGGCCCGCAAGACGGCGGCCCAGGGCGTGCGCCACATCCAGATCCGCAGCGCCTATGCCCTCTCGGCCGCCGAGCAGGAGAGCCTTCAGTCGACGCTGAAGCGCCATTTCGGCGCCGACGTGGAGCTGACGGTCGAAGACGACCCCACCTTGATCGGCGGTCTCGAGGTGCGTGCCGATGACGTCGTGATCGACGCCTCGGTGCGCGGCAGGCTGCGGCAGCTGGCTAACGAATTGCAATTCTGAACGGGACACCGCCATGCAACTCAATCCCTCCGAGATCAGTGATCTCATCAAACAGAAGATCGAGCAGTTCGACATCAAGACCGAGGCGCGAGCCGAGGGCACGATCGTCAGCTTGACCGACGGTATCGTCCGCATCTACGGGCTCTCCGACGCCCAGTACTACGAGATGCTGGAGTTTCCGAACAACACCTTCGGGCTGGCGCTGAACTTGGAGCGAGACTCGGTCGGTGCCGTGATCCTGGGCGACTACACCCACCTCTCCGAAGGCGACTGGGCACGCTGCACCGGCCGCGTGCTCGAGGTGCCGGTGGGCGAAGGGCTGCTCGGCCGCGTGGTCGATCCGCTCGGCACGCCGCTCGACGGCAAGGGCCCGGTCGAGGCGGCCGCGCAATCCTCGATCGAGAAGATCGCGCCCGGCGTCATCGCCCGCCAGTCGGTCGACCAGCCGATGCAGACCGGCCTCAAGGCCATCGACGCCATGGTGCCGGTCGGCCGTGGCCAGCGCGAGCTGATCATCGGCGACCGTCAGACCGGTAAGACCGCGGTCGCCATCGACGCCATCATCAACCAGAAG
>NZ_JBKHDN010000242.1:0-3662 GCF_046541315.1 Halochromatium sp. | reverse complement strand
AAGGCCCCCTGTTTCCTTTAGGCGATTTCCGTCAATCGCCTGATCCCACCCAAGCCTCCGGGGTGGGCGTGCGTGCCATCGATCACCCGCGCTCCAGCAGAGACCCCAAGTCGATGATCGCGGCGTTGGCCCGTCCCATATACGACGCCAGGATGAGCGAGTGGTTAGCAAGCACGCCGAAGCCGTGACCGTTCAGCACCATCGGGCTGTACTTGGGCACCACCGCGTTCTCGAGTTCGCGGATGATCTGTTGCATCGAGACCACCGCGTTCTTGTCTTCCAAGACCTGGCGGAACTCGATTTGGATCGCCTGCATCGAGTGCAGCAAGGCCCAGCTGTAGCCGCGCGCCTGATAGAAGACATCGTCGATCTTGGTCCAGGGCGTGCGCTCGAGCACGACCGGCGCCGACACGCCCTCGGACATCTGCTCGATCTCATCCGAACTCTTATCCTCAAGGGTTGAGGCCAGCGCCGGATCGGCGACGCTCGCCGCCAGCTGTTGGCCATAGCTGCCGAGCCGTTTCCCGACCACCTCGAGATGCGAGCGCAGGTTATCGGCACGCGCGAAGAACCCCGCGTTACTCTCTTTGTTCATCAGGGCCGCGAGATAGTCCTCCAACTGCTTGACGCCATCCTTGTACATCTCCTCGGCGGAGGGCAGGAACCAGGCATCGGAGCTGAAGGCGAAGTCCGAATCCGCTCGCTTGAGGGCGTCGCTCTCGATCGACTGGCTCTGCGAGCGGCTGAATTCATTGCGCAACGAACGCACCGTGTCGCGCAACTCGGTCAGCACGCCGTACTCCCAATTCGGCATGTTGTCGATCAAGACACCGGGGGGCAGCATATCGTTCTTGGTGAAACCGCCTGGCTTTTTCAGCAGGGTCTCGGCCACCCTGATCGCGGTCGACACATAGACGTCGCCCGAGACGGTGGCAAGGGCTTCGCGGCCGCTGCCGGTGATGGCATCGTCACCCGCGCGCTTCCTGACGTTCTCAACCACGTCGAAAGGCTTCGGCTGGATCGACCAGTACATTCCGAGCCCGCTGATGACGACGACGATGACGACGACGATGCCGAGCAGGGTTCGAAGCGCGCCACGCCCCTGTTTCTTGCCGGCGCCGGCCTTGGACGCGCCTGAGTCGGGCTTCTCGGATGGTTTTTGTGTGCTCATATGCATCACCTCTGCTTGAGCTGAAGGGAAAAGGATGGTTTGCTGATTATGGCGGACGGCCCAGGCGCCCTGGTTCGATGCGCGCACTCGACGTTCAAGGGGCAACCAGCGGTGGCGCGCACGAATGCGGTTGGCCAGACAACATTGAAACCGGACAACATTGAAAACAACCGCGCGCATGACTATCTGTCGCCGGTTGCGGCGTATCTCGAGGCTGCGGCGATCACATCGAGACAGACAACGGATGACAACCACAGATCAAGCGGGTACTAGGATACCACCGAGCAAGGGGTTAAGATCGAGATGAGCGCAAGTCTCCCCATTCGCCAACCCCTCCGGGTGCTTGGCCATGTCTTGTCGTACGCCGCGCTGTGGCTGGTGCTGGCCGGTGCCGATCCGCTTGGCTGGATCATCGGACTGCCGACGGTGCTGTTCGCCTCCTGGGCCTCGCTCAGGCTGTCGGCGAAGCCGCAGCGGCCGGGAGAGGCCCGGCCGAGCATCTGGGGTCTGCTGCGGTTCTTGCCCTTCTTCGCGCTCGAATCGGTGCGTGGCGGGGTGGATGTGGCCGCGCGCGTCATGCGTCCCCGGCTTAGGATCGAGCCAGGGTTTCAGCAATATCGGCTCAGCCTGCGCAATCCGCTGGCGCGCGTGGTCTTGCTCGATAGCATCAGCCTGCTGCCGGGCACGCTGAGCGCCGATCTGCGCGATGATATCATCGAGGTGCATGCGCTCGGCGCGAGTTCGGATCTCGAGCCCGCGCTGCAACGCCTGGAACGTCGCATCAGCCGGATCTTCCCTGAACCTTCGCAGGAGCCGTATCAATGAGCATGCCGGAGTTCTTTCTCGCGCTGGCCTTGGTGCTCCTCGTCACCATGGCGGCGGGCATGATCCGCATCATCGTCGGTCCGACGCCGGCCGACCGGATGATGGCCGCGCAGTTGCTGGGCACCTCGGGCATCGGCGTCCTGGTCCTGCTCGCGCCCGCGCTCGGCATCCCTGCGCTGATCGATGTCGGGCTCATTTTCGCCCTCTTGGCCGCGGTCTCGGTGGCCGCGTTCACGCGGCGTCGTATCGGCCGCAACCAGTGCTGAGGGCAGCGCACGATGGACGAGACCACGCTCGCGCCGATCATCGATAGCCTCTCCGTGCTGCTCGGCGTGGCCGGCGCCTTCTTCTTTATCGCCGGCACGGTCGGCGTGCTGCGCCTGCCCGATATCTTCACCCGGCTGCACGCCCTGACCAAGGCCGACAACCTGGGCCTCGGGCTGATTCTGCTCGCCCTGCTGCCGCACGCGCCAAACCTGTTCTATGGCCTCAAACTGCTCCTGCTTTGGCTGTTGGTGCTGATGGCCGGGGCAACCGGCGCCCATCTCATCGCTAAGCGCGCCCTGCGCTGCGATGGCGAAGATGAAGACCTGTACTGAGCCCTCGATCCCGAGCCCTGGTTCAGCCGGAGATGACCCATGCATCCACTCTTGCTCGCCTTTGACGCCGTGCTCTTGTTCACCCTGCTGGCGCTGGCGGCGGCCGCAATCCTCAGTCCCGAACCGCGCCGTGCAGTGATGCTCTTCATCGCCTTCGGCCTCTGGTTGTCGCTGGTCTGGGCGCGCCTGGGCGCGCCCGATGTGGCCCTCGCCGAGGCAGCGATCGGGGCCGGCATCGGCGGCGCCTTGATGCTGGCGGCGGCGCGTAGCGCCGCGCGGCGCCCAACCGACGCGGATCGAGAGGCCCCATGAATCGCGATCTCTCATTGCTGATCGGCATCCTGGTCGCGCTGCTCGCGCTGCTCCTGCTGTGGATCTTCCATGCCACCCTGGCGCTGGCGCCCACTCAAGGCCTCGGCGCGCTGGCCCTCGAGCACCTGCCGGAGAGCGGCGTCAGCAACCCGGTCACGGCGGTGCTGCTGAATTACCGTGCCTATGACACCCTGCTCGAACTCGGCGTGCTGCTGGCCGCGCTCCTCGGCATCTGGTCGCTCGGCCCGCCCCGGCCGGGCTTCCAGTCCGCCGGTCCCGCCCTCACGGCGATGGCCGGCGTGGTGGTGCCGCTCACCATCCTTACCGGCGGTTATCTGCTTTGGGCCGGCGGTCATGCCCCTGGCGGCGCCTTTCAGGCCGGCGCCCTGCTCGGCGCCGCCGGCGTGGTCATGCGTCTCGCCGGCAGGCCCGGCGCGGGGCTGCCGGGCGAGGCCTGGCAGCGTTGGCTGGTGGTGCTCGGCGCCGGCGTCTTCACACTCGTTGGCCTGGTGCTCGCGGTCACTGGCCATGGGTTCCTGACCTATCCGGCTGGGCTGGCGAAGTGGTTGATCCTGCTGATCGAGACGGCAGCGACCCTCGCCATCGGCGCGACCCTGGCCGCCGCCTATGTGGGCGGTCGGCCGGCGCCGATACGAACGCCCGCGCACACGCACGCCTCGTCCCTCGCGGAGCCGCGTCGATGAGCGTCCAGTTCCTCTACGGCGGTGCCGGCATCCTGTTGTTCGCGCTCGGGC
>NZ_JBKHDN010000241.1:0-3687 GCF_046541315.1 Halochromatium sp. | reverse complement strand
TCGTCGGGAAGCAGAACCAGCCCGAGCCGTCAGCTGGCTGTCGCCGAGTTGGCGTCGTCCGCTGTTCCCGAACGACCCAGGTCGGTTGCGCGGCATCGCTCGCTGAGCCTTCCGGTGGGGTTCGAATCGACCAGATAGGGCTCCAGCATCGCGCGCAGATCGACCTGCGCGCGCAGGCGCCGGCAGAGCATGAAGATGCCGGCGAACTTGCGCTGCAGGAACATGGTCGCCGGTTCCGGCATGTGGCTGAACATCTTGTCGTTGAACATGTCGCGGCCACGCGCGAAGACGCGCTCGAACAGGGTCGAGTCGGCGAAATCATAGGGGCCGTCGCTGCTGATGGTCTCGCCGGAGAGGCGGATCAGGTCGAGCAGGCGCTCAGCCTGCTCGGTCGGCACCTCGCTGCCGATGTAGCCGAGCGCGTTCGCGCCTTGCCGCATCCCGGCCCGGTCGTCGGCGAGCGTGGCGCGGGCGAGCTGCCGATAGCCGTCGATCAGCGCCGGCGGCACCGCCCGCGTGGCGCCGAAGTCGAGCAACACGATGCGGCGCGAGTCGGCCGCGTAGAGGAAGTTGCCGAAATTCGGATCGGTCTGCACCAGCGCGAACTCGAACAACTCGCGGATCATCAACCGCGCCATCAACGTGGCGACGCGGTTGCGCTCGGCGCGGCTGAAGTCGCTGGCGCTGAGCTGGTCGATCGAGATGCCCTCGGCGAAATCCATCGCCAGGATGCGCGCGGTCGAGAGATCCGCATGCACCGCCGGCACCAGAAAGTCCGGATCGTCGCCGATCAGCGCGCGATAGGCCCGCAGGGACGCCGCCTCGGCCTCGTAGTCGGCCTCCTCATGCAGCTGCCGGCGCGCTTCTTCGAGCATCGGCATCGGGTCGAAGCCTTCCGGCATCATGCCGAAGTTGCGGCTCAAAAAGGCGAGATTGGCGATGTCGCTGTCGATCGACTCGCGCACGCCGGGGAACTGGACCTTGAGCGCCAGACGCCGGCCGTCGCGGGTCTCGGCGCGATGCACCTGGCCGATCGAGGCGGCGGCGATGGGTTTGAACTCGAAGCGCTTGAATCGCTTGTTCCAGTCCTTGCCCCATTCGGCCGTGAGCACGCGGTTGAGCTGGCTCAGCGGCATCGGCTCGGCGCGATCGCGCAGGGTCGCCATGATCTCGGCGGCCTCGGGCGTGAAGATATCCGAGCCATCCATCGACATCAGCTGTCCCATCTTCATCACCGCGCCGCGCATGCGCGCGAGGCGGTTGGTCAGGCGTTCGGTGGCGGCCGGACTCAGGCGGATGCGCTGCGCGTCGCCCTCACGGCTGCGGGCCAGGTCGAGCATGCCGCGCAGGCCGATGCCGCTGGCGAAGTCCGTGGTCGCACGGCCCATGTGCCAGAGACGGCTCAGCCGTTTGCTGGGAACCGCGAGCCCGGTTGTCGAAGGTTTGTTCGCCATGAATGGCCTCATGTTTGATCGCTGCGTAGAGTTGTCGTAGTGGGTATGCGACAATTAATGTACAAGCCTAACAGCGCCCATCATCGGTTGTAGATGACAGATCGCACAGAGGAATCCCTGACCAATGACGATGAGTACGATGATGGCCGTGCTACTGAACGGAGTCGCTCAGATCGAGTACGACCGCAGCAAGGCGTTGTCCGACTATCAAGCTGCCTATCTCGACAAGATGGATCGCAAGATGGAGACGCAAGGCATCGATATCGATGGCGAGCGGATGCTGACGCCCGCGTTGGCGCAGAAGGCGCAGTTCGTCGCCGCGAACCTGGCCAACGCGATTCTGGCCAACGACGAGCCCCAGGTCGCGGCGATGACGACTTGGCTCGCGGTGCGGTTACCGGAACTCAAACAGGTCAAGCTGCGCGAGGAGGCGGGCGGTTTCGCAATCGAACTGGATTTCGACGAGGCCTATATCAAGCAGCATCCGGTGCAGATCACGCCGCGCCGGCATTGAGGCCATTCAAACCCCACGAATGGCGCGGTCGAGGCGCGCCTTGGCATCGACCCAGGCCGGATCGCCGATGCCCTCGACCACCGAGCGCTCCATCAGCGCATAGGCGATCTGGCGTTGCTCCGGCCCCAGATCGCCAAGCTTGCTGAGCTTGAAGAGACGGCCGGCGCGGTCGTACTCCAGCGTATTCACCAACGCATAGAGCGTGAGCGCGGCGGCCGATTCCGGGGCGGCCTCGATCACGGCGATGGTCTGCTCGAGGGCTTGACTCGGATCGATCATGGGAGGGGCACTGTTGGTCTTCGCCGGTTCGGGTTGCCGGCCGCCGCAGGACCCTGGGCTCGCTGTCTACACTGAGCGTGCGCCTGTTGCCCGGTCGAGAATGGGGCGCGCCGCGACCGCATGGCCTGGCCGGGCAGCGGCGGGCCGAGGCTGAGGAAGACGCCGACACAGAGGTCGAGTTCCCGTTCATTCGCCGGCGATCGTCATCTCGTCTAGCAGCCACGAACCGGTGGCGGTGCTGCCGGAAAAGTCGCAGTCGTTGCCGATCGCGACCAGCCCCTTGAACATGTCCTTCAGGTTTCCGGCGATGGTGATCTCCTCGACCGGATACTGGATCTCGCCATGCTCGACCCAAAAGCCGGTCGCGCCGCGCGAATAGTCGCCAGTGACGTTGTTCACGCCCTGGCCCATGAGGTCCGTCACGAACAGCCCGGTGCCGAGTTCGCGCAGCATGGCCGCACGATCACGGTCGCTCATGCCGACCGTCATGTTGCGCACGCCGCCGGCATTGGCGGTCGTCGTCATGCCGAGCCGACAGGCCGAGTAATGATCGAGCAGATAGGTGTGCAGCACGCCGTCGCGCAGGATGTCCTTGGGTGCCGTCGCGACGCCGTCGCCATCGAACGGGGCGCTGGCGAGCCCGCGCGGGCGCAGCGGGTCCTCGCGGAGCTGCACGAACTCTGGAAAGATCGGCTCGCCGAGCTGATCGAGCAGAAAGCTCATCTTGCGATAGAGACTGGAACCGTTGATGGCCCCGCACAGATGACGCAATAACCCGGCCGCCTGCTCGGCACGAAACAACACCGGCGCGCGCCGAGTGCCAAGGCGCCGAGCGCCGAGGCGGGCGACGGTGCGCTCGGCGGCGCGCCGGCCGACGCTCGCGGCGGACTCCAGATCCTCCGGCGCGCGCGCCGAGGTCCACCAATAATCGCGCTGCATGTCGTCGCCGACCTTACCGACCACGGCCACGCTCAGACCATGGCGCGTGCTCGGATAGCCGCCGACGAAGCCGTGGCTGTTGCCGTAGACCTTGAGTCCGGCGTGCGTGCTGAGACTGGCGCCCTCGGAGTTGACGATGCGCGCATCCTGGGCGCGCGCGGCGTCCTCGCACTCGGTCGCCAGCCGCACCGCGTCATCGACGCTGAGGCCCCAAGGGTGCTCAAGATCGAGGTTCGGGATCTCGCTCGCCATCAGCTCCGCTGGCGCCAGGCCGGCGCAGGGGTCTTCCTGGGTGTGCTTGGCGATGCTGCAGGCTTGCGCAACCGCGTCGCTGATCGCGCCGGCGCTCAGATCCGAGGTGCTCGCCGAGCCCTTGCGCTTGCCGAAGTAGACGGTGATGCCGAGCCCATGGTCGCGGGTGTGCTCGACCGTTTCGATCTCGCCCATGCGCACCGCCACCTCGAGCCCAGTGCTGGCGCTGACGCCGGCTTCGGCCGCGCT
>NZ_JBKHDN010000240.1:0-3690 GCF_046541315.1 Halochromatium sp. | reverse complement strand
TCCGCCTCATCGACCACCTTGGCCGCCATCGTCGCCATCGCCTCGCTGTCGGCGAACGGCATCAACGCAAGCAACTGCCCCTGCACCAAGCGCATCAGCACCGCCAAGGTATCCTGCTCGGTCGAGATCGACAGATTCAGCTCGCCATAATCCCCAAGGCCCGAGGTAAAGCCGACGATCTTGCGCTGCATCCCCCGCGCCCGCGCGCTGGCATCCGCGCCCACGCCAGCCGCGCCAGCACGGGCACCCGCGCCTGCGCCAACAGCCACCGCCCCAGCACCGGCTTCCTCGCCACTGCGCAACAGCCGCTTATCGACAAAAGGATCGATACAAGCGACCCACTGCGCCTTGGCATGCAGCGCCTCGACCACCGGCTGCCAAGGCGCGTAATCGATGCGCCCGAAGATCAGGTGCTCCTTATGCGTGGTCTGCGGATGGCGCAGCCGCGCCGAGAGATCGGCATGCCGAGTCTGGATGCGCAGGCGCCGATTGCTCAGCAAACTCTGGCGGCGCAACGGATCGCCGGCCTGGATCGGTCGCGGATATTCGCAGATCGGGAACTGGCTGATCGTGGTGGCGTTGACATCGAACGCGAACGGCAGCGCCGGCTCGGTCTCGCCGGCCAAGCCGCCGGCAAGGAAATGGAACAGGAACGCAACGTCATACAGGCGCCGCTCCTGATGCACCAGCTCCACCATGCGCTCGCGGGTCGGCGCGTAACGATGCCCCACCGACAGTACCAGCGGCCGCCCGCGCTCGCGATAGGTCTCGGACAACCGATGCCGCCAGGCCGCGAGTCGGCTTTCCATCGCCATCGGCGACGACGAGGTGGTATAGACCATCACTTCGCAATGAAACGCCGGCCAATCCTTCGCCGTCGTCTGCAGATAGTCGCGCAGGAATTGATCGACGCCGGACAAAATGGTGCCCAATTCCTCGACATGCAGCGCCAGGATGCGCAGCCCATCGTCGGCGAACGGATAGAGACGCCGGTAATCGTCCAACACCCGCACCACCACCTCGCGCTCCTCGCTCGCGGCGATGAGCTCGCTCACATCCTCGTCGTCGTCGCTTTCCTCGTCGCGCAGCAGGGTCTGCACCGCCAGGCTGCGCTCCGCCGCCTGCTCGCGCCCGAGATGATGCAGCAGCCCAAACGACTTGATCTCGGCCGACAGATGTTGCGCGGCATCCACCACCAGCCCGGCCAGCGGGCGATGGATCTCGACCAGCTTGCGCAAGCGCGCGAACGCGCCCTTGCCATCGCGCCCCAGCACCAGTTCCGCCGCCGCCTCGGGAAAGCCCTCGCACAGAAAACGCGCGCGCGCGTGCATGAGTTCCAACACCGGCGGACTGATGCCAAAGACCACCGCCGAGCGCAGATAGGCATCGTTCGCCGCCATGCTGTCATCGACCAGCAGGAAGGCCTTATAGAACCGCCGCAAGACTTCCTGACTGCCCAGCACCTGCGTATCCAGCGTCCGCTCCGCCAGCGCTTCATAGGCATGCAAAAGCGGCAGAAAATGCGTGCGCATGGCCTGGTAGTCGCCATGATCCCGCGCATGCGCGAGCCAATCCCGATACGCCGTCGACAGCGTCTCCACCAGACGCCACAGCGCGGGATCGACCGCGCTCGGCGACAGCCCGGCGAGCAGATCGACCAGGCGCAGTTTACCCAGCGCCAGGCTCACCAGCCGATTCGCCTCTTCTTCATCGGCGGCATAGAACAGCGCCGTCATTTCCACCGACGGAATCTGAAACGCTGGCAGCAGACAAGGCGTGCCGGCCTCCTCCGCTTCCGCCCAGCGCTGCAACACCGTGCGCACACACTCACTGCGCACACGCTCGGGCTGGGTCGGTTCCAGCCCCCACTGGAACGGCCGCGAGAAATCGCGTTCGTCCTCCGCCGCCTCAATCACCACCCGGAATTGCAGATGCGGCCGCGCGCGACTGGTGCCATAGGTCAGTCCCGCATCCGGCGCGGCATCGCCGTCCGCCGACGCCCGATCCCCGATCGGCAGCTGCAATGAAAGCGGAATCACCCGTTCCCAGGTCTCCGGCGGTGCCTGTGCCTGCTCGTCGTCCACCGGCAGGCGAAAATCGACCCGCTCCAGATCCTCGGCCAGCCCGCCGAGACAACTGCGCAATAATTCCGCCGCTTGCAGATGCGCGCCTTTGCCGCCCGCGTCATCGTCACTGAGATCGTGCTTGAATGCCTGCACCTCGATGCGGATCGCCGCGATCCGCTCGACCAACGGCAAACCCGGCTGCTTCTGCAGATCCAGTAGCGTCAGCCACACCGCTTCCAGAAACGACTCCAGGCTCAGCCCGCGCAGGCGCCGGGGCGTCTTTTTTTCGGTTGGGACCGAGGACTGACGCTGCTTCAGCACCTCCAGCATCGGCCCCAGATCCGACTGCATCAGCCGTTGCCGCGCGCTGGTATCGCCCTCGAAGATGAAGCGGCGCAAGGTCTCGCGATAGGCCGCCGCATCCGCGTACAGCGGCTGATCGTTGACCGTCGCCGGCACCTCCAGCACGCCCTCATCGAACGCCTTTTCGAGCTTATCCCACGCCTTCTTCTGCTCGGTCGGGGTTTTGTAGCGCTTATGCGAAACGAAATCGGCCGCGCGCTTGAGCACATCCTTGGCACGCTTATCCCGAGGCGCGGCGAAAAACGGCGGCAGATCCCAAAATGGCAGCTTGGCGTACAGGCGATCGAGCACATCGGTCAGCGAATGCAGATCGCGCCCGTCGCCGACCACCTCCTGATCCAAGAATCCGGCAAGGCGTTCGAGTTGGCGCGGGCGCACCTCGAACAGTTCATGCAACACCTGATCGAAGCGCTCGATCTCGGTGGTGGTCGCCGACAATCCCAAGCGTTCATCGATGCGCTCGACCCATGGCATGAAGCTTTGCCCCAGCGACTGCCAGACCCAGGCCTCATCCAGGCAATGGAAGCTCGCCAGCCCGCCCTGATCGGAGGCATGATTCAAGCCCACCAGCACCACCACCAGCCCATCATCGTCGGCGCGACGGGTATGATTGCGATACCAGGTCAGCCGATCCTCCTCGTCGATCCAATGTCGCTCACCGTGACTGCCCAAGCCCCCCAGCCGCTTCATCGCCTGATCCAGCTCCGCTGCCGGCTGACGCCGCTGCCACTCCTGCCAAAGCCCGGTCGCGACACGAAAATGACACTCGATGCGCGCGCGCTGCAGCCAGTTCGCGCGATGCGACTCGAGCGCCTTGAACAGTTGAAAGCTATTCTCCGGCCCCAGGCTCTGGATGATGAAACGCGCCTCACGCGGGCCGGCCTGATCCGACAACACGCGATCCCACTCGGCGCACAGTGACTCGGCGAGGGATTCGACAAACAGATTCATCAGCTTCATCAGCGCGTCTCCTCTGGGCCGGGGTTATGAACAATCGAGACGGCATCCGAGAGTTCGATCAGGAACCCGCCCTGTTGCAACGCCTCCTCGACCCAGGCCGTGCTGACATCCAAACCATAGTTCCTCTCGCCTGCGCCACCGCTCGACCAGGCCACCGCCGTCGCCAGCGGCTCGCCGCCCAACGCGATCCCATAATGGGCGAACACCCGCTTGTAGAACTCGGTTAAGCGCAGATATTCGCCCGGCTTGACCAGCGCCGCAACCAAGAACCGGAGCAAGCTGGGGTGGAGGACGAAGCGCT
>NZ_JBKHDN010000239.1:0-3697 GCF_046541315.1 Halochromatium sp. | reverse complement strand
CCAGGCGGTGCGCCAATGGGCGGGCATGCGGCGGCCGGGAGCGCGGCGGGCGCAGGTTCGGGCCCCGGACCCGGCCCGCAGGCCGGGATGCAGCAGTTGTTCGCGGAGCTTGCCGAAGGTGGTAACGGGCTCAACAGCCTGACGCGCATGCTCAGTCTGGATGACACCGAGTTCTGGAAGGGCGCGCTGGTGGGCGCGGCGACGGTGCTGTTGCTGACCAACGATCAGGTCCAGGACGCCTTGTTCAAATCCGGCGCCAAGGCCAAGAGCGCAGTCAAGAGCGGCGCCGACAAGCTCAAGGAACGTGCCTCGGCGGCGGATACCGAGAGCGAGAACGATCGATGAGTAACGAATACGACCGCGCCCTGATGCAGGCCCCCATTGCCCATGCGCCGGCCGCGCCCGCGGGGATGCAGGCCCCCATTGCCTATGCGCCGGCCGCGCCCGCGGGCGATCGCTGCCTCACCTCCGAGTACAGTCTCGCGGCATCCTCGGATCGCTGCTCGGCCCTCGGGCAACTCGCGATCATGGGCGCCGTGATCGGTGGCTCCGCCGCTGCGGGCGCCAATATCCGCCGCTTGCAGCGTCAGGAGATCGATGCTGTCGGCGCCCTCGCCGATACGGGTCGCGCCGCGCTCGCGACCGCGGCGGCGAGCGCCGTCGCCGGTGCCGCCGCCAGCGCCGTCCAGCGCCAGGGCCTGGTGCGGCTCGGCGTGCTGTTCGCCACTGGTAGCGCCGTGATGTACGGGATCCAACGCTACCTGGAGCGCGACATCGAGCAAGAGGTCGAACCATGAGTCGCAACCAGCACGGCATGCAGCGCCAGCGGCATGGAGTCGCCAAGAATCTCGCCGAAGGCATCGGTGGGGTCGTTGTCGGCGCGGCCTTGATGGTCTTTGCCAGCCAATGGTTCAAGCGCCGTCAGCAACACCGCTTGGCGAGCGAACGTGCGGCGGCCGAGACGGCGCGCGCGGATCGGCCAACCGCCGACGCCGAACCCACAACCTCGCCTGGGAGCTAACCGAATGAGCCAATACAACGATCGATCCTGGTATCCGCCTGCGGCGCAATCCCCCTCCCAGTCCGCCCATGCGCAGATGACGGGCGGCCCAATGGGTGCGGACCAGGGGCACTCTCCGTCCTATGCGCCGCAACCACCGGGCATGATGCCAGCCGGCGGTTATCACGCCGGCTATTATCCGGCCGCCTATCAACCAGCGCCGATGGCGCCGCAGGCGGGCATGAGCGCGGGCGTCAGGCCGGGCGGCGGGTATCCGACGCCAGCGACACAACCCTTCTTCAATCTCGGCAACGACCGCTTCCTCAAGGGCTTGCTGATCGGTGCCGCCGCCGCCTATCTGCTCACCAACGAGGGCGTGCAACGCACCGCCATCAAGGGCGCGGTCAAGCTCTGGGGTGGCCTCCAGGGTGGCGTCGAGGAACTCAAGGAGCGGTTCCACGACGCCGAGGCCGAGATCCAGGCCGCCGAGTCGCACAAGGACGCTTGAGTCTGGGTTCGGGGCCAGCCGCCTGTTCTCGGTCGAGTTGGAGCCGGCTGCCAGCCTGCGCTTGAGCCTGTTACCGACAGACCGCTGCCGCCAACCATCTTGCCGTGGCACTGACCAACTATCGGATCATCCATGAGGTGCCGGGACGCCTGCGCTTGCGCATCCCGGCCCTGGGCGAGCCCGGCTGCGAGGCCGGGGCGCTCGAGGATTGGATCGACGCGGCGGCCCCGACCCAGGAGGTGCGCGCCAATCGCGCCGCCCGCGCCCTGATCATCCACTACCAGGGCGGAGCGGCGGCGCGGCAGTCGCTGCTGCATCGGCTCGAGCGCTTCCCGGCCGAGCCGATCCCCGGCTACAGCGAGGGCGAGGTCCACGAGGCCGAGGTGGCGCCGATGATCACGACGCTGTTCACGCTGGCGGCGCTACCGTTCTTGACCCCGCCGATGCGCGTCGTGCTCACCTTCGCCAACGTCGGCTCGACGCTCGCCAAAGGCGCCGATACCCTGATCCACAAGGGCATCAAGGTCGAGGTGTTGGATGCGCTCGCAGTCGGCCTGGCGGCCGCCAATGGCAAGCTGTTCACGGCCAACCTGACCGATCTGCTGCTCGATCTGGGCTCATTCCTGGAGCGTCGTACCCAGCGCCAGTCGGATCGGCTGCTGCGCCGCCTGTTGCGACCCGATCCAGCGATGGCCTGGGTCGAGCGCGCTGGCGAGCTGGTGCAGGTCTCGGGCGACGAGGTGAGCACGGGCGAGACGGTGGTGATAGGCGTCGGCGAGACCATTCCGGTCGATGGCCATGTCATCGACGGCCTGGCGTTGGTCAATCAGGCCGGCGTCACCGGCGAGGACGTCCCGGTGCGCAAGGAGGCGCCGGCGCGCGTCATTGCCGGCTCGGTGCTGGTCGAGGGACGCCTGCGCGTGGAGGCGACCCGCGTTGGCGAGGACACCACCACCGCGCGCGTCTCGCGCTTCATCCAGACCTCGCTGGCCGAGCAGGCCGCGACCCAACGCCTGGCCGACGAGCTGGCCGACAAGCGGGTCTATCTGACGCTCGGCACCGGCGCGGCCGTGTATGCGCTGACGCGCGATCTGGCGCGGCTGCAATCGGTCTTTCTGGTCGATTATTCCTGCGCGCTGAAGCTCGGCACGCCGGTTGCTTTCAAGTCCGGCATGTCGCGTGCCGCCGAGCACGGCGTGCTGATGAAGGGCGGCGAGGCGATCGAGACCCTGGCCGCGATCGATACCCTGGTGTTCGACAAGACCGGCACCCTGACCCATAGCGATCTGCTGGTCACCGATGTGGTCGTGCTTCCGGGCAGCTGTGCCTGCACCGAGACCGAGCTGCTGGCGATGGTCGCCTCGGTCGAGGAGCATGCCAGTCATCCGGTCGCCCAAGCCGTGGTCGAGGCCGCCCGCGAGCGCGATCTGGCGCATATCTCGCACGGCGAGGTCGACTACATGGTCGCCCATGGCCTGAGCGCCGAGGTCGATGACGGGCGCCTCGTGGTCGGCAGCCGGCACTACCTGGAAGAGCACATGGCGATCGGCTTCGACGCCTATCGGGATCGCATCGAGGCCTTGCAAGCGGAGGGCAAGACCCTGCTGTTCGTCGGCAACGCCGAGGGCGCGGTGGGGCTGATCGCATTGCGCGACACCTTGCGCGAGGAGGCCCCGGCGGCGCTCGAGCGGCTGCGCGCGCTCGGCATCAAGCAGCTGATCATGATCACCGGCGATCGGCGCGAGAAGGGCGAGGCCTTGGCTGCCGAGCTGGGGCTCGATGCCGTGTATGCCGAGATGGCGCCCGAGGACAAGGCGAGCGTGATCGAGGGTCTGCAGCGGGCCGGCCACAAGGTCGGCTTCGTCGGCGATGGTGTCAACGACGGCCCCGCGCTGGCGGTGGCCGATGTCGGCATCGCCATGCCGCGCGGCGCCGATATCGCCCGCGCGACCGCCGATGTGGTGCTGATGGACGATCGCCTGCAGGCGGTCGCCGATGCCCGCGAACTCGCCGCCAAGACCATGCGTCTGATCAAACGCAACTTCACCGCTGCGGTTGGCATCAATTCCGGCGTGCTGGCCGGCGCGGTGCTGGGCTGGCTGTCACCGGTGGCCAGCGCGCTGCTGCACAACGGCTCGACCATCGGCATCCTGGTCAATGCCCTCAACGGCGTGTCGCTGGATGCCGAG
>NZ_JBKHDN010000238.1:0-3756 GCF_046541315.1 Halochromatium sp. | reverse complement strand
GGTATGAGCGTTGACAGAAATCGCCTTAGAGCGCGAGCGACTTTAAATAGCGACGGAATTCCTCGCCGAGTTCGGGATGGTTGAGCGCGAGTTCGACCGTGGCTTGGAGGTAGCCTTCCTTGCTCCCGCAGTCGTAACGTTTGCCCTCGAAGGGATGGGCGATCACCACCTCTTCGTCGAGCAGTGCGGCGATCGCGTCGGTGAGCTGGATCTCGCCGCCGGCGCCGGCCTGGGTCTGCTCGAGCTTGTCGAAGATCGCCGGTGTCAGCAGGTAGCGCCCGACCACCGCCAGATTCGATGGTGCATCCGCAGGCTTGGGCTTCTCCACGATCGAGGTCACCCGCAGCGTGCCATCGGACTGGGTTTTGGTCTCGACGATGCCATACTTGTGCGTCTCGCTCGGCGGCACTTCCTGCACGCTGAGGATGCTGGCGCCGCCGGTGCGCGCGTGCAGATCGGCCATCTGCTCGCAGACGCCCTGGCCGGCATTGTCGATCAGGTCGTCGGCGAGCAGGATGGCGAAGGGCTCATTGCCGACCACCGGCTTGGCACAGAGCACCGCATGCCCGAGTCCGAGCGCCTCCGGCTGGCGCAGGTAGATACAGTTGACATGGTCCGGCAGGATGGTGCGCACGATGTGCAGCAGCTTGTCCTTGCCGGCCTCCTGGAGTTCGGCCTCGAGTTCCGGGGCCTTGTCGAAGTGATCCTCGATCGAGCGTTTATGGCGGCCGGTGATGAACACCAGTTGTGTCGCGCCGGCTTGCTCGGCCTCTTCGGCGGCGTACTGGATCAGGGGTTTGTCGACCACGGGCAGCATCTCCTTGGGGCTGGCCTTGGTGACCGGTAGGAAACGGGTGCCGAGACCGGCAACCGGGAAGACAGCCTTGTTGATCTTGGCCATGGGGGCTCCTTTCGTGTGGTTGGTGAGGCGATGGAACAAAGGGTGGGCGTGGGGGCTCAACCGGGACTCAACCGGGGCTCAGTTGGGGCTCAAGCGGGGCGCGGAAGGCCCGGCGGCCAACTCGGCCTCGATGGCCGAAAGCGCGGCCTGCGGATCGGCGGCGGCGGTGATCGGCCGCCCGATCACCAGATGATCGGCGCCCGCGGCGATGGCCTGGCTCGGCGTCATGACCCGTTTCTGGTCGCCGCGCGCACTCTCGGCGGGGCGCACGCCGGGCGTCACCAGTAATCTGTCCGGACCCAGCCGCGCGCGCAGGTCGCTGACCTCGTGCGCGGAGCAGACGACGCCGTCCAGACCCGCCTGCGCGCTCAGCTCGGCGAGCACGGCGACCCGATCGCACGCGCGCCCCGGACAACCGATCGCCGCCAGATCGGCGTCGTCGAGACTGGTGAGCAGGGTCACCGCGATCAGCAATGGCCGCTGCGGCAGCGACTCCAGGCGCTCACGCGCGGCTTGCATCATCGTCAGCCCACCCGAGGCATGGACGTTGAGCATCCAGACCCCAAGCTCGGCAGCCGCCGCGCAGGCAGCGGCGACGGTGTTCGGGATGTCGTGATATTTGAGGTCGAGAAAGACCTCGAACCCGCGGTGAACGAGCCGCTCGATCACGGCCGGACCGGCGCGGGTGAACAACTCCTTGCCGACCTTGACCCGGCAACGCCGTGGATCGAGTCGGTCGGCGAGGGCGAGGGCCGCCTCGGCGGAGGCAAAGTCGAGCGCGACGATGAGACGGGGGTCGGTCAAGGCGAGTTGTCCTCGATGAGATGGCGAGCGGGCTATGGATGAGGGGGACTGGGGCATGCGCTGGCCGCCGCCGGCTGGCATAGCGGTGGCGGCGCGACGGCCTTGATGCTGCCCCAATGTTTGCAGCTGGGGCATTGCCAATGCAGGGCCCGGGCCTCGAAACCGCATTGATCGCAGCGATAGCCCGGTTGCGCCGTCACCAGATGCCGGATGACCGCGAGCAGTTGCCGATCGCCTGCGAGGGTCTGCTGCGGGGGGCCTGAGAGCCGCAGCTCCAGGAGCCGCTCGACGCCCACCAGATCGGCATGGCGAGCGAGATAATCGGTGAGAAAACTCAGCGCCGCCGGAGGGCCTTGCTCGCGCTCGATCGCGCGCGAGAGTTCGCGCATCAAGGGCGCGGACGGATGCGCCGCGAACAGCTCGCCAAGCTCCTCGGTGACGCCCTGACGGCCGAGTTGTTGGCAGCACTGCAGCAGCTCCGGCAGCATGGCGGGGAGGTAGTCGGGTCCGCGTCGGGCGAGGTGGCGGTACAGCATCCAGGCCGAGGCCGGGTCGTTGCGCTCCATCTCCATTCGCGCCTGGATCAGCGTGGCACGGATGCAGTTCGGGTCGATCGCCTGGGCGTCGAGCAGGTGCGCGCGCGCCTCGTCGCGCTGCCCGTGGCGACGGCATTCATCGGCCAGCTCGCAGTGATAATGGGCGATCTCGGTGTGGATCGGCTCATCCGAGCGTTGGCGCAGCTGATTCGCCGTTTCCAGACATCGGCGCCAGTCCTTCTCGGCCTGATAGATCTCGATCAGACCGCGCAAGGCGCGCCGGTCCTGCAGGCCTTGCTCGACCAGCTCCAGGAACAGGCTCTCGGCGCGATCGAAGAGCCCGGCGAGCATATAATCGCGGCCGAGTTCGTAGAGCGCATAGCCGCGTTGGGCGCTGCTCAGGGTCTCGCGCGCGACCAGGTTTTGGTGGATGCGGATGGCACGATCGACCTCGCCGCGGCGCCGAAACAGCGCGCCGAGCGCAAGATGGGTCTCGGCGGTTTCGCCGTCGACCTCGGCCAGACTGAGGAACACGTCGATCGCCTTGTCCGGCTGCTCGTTGAGCAGGTAATTCAGGCCGCGGAAGAAGACCGGATTGGGGCTACCGCAGCGGCTCTCGCCACGCCGCCCCGAGCCCGAGCGGCGCGCGATGAGCCAGCCGGAGGCGGCCGCGAGCGGTAACAATAGGAAAAGCCATTGCATCAGATGCCAGCTGTTGTCGATGTGCGCGGCAAAGCCAAGCCTCTTTGAAGGTGACATGATCGGACGCCCATGATACAGAGAACCCGCGCGGGTCGCATGATGATGGACCGGGGCGCGCGCAACATTTACAGCGCGGTCGGATCGCTTTACGTTAGCGGCACGGCGCTGCGCAAGCGCTACGCGCAGGCGATGGATCGGCTCAAGCGGTTCCCCTAACAGGGGGCGGACCCCGCCCGCTTCCGAACCCCCGAGAACGAGAACGGCGCCGATGGCAACCACTGATCCCGCTGCCGAACAACGGCCCCAGCTGCTGATCGTCGACGATGTCCCCGAGAACATCGAGGTCCTGGCTGCCGCGCTCGGTGACGATTACGAGATCTTCTTTGCCATCTCGGGCGAGGAAGCGCTCGAGATCGCGCTGAACCGACGCATCGATCTGATCCTGCTCGACATCATGATGCCCGAGGTCGATGGCTACGAGGTCTGTCGGCTGCTCAAGCTCGAGCCGCGCCTGGCCGAGATCCCGGTGATCTTCGTCACCGCCAAGACCGAACTCGAGGACGAGGCCAAGGGCTTCGCGGTCGGCGCCGTCGATTACATCGCCAAGCCGATCAAGCGGCTGCGGGTGCGGGCGCGGGTCGCGACGCATCTGCAGCTCAAGGCGAGCCGGGATCGGTTGCGTGCGCTCGCCAACGTCGATGCCGTTGCCGGCCTGCCCAATCGCGCCGTCTGCGACATCCTGCTCGCGCGCGAGACCCTGCGCGCCGAACGCGAAGGCACAAGGCTGTCGTTTCTGCTGGTGGGGCTCGATGA
>NZ_JBKHDN010000237.1:0-3789 GCF_046541315.1 Halochromatium sp. | reverse complement strand
AGCGGCGCTTCTGGTCGATATAGGTGCGGATGCCACCGCTGGTTTCAGTGTAGGCGAGAGTCAGGTCACAGTAGCGCATGGCTGAGCCTTCTCGAATAATGGATCGATGGGAACGCGTTCGCCGAAGCCGGCGCGGAAAGAAGCGATCCTTCCTTGATGACGGACCGAGCCCTCGAAGCGGTCGGGTTCTAGCATCTGCAGCCGAACCTGGAGTCGATTTGCGGGGAGGGCCTCCGTCATGGGTGGTTTCCGCTCCGGGCTGTTTGGGGAGGGATCTGGGGAGGGTTCTGGGCAGCGTTCAGGGGGAAGGCCAAGCAGGGGCAGCTCGACCTCGAGTCGCATGCCGCAGCAGGCCGGCGGCAGGCGCGGACAGAGACTGCGTTGATCCGGCCCCAGTTCGAGTCCGAGCAGCACCTCCAGCAGCAGATTGTTGACCAGGCCGGTCCAGCCGACGAACTCGCGCTGCGGTCCGCGGCCGAGGGTCAGGGCCTTCCACCAGTTGCCATTCTTTCGGCGCAGCGCCTGGGTATGCGGGACATCGGGATCATAGAACTCATAGATGCGGCGTTCGCCCTCGAACACCCCATAGACCGCCTGACACAGGCGAAAGGCGATCTCTCCGGCTTCGCGCTGCCGATCGTAGCGCAAAAGCCCTTGCACCACGGCATAGGCGGTGTTGATCCAAACCGGGCCGCGCCACATGTCCTTCTCGAAGCTCGGCTCGTTGCGCGCGACCGAGGGCAGCGGGATGGGGGTGCCGAAGCGGTCTGGATCGGTCAGCTGTTGCACCAGGCGGGCGGCGCGGTCGTGATCGGCAACACCGGCCCACAATGGCATCAGCGAGGCGATGGTGGCGATGCGGATCGGGATGCCGGCGCCATCGCGGTCGAGGTAGAGTCCGGCCGCCTCGTCCCACAACTGCTCATCGATGCGGGCGCGCAGCGTCGCCGCCTTGGCCGCAAACGCGGCGGCGGACCCCTGGTCCAGGCGCTGCGCCATCTGCGCGAGGGCCTCCAACTGCAGCAGGACGTAACTGCTGAAATCGGTCGCGCCGATTGCGCGGGTGTCGCGCAGGGCACTCTCGTCGGTATTGCTGAAGCGCGGCGCGTTCTCAACGCCGGACTCGTAGGGATGCGCCCAGGCGTAGAGGCCGTTCGCGAGTTGCCGATGCGACTCGAGCCAGGCCTGGTAACGCCGCAGAGGCTCATAGACGTCCTCGAGCAGTGCCTGGCCCTTCTCTTGCTCGAGCGCATCGACGATGCCGAGGACGGACCAGGCGATCAGCGGCGGTTGGGTGTAGCGCGACTGATGGAACTCGGTGACCACATGCTGGAGGCGGTCGCCGTCGCGCAGATCGATGACGGCGCGCAGGATCTCGGCGGCGACATCGGCATCCCACCAACGCCAGACGCGCGCGATAAAGGCCGAATCCCAGAGATAGATGCCGCGAAACGCCGGCCCAGGAATCGCGTGGCGCGTGGGTGAAAGCAGGTCGGCCTGTTGCAGGTTGGCGAACAGCAGTGCGTAGACCTCGGCGAAGCCGCGCTCGAAGGCGCTGGCTTGCGCATGGCCGCTGATCCTAAGGTGCGGCGGTGAGGCCTCAACCCCCCTTGCGGCGCAGCACGTCGGGCGGCAGCTCGATGGGCAGCAGTCCCGAGCGTCCGGCCGAGATGCGCGACCAGATCAACAGGTGCCAGACATAATGCAAGCCCCGTGTGCCGCGACCGGCGAAGGCAGTGACGCGACCGGTGGTTGCTCGAATCTGCCTCAACAGGCGCCGCAGCGATAGCATCCGTTCACCCGTCCGGGCCGTTGCTCAAACTTGCTTATATTGCTGATCAGTGCCTTTGATATGCTCGTTGAGCCAGTCGCGGATGAAGGCAAGGATCTCGATCGTCAGAAAGGCCTTCCGCGCGTGAAACTTGTCCTGCAGCTCCGCGAGCCTGTCGATGAAGGCCTGATGCTCCCTGATGTGGGTTTTTGTGCCGGCATAGTCGATCGCGCAGAAATAGCGTTCCTCATCCTTGAAGTGCGTCCGCGTATACTCGACGAGTTCGTCGAAGATCAGGTCCAGCACCTGATTGCCTTCGCCGTATAACATGGCCGCATGCAGCTTGTTGTAGAGCGCGAACAGCTGACGATGCTGACGGTCGATCTCGGCGACATTGACGCTATAGCGCTCATCCCACTTCATGATCGGCGCGATCCTGGCGCCCGTGGATGCTGTTCGTGGAGTGACTTCGACGTCTGGAGTAGGGCCTGTCTTTTGCATCTGGATCGCTCGAAACTCACGTGGCTGAAGTTCCAAGTCTAGCGCTTTGTCACCGTCGCGGTGTATCTCGCGCTTCACGCGATCAGGATGCTCACGGCCGGCCGGCTGGAGCGCGAATCATCTCCGGCGGCCCCAGAGCTGGACCCGAAGGGTTGGACGACGAGGACATCGCCATCGGCTGTCTCGATGAGGCCGGCCCGCAGCTGACGGCCAACACGACGCGGGGGTGGCACGTCGGCCATGCCGAGATCGCCAAGAACACCGCCCGCCTGAAAGCCCATGCCATCGGCTTCTACGCCCTCGTCGGGGAGAGCGTGCAAGACTTTCTGCCGCGTTCCGATCAGACCGCGATCGCCGCGTTCTTCGCCGCGATCCGCGCCGCCAACCCCGACTATGACGCCCTCATCGTCGTCCTCGACAACTTCAGCAGCCATCACGGCGCTGAGGTCAAGCAAGCCGCCGAGGACAACGCCATCGAGCTTGTGTTTCTGCCGCCGTATGCACCGGATCTCAATCCGATCGAGTTCATCTGGAAAACCATCAAGCGGGTGATGTCGGTCAGCTTCATCAGCTCGCTCGATGAGTTGCGCAGCCAGATTCGTAAAACCTGGAATGACTCCGCTCAGTATTGCTCCTATGCCCGGTGGTGGATCGGGCGATTCGTGCCGCATGTCTTAGACTATAAAGAATTTTGCAGATGACTATAACGTCAGCATAGATGGTCGGCTCTTCACTGAGCCGAGGCCCGGCGATATTGAGGATGCCGACCTGGTGAGCGTCGAGGAACGCCAGGAGCGCCATCGCCGCGCGCTCGGCCCCGACCGCTCCCGTGTCGATGAGCCGGTAGGCTCGGCCAAGCGCGATGCAGCACGAGAGCGTGTGGGCGGTGCCGCGCTTGATCGAGCCGCGAAAGAAGATCGCCGTGCCATCGGCAGCCTCGACGTTCATTCGGGTCCGAGCCGCCTCGTCGCCGTCGATCTCCTCGAGCGGATAGTGAACAGGGATGAGGCCATCTTCGGCGCGCCGGCCCGCTGGACAGTAGCCGCCGACCGGGAAGCCGATCTCGAGAGCGGCATCCAGCGCCGCCCGGTCGGCTCCGGTCTGTCCGCCACTGATGATCTTGCAAAGCATGCCGTGATGTCCTCTGCGCTGTTCACGCGCCTGCCAACTCACCGGCCGGTTGCTGCCCGGCCGGCCTGGAGGATGCGGCACGCGCATCACTGGTCTCTGGTGATGGGCAGGGAGAGACCCAGTGACGCCTCAGTGTAGCGCTTGCCGGGGTTGAGCACCTTTCCCTTGAGCCAAGCGCCGGCGCTGGTGGGCAGCACGGACGGTGTGCGCGGACTCCATGAGCGCAGGACGTGACGAGCAGCTGCGAGGCGCGCGGTGATCTCAGCGGGCCGCGGGCGGCGGATGATTTGCCGCGACGAGCCCTGCCAGAGGCGTTACGCTGCGACAGCGCAAGGTCTGCGGGTGGGCGAGGAGCGGCTTTGCTGCCGATCAGCCAACACTGCCGC
>NZ_JBKHDN010000236.1:0-3812 GCF_046541315.1 Halochromatium sp. | reverse complement strand
GCCGGTGCTAGAACAGACCGCTGAGATCGAGCACGCCTTGGTTCAGGCAGAGGGGGCGGAGTGCCGAGAGATCCCAGGCCTGGCTGACACTGGCATAGCCCTCGGGGCCCGGATCGCGATAGAGCCAAAGGACTGTTCCGCTCAGATCGACAAGCCAACTCTCCGGGATGCCGGCGCGCGCGTAGAGCGGCAGTTTTTTGTCGCGATCGTAGCGCAACGAGGTCTCCGCGACCTCGATCAGGAGCAGCACATCCTCTGGTCTAGGATGGCGCTTGGCATAGAAGTCAGCGCGTGGGCGGAGCAGGGCGATATCGGGCTCGGGCTCAGAAAAATCGCTAAGTCGCAGCGGGTTTTGCGTTGCCAAAATGGCATCGGTCTCACTGAATGCACGGGTGATTCGGTTGGCGATGCGGTTGACGGCACCGCTATGTGGGCTGCCAATCGGCGGCATGTCGACAATCTCCCCATCGATCAGCTCGACGCGATCGTCTTCGCCGAGGATGTTGGCCTGGCCCAGTCGCTCGTAGTCATCGACACTGAAGCGGTGGCGGTGATAGAGCGCTTCGGCAGTGGCGGACATGTCAGCAATCACTCCTTGGATGACGATAGGTTTAGGAACAGTATCAGATACCTGTGCCTGCGCTTCGACTTCTCCGCGGTCAGCTCTACCCCGGCGGAGGTGCGCGAGTCGTTCGAGGCCCATACCCGGATGATGCTGCCGAGCTTGGGGTGACGCCAAAGTCAGCGCAGCCGAAAACAGGCGGCGCGCGCAGCGAGAATGGTAAACGATCTTGAGCGCAACTAGCCTCGGATCACCTGAATTCGACGCCCACCGGGACTCACAACGGGCGTGCTGCTCGTGCGCTCCGCGATCGGGGGTTGATCAGGCCTGCGGTCAAAGATCACCAGCCAGCCGCTGTCGAGGTTCAGTCCCGACAGATAGTCATCAAGCTGTGCCAGTCCTTCGGCGAGCGGATCGGGCGAGCCTGGACGCCAAACCTTCAGCTCCATACCGAGCGTGACCTCGCCATAGCGTAAACAGAGATCCATGCGCCCGGAGCCAATGGCGTACTCGCGCTCCAGGGTACCGCCGCCGTTGATCACCCGATGCAGAAAGGCCATCAACACCAGATGCGGGGCGATCTCGTGATAGGGGGCGCTGCCGAGTAACGGTTGGCCGTGCTGGCGCCAGAACGCGAGGAAGCCCTGCAGGAGCCGCTCAGGGTCGAGCTTCCCGTCGGCATCGAGCCAGGTTGGCGCGATCCGCGGCAGTGAGTCTTGTGGGCCGCTCGCCAGCATCCGTGGCAGCACCTCGCGATAGATGGGATTGGCCACGTCCAGGCCGCCACCATCGACGCGGCGCAGGAGCCCCAGATCGACCAGATAATCACGATCATCCAGCGGCACCTCACCGAGCGCTGTCCCAGCCAGCATCGGCTCGATGATGCGCCGCACTCGCGCTTCACGGAGCTTATCGGCGAGCTGATCCAAGTGAGTGACGCGCCGGGCGATAAGGGCTTCCTTGGCCTGCTCGATCATGTCCCGATCGATGGAACGGGTCCGATCGCGGCCCTCGCGCATCTCGAAGCAGGTCTCGTAGGCCAGGGCGTTGACCAGCCAAGGCTGCCCTTGGGTCAGGGTCCAGACGCGCTCTAGCGCCTCTGCGCTAAAGTGCTGCCCGGTTTCCAGGGTGTGTTCGGTCAGTAAACGCTGCACCTCATCGGCCGAGAAGTCCCCCAGGCGCAGCGACTTCGCGCGAATGTTGAACGCGCTACCGCCGGTAATGATGTCCGTCTCCGAACTGGCATGGATGCGGTAATCCCGCAGGTCGCGCACGCCGCAGAGCACGACAGTTTGCGGAAAGTGGCGCGGACGTTGCTCATAGCCAGCGCGCAGCTGGCGCAGCAGCGAGATCAGCGTATCGCCGACTAGGGCATCGACCTCGTCGAGCAGCAGCACCACAGGGCGTGGCGATTGGCCGCACCAGCGCGTGAGAAATTCCTGCACGCCGCCTAGGAGCGCGCCGCCTTGAATCACCTCAAGGGCCATAGCATCGGCCGCTTCATCGCCCAATCGCCAGCGTGCGCTGCTCGCCAGCGCTTGGATGATGGCCGCCATGCCTGCCTCAACCCGCTCCCGGGCGGCTTGCGCGGCCTCGATGTTGACATAGAGCGTGCGGTACTGACCCTCGGCATTGAGGCGCTCCATCAGCGCGAGCAAACAGCTGGTCTTGCCGGTCTGGCGCGGGGCGTGGAGCAGGAAGTACTTCTTCTGGTCGATCAGCATCAGGACCTGGTCGAGATCCCAGCGCGACAGGGGCGGAAGACAGTAGTGGTCTTCAGGCCTGACCGGACCTTCGGTATTGAAGAAGCGCATGCATTGTTCCGTCTTTCATTAGGGTAGCAACAGTGCTAGAACAGGCCGCTGAGATCAAGCACCGCTTCTTGTCGCGATCGTAGCGCAACGAGGTCTCCGCGACCTCGATCAGCAGCAGCACATCCTCTGGTCTAGGATGGCGCTTGGCATAGAAGTCAGCGCGTGGGCGGAGCAGGGCGATATCGGGCTCGGGCTCAGAAAAATCGCTAAGTCGCAGCGGGTTTTGCGTTGGCAAAATGGCAATCGTCAGCGCCTGGCTCAACCTAGGTTTAGGAACAATATCAGATGTGCTGACCTTGGTATCCTTCGCCAGTCGATCCTCCCTCAGCCGACCCGGAGCAGGCAACCATGAGCGCAACCGACCAACCCTGGCGCATCCCCTACGGCGTGGCGGATTTCATCAAGCTGCGCGAGCGGGGACATTACTACGTCGACAAGACCCACTACCTGCCGCTCTTGGAGCAGGCCGGGGAGTTCCTGTTCCTGATCCGCCCGCGCCGTTTCGGCAAGAGCCTGCTGCAATCGGTGATGGAATGCTACTACGACGCCGACTGGGGCGAGCGCTTCGAGACGCTGTTCGCCGACACCTGGATCAAGTCGCAGCCAACGCCCGAGCGCGGCCAATACCTGTGCCTGCGCTTCGACTTCTCCGCAGTCAGCTCCACCCCGGCGGAGGTGCGTGAGTCGTTCGAGGCCCATACCCGGATCTTGTTGATCGACTTCCTCGATCGGCATGCCGCGCGCATCCCAGCCGACAGCGCCCAGGCGATCTTGAGCGAGCCCACCAACGCCCGGCGCCTCGAGCGGCTGATCAGCGAATCGCGCAAGCTTGGGCTCTCGCTCTATCTCTTCATCGACGAATACGACAACTTCGCCAACAACATCCTGGTCAACGCCGGGCGCGAGGCCTACCGCGAGCTGACCCACAGCAGCGGCTTCTTTCGCGACTTCTTTGCCCTGCTCAAGGAGGCCGTCGGGCGCACCGGCGGTGGCTTGGCGCGGCTGTTCATCACCGGCGTCTCGCCGATCACGCTCGATGATGTCACTAGTGGCTTCAACATCGGCACCTCGATCAGCCTTGAGCCTGAGTTCAATGCGCTCCTGGGCTTCACCCATGCCGAGCTGGAACAGTTGTTCGCCGATTTTGGGCAGGACTTCAGCGCCCATCGCGCCATCGTCGATGAGTGGTACAACCACTATCACTTCAACGCGGCCTGCGATGTACCGGTCGTCAACAGTGACATGGCGCTCTACTATCTGCGCGCGCTGGTGCGCCGGAACCAGCCGCCCGACGACCTGATCGACCACAACGTGCGCATCGACTACGGCAAGCTGCGCCATCTCGTGCAGATCGACCGCCAGCTCGCCGATCGCCAGCTCACCGATCGCGAGCGCGCTGATGACGACGCCGTCACCGCCACCTCTCGTCTGAACGG
>NZ_JBKHDN010000235.1:0-3856 GCF_046541315.1 Halochromatium sp. | reverse complement strand
GCCAAACGCCAAACGCCAAACGCCAAACGCCAAACGCCAAGAACCAGCCAACCACAACAAGACCCGAAAGGAGCCACCGATGACCCAATCGACCTTATCCGACGAGATCGCGCTGCGCATCGGCCTTGCCGCCCGCGCGCTTCCAGACACCGACATCGTCCGGCTCCTGCGCGTCCTCGCCGACGCCGTCGGCCTCCCACCGACCGCCGCCAACCTCGACGGACTCACCGTCAAGGCCCTCAAACAAGCCGCCGACGGCGAACTCGCCGAAATCGACAGCGCCGCACTCAAAGAGGCCCTCGCCCGCCTCAAGGGCCAAGGCAGCAACGCGATCGAACCGGCACCCGAACCCGAACCTTACAGTGACGGCGAGCTGCCCAACTCGATCCGCGTCGCCTGCGCCTCCAACGGCGGCGAACTGCTCGACGGTCACTTCGGCTCCTGCCAACGCTTTCTGATCTATCAAGTCGCCGCCGACAGCTTCAAGCTCATCGACTGCCGCGACATCGACACCAACGCCGGCGAACTGCAAGACGACAAGAACAGCTATCGCGCCTCGCTGATCGCCGACTGTCACGTCCTCTACGTCGCCTCCATCGGCGGCCCCGCTGCGGCCAAGGTCGTCAAGCGCGACATCCACCCGATCAAGCGCCCCGAGATGGGCAATGCCCGCGAACACATCGCCGAACTCGCGCGCATCCTCGCCGACAAGACCCCGCCCTGGCTCGCCAAGATCATGGGCACCGCCACCGAGGCGCGCGTGCACTTCCAGCGTTCCGCGCTCGAAGCCTGACGGGACGATCGAACCAAGGCCGACCACTGCCAAGCCGAAGACCCATGATCACCACGCACCTCCTCGACCAGATCGAGACCATCCTCAGCCGTGCCGGGCTCAGCGCCGATTCGGTCGCGGCCCTGCGCGACGCCTTCCCGGACCACCACTTCACCCACTGCCTCGATGACGACATCGGCGCCGGCATCGAGCCCGTGCGCGCAGCCGAGGGCTTCAACCTCTATCTCATCGACGCCAGCGAGCACTGCCTGCGCTTCACCCGCGATCCCGACAGCGCCACCGGACTGGTGCTGGCCGAGATCAGCGACGCCGATCGAGACGCTTGACCCATCGGTCAGGGCTCGACCGGCGGCAGGCGCTCAAGCAATCGATCCCAACGGATGACCACATCCTCAAGCACGCCAACCCGAGTCTCGCCCCCCAGCTCGAAGACATCGGGCTTGCCGTAACCCCCCTGGTCGAGCCGATAGATCGTCAGCACCCGATCGATCGGATGCACCAGCCAATACTCGCGGACTCCGGCGCGTTCATAGACCCGCAGCTTGCGCACCTGATCATGACTCGCGGTGCTGGGCGAAAGCACCTCCACGGCCAGGTCCGGCGCGCCCCGAATCCCGCGTCGATCGGTCTTCGCGGCATCGCACACCACAAGCACGTCCGGCTGCACCACGGTATCGATCACATCGTCCGCTTCGTCCGCCTTCGGCAGGCGCACATCGACCGGCGAGACATAGGCGCGGCAGGGCCGATCGCCAAGCGCCTGTCGCAATTGGTAATAAACCTCGCCAACAATGTCCTGATGGTCCAGCGTCGGCGCCGGCGCCATCAGATAGGCGACGCCGTCGATCAGCTCGTAACGCACATCCTCCGGCCAGGTCAGATATTCGCCATAGGTATGGTCGTCGGTATCGCGTTGCGGTAAGCCCATTCGATCTCTCCGTTGCAATGAATCAGCGACCCGAGGCTGCTCTCGAGGCTAGAGCAAGAACAGCGTCGCCAGGCCGAGGAAGATGAAGAACCCGCCGGAATCGGTCAGGCCGGTGATCATCACCGAGCTGCCGAGCGCCGGGTCGCGGCCCAAGCGTTGGCGCAGGAGCGGAATCAGGACCCCGGCGGTGGCTGCCAAGAGCAGATTCAGCGTCATCGCCGCGACCATGACGAGGCCGAGGCCGGGATTATCGTAGACCACCCCGGCGAGGACGCCGACCACAGCGCCCCACACCAGCCCATTGATCAGCGCCACGCCAAGCTCCTTGAGGATCAACCGGCGCCAGGCCGAAGGCTGCACCTGCCCCATCGCGATCGCGCGCACGATCATGGTGATGGTCTGATTACCGGCATTGCCGCCGATGCCGGCGACGATCGGCATCAGCGCCGCCAGCGCCACCAGCTTCTCGATCGAGCCCTCGAACAAGTCGATCACGCGCGAGGCGATCACCGCAGTGACCAGATTGATCGCCAGCCAGGCCCAGCGGTTCTTCACCGAACGCAGCACCGGCGCGAAGATGTCCTCCTCCTCCAACAGGCCGGCGTTACCGAGGATCTCGGCCTCGTTCTCTTCCTGGATATAGTCGACCACATCCGACACGGTGAGACGGGCGATCAGGCGCCGGTCCTTGTCGATCACCGGCACCGAGACCAGATCATAGCGCTCGAAGGCGCTGGCCGCCTGGCGCGCCTCATCCTCGGCGCGAAACAGGATCAAGCCGCTCGCCTGCATGACCTCACCGACCTCGGTCTCGGGTTCGTTGACCAGCAACGCCTCCAGGGTCAGGATGCCGCGCAGGCGGTCGTCGCGGTCGATGACGAAGAGCTTGTCGGTATGATCCGGCAGCGCCTCGAAACGGCGCAGGTAGCGCGCAACCACCTCAAGCGTGACATCCTCGCGCACCTTGACCAGGTCGAAGTCCATCAAGGCGCCGACCGTGTCCTCCGGATAGGACATCACCTCGCGCACCCGTGCCTGCTCGCGCAGATCGAGCGACGCCAGCAGGTCGCCAGCGAGTTCCTCGGACAAATCCGGGATCAGGTCGGCGATTTCATCGGCATCCAAACCCTCGGCCGCGGCCTTGATCTCGTCGCGATCCATGGTCGCGAGCAGGCTTGGGCGCACCGCGTCCGAGACCTCGAGCAGGATATCGCCGTCCTTGTCGGCGCGTACCAGATCCCAGACGTAGAGCCGCTCATCGAGCGGCAGCGCCTCGAGGATATCGGCGATATCGGCCGGATGCAGGCGGTCGAGCTTGCGCTGTAGCCGCGCCAGGCTTTGGCGATGGGTGATGTTCTCGACCAGGCGCCGATGCGGCATGCGCTGGCGCCGCGTCAGATCCTCCACCAGTTGCTGTTTCGCCAGCAACTGGCGCACCTCGCGCAGATGCCGCTGCAATGCGTTTTCATCAGGTCGTGGTAAATCCGGCATCGTTACAATCTCCAACACGGCCTGGTGGCAGGGTCATCATTGATGACAGCAAGGATACCCCGCATCGATCTTGATCGGCATGACAGGTCTTAACAAGTCTTTACGATGCCTTGGCGGATCTGCGCTAGCCTGTCATCCAGCCCATGTCGGGGGCAACCGCCGACACGGCCAACGAACACCATGTTGAGGAGAATCCCGATGAGCAATATTCAACTCGTACAAGAGTCCACGTCGATCTGGGCCATCGTGAAGGACGACCTCACGGCGACCACCGTGCCCGCCTTACAGGACGCGCTGAAGACGGCGCTGAACAAGGACGCGCATGACATCGTCTTCGATTTCCAGCAGCTGCGGAGCATCGATTCCAGCGGCATCGGCCTGCTGCTCGCCGCCAAGAACAGCATGGTTACCCGGCAAGGAAGTCTTCGTCTGATCAACGTCCCGGCAGACATCTTCAGTCTCTTCGAAACCATGCGTCTGGTCGACAGCCTCAACGCCGAGCTGGCCAGCAACGATTCGGACGCCGATCTTGAGCAATGCTTCGAACTCGCTCAAACGGTCTGATGCGCCAAGGCGGTCTCCGCGCCAATCCGCGAGACGGGCCAATCGTCGCCTCCTCGCTCGCTCAGCCGAGCATCGTCTAG
>NZ_JBKHDN010000234.1:0-3883 GCF_046541315.1 Halochromatium sp. | reverse complement strand
CCACCGAGCCACTGAGCGCGCACTGGCCGCGTTGGTGAGCCGTGTCGCTCGGCTCAGTGGTAGCGTTTTGAGTATGTGTACCGTACCTAATTTAATCATGTCGGTGCTTCAGTGCCGTGACGATCAAATCTACAGCTTCAGAACACTACCTTCAAGCTTATGTAAGCTGTGCGGCAACTTGATTGAAATAACCATGCCCAAACTCTCCATTGATTTTTCCAATAATGGATGTCTTTTTTTCGCCCTCTTCGTCATCGAAACTAAGCTCGCAATATTGAGTTGGTTTCCAAAAAACAAGGACAAGAATTCCCGGGATAATGTAGAAAAGAAAACCGACTATCACAGCGATCCACCATACAGCATGTCGATCAGTTTTTTCTACTCTTATTATCTGGTTAGGTACTGATTGTGTTATATTATAACCAAGCTTTTGAGCGCGTTTTAAAGCCATTTTGTAAGCTTCATCTAGCGGTACAGGGGATTCGATTAGGTTGCGGACTTCTGCCATGGGTAACTCCAAAATTTCTTCATGCCTGAGCATCTGATGTTAACGCATAAAATCCCCAGATGCCAATAACTGCAGAGTGGTCATGATCTACGTCTCATCTGCGAAATCTCGAAATTCTATCCATGCAACTCTGGTTTTGTAAGATGAAACTCAAATTAGTTGAGTAGGCCGCAGGGTTTTGCTAACCGAAGATCAAGACTTCACGCGTACCCCCGCAAGCGACGATGATCCGGTCCGAGCCGATCCGATGCAAGCCTCGACCGAGATAGAGCCTGTGGTGATTGCAGGTTGTCAGTGCGGATGCTGATTATCCCTGAATCCCTTAGACTCCATCGGGTCGCGGCCCGGCGAGGACGGGTCGTTACCGACCGCGGCATGCCCGGAGGCATCGCCAGAACATGCCTATCACCAACTGGGGGAGCTTGTTGATGCCCACCTATGCCGAGATCTATCAGCGATCGATCGAACAACCTGAATCCTTCTGGGCCGAGGCTGCGGACGGCCTGCACTGGGAGCAACGCTGGGAGCAGGTGCTGGATCGCGCCGCTCAGCCGGTCCCGCGCTGGTTCGCGGGCGGGCGGCTGAATACCTGCTACAACGCGCTCGATCGCCATGTCGACGCCGGCCAGGGCGAGCGCTTGGCGCTGATCTACGACAGCCCGGTCACCGACCAGGTGCAACGCCTCAGCTATCGCCAACTGCGCGATCAGGTCGCGGCGCTCGCCGGTGCGATTGCCGCCCAAGGCGTCGGTCACGGCGATCGGGTGATCATCTATATGCCGATGATCCCGGAAGCGGCGATGGCGATGCTCGCCTGCGCGCGCCTGGGCGCGATCCATTCGGTGGTCTTCGGCGGCTTCGCGGCGCGCGAGCTGGCGACCCGCATCGACGACTGCCAGCCCAAGCTGGTGCTCTCGGCCTCCTGCGGCATCGAACCGAACCGACTGGTGGCCTACAAGCCGCTGATCGACGCCGCCATCGAGCAGGCCGCGCACAAGCCCGAGGCCTGCATCATCAAACAGCGCCCGCAACTCCTCGCCGAGCTGCAAGCGGGACGCGATCTCGACTGGGACGCGGCGCTGGCGGCGGCCGCGCCGGCCGCCTGCGTGCCGGTCGCGGCGACCGATCCGCTCTACATCCTCTACACCTCCGGCACCACCGGCCGGCCCAAGGGCGTGGTGCGCGACAACGGCGGCCATGCCGTGGCGCTGCACTGGTCGATGGCGAACATCTACAACGCGCACGCCGGCGACGTGTTCTGGGCCGCCTCCGATGTCGACTGGGTGGTCGGCCACAGCTACATCATCTACGCGCCGCTGCTGGCCGGCTGCACCACGCTGATCTACGAGGGCAAGCCGGTCGGCACGCCGGACCCGGGCGCATTCTGGCGCGTGGTCAGCGAACACGGCGTCAAGGTCATGTTCACCGCGCCAACCGCGATCCGCGCGATCAAGAAGGACGATCCCAAGGGCGAGCATCTGGCGCGCTACGATCTCAGCGGCCTGCGGAGCCTGTTCCTGGCCGGCGAGCGTTGCGATCCGGACACCCTGCATTGGGCCGAGGTGCTGCTGGAGAAGCCGGTGATCGACCACTGGTGGCAGACCGAGACCGGCTGGGCCATCGCCGCCAATCCGCTCGGCATCGAGCAGCTGCCGATCAAGGCCGGCTCGCCGACCCAGGCGATGGTCGGCTACGACGTGCGCGTCCTCGACGATCGCAGCGAGGAGCGTCCGCCCGGCGAGATGGGCGACATCTGCATCAAGCTGCCGCTGCCGCCGGGCTGCCTGGCGACCCTCTGGAACAACGACGCGCGCTTTCGCGAGGCCTATCTGAGCCGGCATCCGGGCTACTACCTGAGCGGCGACGCCGGCTTCAAGGACGCCGACGACTACATCTGGATCATGAGCCGCACCGATGACGTGATCAACGTCGCCGGACACCGGCTCTCGACCGGGCAGATCGAGGAGGTGCTGGCGAGCCATCCGGATGTCGCCGAGTGCGCGGTGATCGGCGTGCACGATGCGCTCAAGGGGCAGTTGCCGCTCGGGTTGGTGGTGCTCAAGGCCGGCGTCGAGCGCGGCGTCGCCGAGCTGAACGCCGAGCTGATCGGGCGCGTGCGCGATCAGATCGGTCCGGTCGCCGCTTTCAAGCGAGTCGCCATCGTCTCGCGGCTGCCGAAGACGCGCTCGGGCAAGATCCTGCGCGGTACCATGGTCAAGATCGCCGACAGCGAGACCTGGACCATGCCGGCGACCATCGATGATCCGGCGATTCTCGACGAGATCGCGCAGTCGTTGCGGGCGATGGGCTATGCGCGCTGATGCGTCGAGCGGATTCGTTCAAAAGCCGAGGTCGCTGGTGAGGGAGCGGCGCATCAGGTAGCGGACGGACTTGTAGCACCGGAATGGCGACCCCTCGCTGCAGGAGGTCGCCATGCACGAAGCCGCTGCCCGAGCCTTGCGGTCGCAGCCGATTGATCGACTTCGGGGTCTGCACCTCGACCTCGCCAGCCCCGCCCAGCGGGGCGGGGCTGAAGTGGCGCGGGCCGGGCGCTAAGCGGGCTGGATCATCCGGGGATCAGATGCTCTGGCCCCGCCCTCAGGCCGTCTTGGGGTTCCAAACCTCGAACCGCCGCCCATCGAAGTGAAAGATGACGAAATCCCCTCATCCCGGGTCTTGATCCCAGAACAGCCCTAACACCAGACTCAGCGGCTCGCGGAAATAGGCGCTGCCGCTCTCGCGCTCGCTGTCCGGGATCGGCGGATCGAGGACCTCCAATACGACGGCCGGCGTGCCATAGGCCGGCACCCGCCGGTTCTTCAGCCCCGGCTTCCAGCACACCAGATCGCCGGGCTTGAACGGTTGCTGTTGGTTCAGCTGCGCATAGCGCTCCAGCAGCACCGAGCCGAGATCGCCCTCCAGGTCACCCAGCAGATCATCCAACGGTTGATCCTGCAGCGGACATTCCGCCTCCTAACGCCAGCAAAGTCTCCTATTTTCCATCGGCTTTTATTCAGCGGTACTGGGCTGGATGAAACGATCCTCCGGTATCTGCAGCGCCCTCAAGAAGGCCTGTTGGGTCGGGGATAAGGGTTGGTGTAGCGGGTGTGTCTGCCCGATGCACAGCACCATGACACCACGAAACTTCCAGGTGAGCATGTAGGCGCTGGGACGCGCGGTCGGCTTGTGATCCCAACCGGGCACGGTGGTCTCCTCAGCCTTAAGCGTGGTGCGCATGACCTGCTCCATGAGGCGCCAGATGAGCAGCGCGATGAGCAGGATCAGGCCCAGCGCCTCAATGCGCTCGGGGCGTTTGAGGAACGTAACTACTCAGGCCGTTAGCGCCTGACGCAGGACCTCAAAGGGATTCTGCCC
>NZ_JBKHDN010000233.1:0-3889 GCF_046541315.1 Halochromatium sp. | reverse complement strand
CTCATCCGGTTTCGCGGCGAGTCTTGGCACCTGCGCTCCTATCGAGGCATCGCCGGTTGCGCCTTGGCCCTCTGCGCGCGCGCGCCGGGGCTGCCAGCGCCGATTCGCGTCAACAGCGGTGTCGGGGATCTCATCGAGCGCACCACGGACGCCATCACCGCGCTCGCGCGAGTTGCGGACGCTGGGCTGGCGTCTTAGGCTGCGGGCATCGCAATGCAACGCACCGGCCCGAGCCGGGTATGGATTGACACCGATGACGACACCCAAGGCACTGCGGATGCCACCACTGACCCAGACCGCCGAGGGCCGTGAACGGCGCGTCGGGGTCGAGATCGAGTTCAGCGGACTGACCATCGCCGAGACCGCCGACCTGGTGCGCGGGGTCTTGTTTGGGGAGGAGGGCGGCGAGCTGTTCCATCCGGGCCGCTACGAAATCGCGCTGCGCGGCGATCCGGCCGGCGATTGGGCGGTGGAACTCGACTTCGCCTTCCTCAAATCCATGGGCCGGCGTGAACGCGTAGAGGATGACTTCGGCGGCGCGGTCGAGGGCTTTGCCGAGGATCTGTTGCGGATGATCGCCGAGCGCATCGTCCCGGTCGAGGTCGTCAGTCCGCCGCTGCCGATGTCTCGGCTTGGCGAGTGCAACGCCCTCATCGAGCGCCTGCGCGCGGCCGGGGCGCGCGGGACCGCCGATGATCCGACCTACGCCTTCGGCATGCAGCTCAACCCGGAAGTGCCGGCGACCGATGTCGACACCCTGCGTCAATATCTGCAGGCCTTCCTCTGTTTGGAAGATTGGTTGCGCGAGCGCGTGGCGATGGATCTGACGCGGCGGCTAACCTTCTTCGCCGATCCCTTTCCGAAAGGCTATGTGCGCACCACGGTGGCGCCGGGTTACTTGCCCGCTCGCGCGGGCTTGATCGATGACTACCTGCACGCCAATCCGACCCGCAATCGCGCACTCGATCTGCTGCCGCTGTTCGCGCACCTCGACCCAGAGCGGGTGCGGGCGCGAGTCAAGGACGAGCGGATCAAGCCACGGCCAACCTTCCACTATCGGTTGCCGAACAGTGAGATCGACCGCCCCGATTGGGATCTTGGCGTGCCCTGGGATGACTGGCTGGTGGTCGAACGCCTGGCCGCCGACCCGGTCCGGCTGGAGCGGCTGTGCGCGACCTACAACGCCTATCTCAACGACCCCCTCGGGCGCCTGACCGGGGACTGGAAACAGGAGTGTCAGCAATGGCTGAGCGAGAACAGCCTCCTCTGATCGCGGTGACCGGGCCGACACGCGGCTCGCACGCGCCCAAGATTCTGGTCCAGCTCGCGCTGCGGCTGGCTGGCGCGCGCACCGAGTTGCTAACGCCGGCGGACCCCAAGCCCCAGGTGCAGGAAACCGCCGATGGGGTGGTCATCACCGGCGGCCATGACATCGATCCGGTGCTCTATGCCGCCGCGCCCGAGGTCGTGCCCAAGTACGATCCCGAGCGCGATGCGCTGGAATCGGCGGTGATCGACCGCGCCCTCGCGCGCGGGCTGCCGCTGCTCGGCATCTGCCGGGGCGCTCAGCTGTTGAACGTGCGCCTCGGCGGCAACCTGTTCCAGGAACTGCGCTCGCGGCGCAAGCACACCTCCAACCGCTGGACCATCCTACCGCTCAAGACCCTCTGCATCGAACCGGGCAGCGAACTCGAGCGCCTGCTCGGCAGCGATCGCGCGCGCATCAACAGTCTGCACAATCAAGGGATCGACAGCCTTGGCGAAGGCCTGGTGGTCGCCGGCCGCGATCTCGATGGCATCGTGCAGGCGATCGAGGCGCCGCTACACGCGTGTTTGCGGGGCGTGCAATGGCACCCGGAATTCCTGCTCTACAACCGTGGTCAGCGCCGGCTCTTCGAGACGCTCGTCGAAGCGGCGCAGGCGCGTGCCGGGCGTTAGCGAGGGGCTTGTCGAGCGGCTGTCGATTTCTACTTCGCGCTTATTGCCGGACAGTGGCTCTCGACAGGGGAAGCGGTTGATGGACGCTTTCTAAGCGGCGTGATCCAGGTTCTTATCGAGCCGCCGTTTACTCACAGAGAGCACTTCGATGCCGACCAAATGCCCCTCGGCATCATAATCGGCGAGAATGCCAGACTCGATTTCCTTGGTATTCGCCACCTCTGTATCCGTAATCTCGAAATAGGCAGCGTCTGCTTCCGGGTCAAATTCAAGCTTCATGGTGGACATGCCTCGTTGTCGAAATAGGCGGTGACAACCGCGACAGGGTCGCGAGTGTCGTTGTAGATCACGCGCAGAAGGCGAAAACCTCTCTCTGGTACTGGCCAGACTACTTGTACCAGCCTGTCGTCATCGGGATCGTCTTCGATCCGCAACGGATTGTTCAATGCCTGCGCGATCCAGGCTTCGGGAATCCGTCGTTGCATGCAGCGCTTGCGCGCATGCTCGGTAAGCATGAAATTCATGCGGAGTTAATCGTTTCGGGAACGCTCGTCAGCCTCTGTCCGTATCCGTAGATCGGCATGCGCCAGCGTGCGATGCACCGGGCAGCGCTCGGCGATCTTGAGGAGCGATGCCCGCTCGCGCTCGCTGAGCGCGCCGGTCAGTGCCACGCGCTGGACGATTCGTTGCGGACCATGCTGTTCGCCGTCCGCGGCCGGGAGCTGCTCGTGGCGCAAGCGCACCTCGATATCGTCGAGCGGCAGCCGCTTGCGGTTGGCCAGCATCCGCAGCGTCATCGAGGTGCAGGCGCCGAGCGCCATCAGCAGCAGCTCGTAGGGGTTGGGGCCCAAGTCCGAGCCCCCGGCGGAGACCGGCTCGTCGGCGAGCAGTTGATGGCGCGCCGCATAGAGGCCACGCAGGAAGGCCTGATCGCGTTCGGTGACGAGCACCTCGCCCGAGGCAACGGCCGGCGCGGTGCCGCCGCTGGCCTCTTCTCGATGTTGCAACAAGCCGAGATAGCGGCTGGCCCAGGCCACCAAGGTCTCGGCGACGTACTCGGAGTCTTCGCGCCTGGTCAGCAGATGGTCGGCCCGGTCGAGCGAGATGAAACTCTTCGGATGCAGCGCTGCCCAGTAGATCTTGGCCGCTTCCTCGACCTCGACGATCTCATCGACCGGCGAGTGGAACACCAGGAGCGGCCGCTTGAGCCGGCGGATATGCTCGGCGTCGGCATACTGCTCGAGGTCGTCGAGGAACTGACGGCGGATGCGAAAGTGCCGGCGGCCGATCTTGACCTCGGCCTCGCCGGTGGTCTCCAGCTCGCCGCGCACCCCGCTGAACAGATGCTGGATGTGACCGGGCGTGGCCGGCGCGGCGATGGTGACGACGGCCTCCACCGAGGGCAGGTTGCCGGCGGCCGCGAGCACCGCCGCGCCGCCGAGGCTGTGGCCGATCAGAAGCGCCGGCGCGGCATGGTCGCGTTCGAGCGCGGCGGCGGCGGCGAGCAGATCCTGGACGTTCGACGAGAAGCTGGTGTTGGCGAAATCGCCGTCGCTGTTGCCAAGCCCGGTGAAATCGAAGCGCAGCACCGCGATGCCGCGCGCGGCGAGCGCGCGCGCGATGCGGGTCGCCGCCGCCAGGTCCTTGCCGCAGGTGAAACAGTGCGCGAACAGCGCGTAACGCTGGGTCTCGACGCCTGGCGGTGGCGTCTCCAGCAGACCGGCCAGGCGGTGACCATCGGGGTTGTCGAAGTCGAAGCGGATACGAGCCATGGATCAGCAATCGGCAGATGAAAGACACTCGGCAGCGCACGGCGCCGGATTCGCCAGTAATATGGGGTCCGCGCAAACGCACAACCAGGATCACGCATGAGCCGATCCAACACAGATCTGCGGAACACCGCCAACCGCGATGAGGTCGACGCCTTCTCGCAACAGGTGGCGGCGGCGCC
>NZ_JBKHDN010000232.1:0-3926 GCF_046541315.1 Halochromatium sp. | reverse complement strand
CGGCCAGTCGCGCGCGCGTCTGCGGCACCCCCGGTGCGCGTCGCGCGCGGCCCCGCCGAGACCGCGTCAGCCAGGCCGATCACGCAGCCGCTCGCCGGCTCAACAACCGCTGTCGCCGCCGCGATCGTAGAGATCGTCGAAGCGCACGATATCGTCCTCGCCCAGATAGCTGCCGGATTGCACCTCGATGATCTCGAGCGGGATGCTGCCGGGATTCTCCAGCCGATGGGTGGTGCCGATCGGAATGTAGGTCGACTGGTTCTCGGTCAGCAGGAAGGTCTTGTCGTCATTCGTCACCTTGGCGGTGCCGGAGACCACCACCCAGTGCTCGGCACGGTGATGATGCATCTGCTTCGAGAGCGCCTCGCCGGGCTTCACCGTCAGGCGCTTGACCTGATAGCGACCGCCCATGGTGATCGACTCGAACGCGCCCCAGGGGCGATGCACGCGCTGATGATGGCGATGTTCGTTGCGCCGCGACTCGCTCAGGAACGCGGTGACCGCCTTCACCTCTTGCGCGCGCTCGCGATGGGCGACCAGCACCGCGTCCGGCGTCTCGACCACGATCAGGTTGTCGACGCCGACCGCGGCCAGCAGGCGGCTCTGCGCGATGAGCAAATTATCGTGCGACTCGTGCACGAAGGCATCGCCATCGAGGACGTTGCCATCGCCATCCTGCTCGCGCACCTCCCAGAGCGCGGACCAGGCACCGACATCGGACCAGCCGGCCGCGAGCGGCAACACGATCGCCGGATGCTCGGGTGCGGCCTCGGCCTGCGACAGACGCTCCATCACCGCATAATCGATCGAATCGCTCGGGCAGTCCTTGAACCGGCCGGCGTCCAGGCGGCGGAACTCGCCATCGCCGCGCCCGGTCTTGATGGCCGCCTCGCAGACCTCGGCGATCTCCGGGCGGAAGCGCCGGATCAGCGTCAGCCAGACCGAGGCGCGCAGCATGAAGATGCCGCTGTTCCAGAGATACTCGCCGCTGGCCAGATAGCGTTCGGCGGTCGCGCGATCGGGCTTCTCGACGAAGGCATGCAGGCGATAGGCGGCGCCGTTGAGTTCGGCATGGGCCAGCGCCTCGCCCTGCTGGATGTAGCCGTAACCGGTCTCGGGCTTGGCCGGCACGATGCCGAAGGTGATCACGGCGCCCTGCTCTGCCAACACCGCGCCATCGGCAACCGCCTGGCGAAACGCCTCGCCATCGGCGATGGCGTGGTCGGCCGGCGCCACCAGCAGGACCGGGTCATCGTCATCGGCGGCGACCGCGCTCAGGGCCGCCAGGGTCAGCGCCGGCGCCGTGTTGCGGCCGAAGGGTTCGAGCAGGATCACGGCCGGCGCGCGCCCGAGCTGGCGCAACTGTTCGGCGACCAGGAAGCGATGCGCCTCGTTGCAGACCACGATCGGATCGCGCGGCAACAGCCCCAGGCGCGGATGCTCGGCGACCAGGCCATCGAGGCGCAGCACCGTGTCCTGCAGCAGGGTGTGGCCGCCGGTCAGCGGCAGGAACTGTTTCGGGTAGGCCTCGCGCGAGAGCGGCCAGAGCCGGGTGCCGGAGCCGCCGGACAGGATCACGGGCTGCAAGTGCATGGCGTTTCCTCAATGACGATCAATGGAGCGACCGCGAAAGACTATAGCAGACGCGCTTCGATGCTTAGGCGATTGACAGAAATCGCCTCAGCAGGTGACCCTCGCCGCTGCCGCGACCTCGCGCCGCGCGCATGATACCTCTAGAATTCGTCAGCACGATCTTGCCCCGGTCGCGGGACCCAAGCGCCGCCACGGATGGACGAAAGACGCGCGGGGCGGAAACCGGCTGACCGACAGCCATCCCCGATTCGGTAGAAGCCCTTATGCACATCCTCATCATCGGCGCCGGCGGCCGCGAGCATGCCCTGGCCTGGAAGATCGCCCAGTCGCCGCAGGCCGAGCGGGTCTTCGTCGCTCCCGGCAATGGCGGCACCCTCGCTGAGCCAGGGGTCGAGAACGTCGACCTGGAGCCGACCGACGCCGAGGCGCTGATCCGCTTTGCCCGGGAGCAGCAGATCGATCTCTGCATCATCGGCCCGGAGACGCCGCTGGTCGCCGGCGTCAGCGATGCCCTGGTCGCTGCCGGCCTGCGCTGCTGCGGCCCCACACGCCAGGCCGCCCGACTCGAGGGCTCGAAGGACTTCGCCAAGGCCTTCATGCGGCGCCACGGCATCCCGACCGCCGCCTATCGCACCTTTGACGATCGCGAGCAGGCGCTGGCCTATCTGGACCGGATCGGCGCGCCGGTGGTGGTCAAGGCCGATGGCCTGGCCGCCGGCAAGGGCGTGGTGGTCGCCGAGACGCTGGCTGAGGCCCGCGCTGCGGTCGAGGCGATGCTCGGCCAGGGCCAATTCGGCGCGGCCGGCGCCCGGGTGGTGATCGAGGACAAGCTGCTTGGCGAGGAGGTCAGCTTCATCGTCCTGGTAAGCGGCGAGCAGGTATTGCCACTGGCCACCTCGCAGGATCACAAGGCGCGCGACGAGGGCGACCGCGGACCGAATACCGGCGGCATGGGCGCCTATTCCCCCGCGCCCATCGTGACGCCCGAATTGCAACAGCGGATCATGCGCGAGGTGATCGAGCCCACCGTGGCCGGGCTGCGCGCCGAAGGCCTGCCCTACCTCGGCTTCCTCTACGCTGGGCTTATGATCGGCGCGGACGGCACCCCGCGCGTGCTCGAATATAACTGCCGTCTTGGCGACCCCGAGACGCAACCGATCCTGATGCGCCTCGAGAGCGATCTGCTCGAACTCTGCCTGGCCGCGAGCGAGGGGCGGCTCACCGAGGTGGAGGCTCGCTGGCGCGATCAGGCCGCGCTCGGGGTGGTGATGGCCGCAGCCGGTTATCCGGGCGCCTATGCCAAGGGCCAGCCGATCAGCGGCCTGGAGACGGCGGGCGACAGCGACAGCAAGGCGGGGACAGGCGGCGCGGGCACGGACATGAGCACGGACCTGAGCACGGGCGGCAGCAAGACCAAAGTCTTTCACGCCGGCACCCGCTACGACGGCGAACGGACGCTGACCGATGGCGGCCGCGTGCTCTGTGTCACCGCGCTCGGTGCCGATGTCGGCGAGGCCGCGGCCAACGCCTACGCGCGCGCCGAGCGGATTCGGTTCGACGGCGCCTTCTACCGACGCGATATCGGTCACCGCGCGCTCAAGCGCGGGACGAGCCGTTGAGCGATGAGCGTCGCCAGCGGCTGTAACTCGGGATAGAGCGGCCCGAGTTCCTGCAGATAACCGAGGGTGCGAGGCAGATCGGCCAAATAGCCGTGCTTGCCATCGCGCACCGCGAGACGCGCGAAGATGCCAGCGGCCTTGAGATGGCGCTGCGCGCCCATCAGATCGAACCAGCGTCTGAGCTTGGGCCGGTCGGTCGCCTTGAGCAAGCCGGCCGATTGCGCCTGCGCGGCGTAGTCATCGAGCCAGCCCAGCACGCGCGCGCGCGGCCAGGCGATGTAGCAGTCCTTCAACAGCGAGACGAGGTCGTAGGTGAGCGGCCCCGCCACCGCGTCCTGCAAGTCGAGGACGCCTGGATTGGCAGCCGTGGTCAGCATCAGGTTGCGGCTGTGGAAATCGCGATGCACGGCGACGCGCGGTTGCTCCAGCGCGTTCTCGATGAGCCGATCGAACAGCGTCTCAAGCTCCTGCGCTTCGCGCTCGGACAGTTCGATCCGCAGCCGCCGCGCGAGCAGCCAGTCGCCGAACAGATCGAGTTCGCGGCGCAGGAAGGCGGCGTCGTAGACCGGCAACCCAGCGGTGGACAGCCCGAGCTGGAGCTTGACCAGCGCGGCGATCGCATCGCCATAGAGGATATCGGCCTGATCCCAGGCCAAAGCCGGATCTTGAGCCTGGGCCTGAACCGATGCCTGAACCGATGCCTGAGCCGATGCC
>NZ_JBKHDN010000231.1:0-3931 GCF_046541315.1 Halochromatium sp. | reverse complement strand
TCTGGCCCTTGACCGGCGCTGGCCTTGACCGGATCGACGCCCTGCTGGAAGCGACCTCTGGCGTCACCACGACCGGTGTCACGGTGCTGCGGGACCTCGACCAGGCCGACCCCGCCGTGCTCTTCCTGCGCGCCTGGATGCAATGGTACGGCGGGCTCGGCATCGCCGTGCTGACGGTCGCGCTGATCATGCGCCATCACGCCAGCGCGCGCCGGCTGCTCGAAACCACCGGTGAGCGGCTCACCGACGCCGGTGCCCGCGATCATGCCCGGCGCGTCTCGGCGGTCTATCTTGCGCTGACCCTGATCGCGATCGCCGCCGTCTGGATGACCGGCCTGGCGCCGCTCGAGGCCGTGCTGTACGCGCTCCCCGCGGTCGCCACCGGCGGCTTCGCCCCGTCCGATCAGAACCTCGCCGGATTGCCTGGCGCCACCGTCGCGGCGCTCTCGCTGATCTGCGTGGCCTCGGCGGTGAGTCTTCCGCTGTATGCCAGGCTGCCGCACCGCGGCCTGCGCGCGCTCAAGCAGGAGCCAGAACTGATCGCGCTGCTCGGCGCGATCCTGGTCACCGCGCTGGCGGTCAGTGCGATCGCCTCGCTGAGCAACGGCCTGCCATGGCCGCAGGCACTGGCCCAGGGCTTCGCGCTGGGGGTCTCGGCGCAGACCGACACCGGGTTCAGCACCACCGCGGTCGCCGACCTGCCAGCGGCCTCGCAGGTGGTGCTGATGACATCGATGAGCATCGGCGGCTGCACCGGATCGACGGCCGGCGGGATCAAGCTGATTCGGCTGCTGATCATCATGCGACTGGTGCAGCTGGCATTGCGCCGCACCGCGATCGCCGAGCGCGCCGTGTTGCAGGCGCAGGTCTGCGGCACGCGCATCGAGCCGTCGATGGTCACCGCAACCTTGCAGCTGATGGCCCTGTGGGCGATGGTGCTGCTGACCTCCTGGCTGGCCTTCCTGGCGCTTGGCCAGTCGCCACTGCCGAGCCTCTTCGAGGTGGTCTCGGCCACCGCGAACGCGGGCCTTTCGACGGGGCTGACCAGCTCCGAGCTGCACCCGGCGCTGAAGCTGGTGCTCTGCGCCGACATGCTGTTCGGGCGCGTGGAGGTGCTGGCGCTGCTGGTGGTGCTGTACCCGCCGACCTGGTTCGCGCGCAAACGTCACCTTTGACCGGTCTTCATCAATCGCTTGCCGACTTGAGCGCCGCGGGCAACAAGCGCGACGCGGACAAAGGGCAGATCCTTAACCTGAGCGACAACACCATGAGAGCCGCATTCATCGGTAGCAATTCGCTGACCTTGTCCACCGCCGAGCTGCTGCTCGAGGACGGTCACGCAGTGATCATCATCGAGCGCGACCGCGAGCGCATCGACACGCTGTCGGAGCGCTTCGATGCCGGATTCGTCCATGGCGACGGCACCCTGCCGGATGTCCTACGCGACGCCGAGCCCGAGAACACCGATGTGCTCTTCTGCCTGATGGAAAGCGATCAGACCAATATCCTGGCCGGCCTCATCGGTCGCTCGCTGGGGTTCGCCCGGGTGGTGCCGCGCGTGAACGATCCGCAGTTCCAGCGGATTGCCGCGGAACTCGGACTCGAGGACAGCATCATGCCCAACCGGGCGGTCGCCGCGCATCTGAAGCAGGTGCTCTCAGGGGCCAAGTCCCTGGAGCTGTCGTCGGTCATCCGGGGCGACGCGGCGATCTTCAGCCTCGCCATCGAAGACGCCGAGAAGGGCCCGATCGATGAACTCGATCTGCCAGAGCGCACCCGGATCGTGTGCCTCTACCGCAAGGAGCAGCTCTATCTGCCGCACGAGGTGAAGACGCTCAAGCCAGACGACGAGGTCATCCTGATCACCAGCCATCAACAGCTCCCCAAGCTCGAGCAGCGCTTCGAGCGCAGCGCGGGAGGTGAGCAGCTGAAGGCCGAATCTTGAGGCTGCGCCGCAGAATTGGCTTCATAGTTGCGTTACAGCATGCGCCCGGCGATGGCTCGGACTGACGATGGTTCACACTGAGCCAGTCAGCGCGGCAACCGCAGCCGGTCAACCTCAACCCAACCAACGATGGAGACAACCATGAGATTCACCCCAGTCACCTCGCTCAGCTTGACCTTGACCACGGCCCTGGGCCTGTCTGCGCTCGCCCCAGTGCTTGCCCAGGACAGCGCATCGCCGGGAGCCGGCATGCGGCGCGATGTGATGAGCTTCGCCGAACTCGACGGCGACAATGACGGCATCGTGACCGAGGATGAATTCAACCAGGCGCGCTCCGAACGCCGCGCGGCCCGCGCCGAGGCTGGCGCGTCGATGCGCAGAATGACCAATGCACCCGAGTTCAGCGAGATCGACCAGAACGGCGATGGCGAGATCACGGTAGAGGAGTTCGCCGACTTTCGCGCCCAACGCATGGGCAGCGGCAGCGGGATGCGGCCAGGCGCTGGCATGGATCCTGGCGGAAGGGGCGGCGCCGGACAGGGACCCGGCATGGGACGAGGCATGGGACCCGGCAGGGGCCAGATGGGCAGACAGATGCCAGCGTTCTCATCCTTCGATGCCGACGACGATGGCCTGATCAGCAAGGACGAGTTCGAGCAGGGCCGGGCCGAGCGCATCAAGGAACGCTCGCAGCAGGGCGCTCGGATGCGTAACCTCGGCGACGCCCCCGCCTTTGACGCCATCGATCAGGATGGCGATGGCCAGATCGACAAGCAGGAGTTCGAGAGTGCTCAGCGCCAACGGATGCTTGAGCAGCAGCGGATGAGGCAGCCCTAACCGGCCACTCTCCCAGAGATTCTCCCAGAGATTCCCCCAGAGATGGCCGGCCATGCCGAGCGGACGCCCGGCCCGGTTTGCCACTGGCGAACGGAGCCGGGCGCGATCATCGCCGAGCACGCGCAGGCGCTGACCCGTCTCGATGCCGTCGCCGACGACATCCTGCGCATCCGGGTCGCGCCCGCGGGTCGGCTCGCGCCCAGTCGCGGTTGGCGGGACGAGGCCAAAACACCTCCGGCAGGCCGGCTCTCGGGCGAGGAGCGGGCGCGCGTCCTGCATCTCGCGACCGGCGCGATGCGGGCCGCGCTCGATCTCGACACGGGCGCGCTCTCGCTCGGCCGTGCCGACGGCGCCGCCTATGCGAGCGATCTTGCGCCAGTGCGCTGGCGTCATCTGGCCCGGCACGAGATCCCGACCCTGGCCCCAGCGCTTGCTCCAGCCGTCGCCTCGAGCGGCGCGCCAGCCACCCCGCTGACCGCCGCGCCAGCCGCCGCAGCGACCATCGGCGCAAACGCAACGCAGCAAACCGACAGCGGCTGGTCGGCCGGCCCCGTCACCCCCGCCCTCTGGCTGCGGAAGGCCCTGGACCCGCAGGAGGGCCTGTTCGGCTGCGGCCAGCGCTTCGGGGCGCTCAACCGACGCGGCCAACGGCTCGCGCATTGGACCACGGACATCCACTCGCCCGGACTGGGCGTGGTCGACGGCTGCCTGTACCAATCGCACCCGGTGCTGCTCGCGCTGCGCCCCGGCCTCGCCTGGGGCCTGATGCTCGGCTCGAGCGGGTACAGCCACTTCGATCTCGGTGCCGAGCGGCCGGACGCGCTCGGCCTGTTCAGCCTGGGCGGCGAACTCGACTATTATCTCTTCGCCGGCCCGACCCCGGCCGCCGTGGTCGAGCAGATCACAAGGCTGACCGGGCGGCCAGCCCTGCCGCCGCTCTGGGCGCTCGGCTATCACCAGTCGCGCTGGGGCTACCGCAGCGACACCGAGATCCGCGCGATCGCCAACGCATTCCGCCGCCGGCAGATCCCGATCGACGCGATCCATCTGGATATCGACTACATGGACGGTTTCCGGGTCTTCAGCTGGGACCGCGAGCGCTTTCCCAACCCGCGTGCCACCATCGAGGCCTTGCATCGGCAGGACATC
>NZ_JBKHDN010000230.1:0-3957 GCF_046541315.1 Halochromatium sp. | reverse complement strand
CGCATCCAGATGCCGCGCGATCAGCGCCGGCACCTCGGCCTCGGCATCCCCAAACACCTCCCGCGCGAACAAGGCCCGGCGCTGCGGGCGAGTCAGCGGGCGAAATTGCAGCTTGATCTCGAAGCGCCGCAGCGCGGCCTGGTCCAGGCTCTGCATGCGATTGGTCGCGGCGATGAAGATGCCCGGATAGCGCTCCATCTGCTGCAACAGCTCGTTGACCTGGGTGCGCTCCCAGCTGTGGCGCGCCTGGCTGCGATCGGTGAGGAAGCTGTCGACCTCATCGAGCAGCAGGACGCTCTGCACCGGATCGGCGTCCTGGAACAGCCGCGCCAGGTTCTGCTCGGTCTCGCCGACATAGGGCGAGACCAGCTCCGAGCCCTGACGCACGATCAACTCCCGATCCAGGGCCTCGGCCAGCACCTCGGCGAACTGGGTCTTGCCGGTGCCGGGCGGGCCGTAGAAGCAGAGGCTGCCCTGACCGCGTCGTTCGAGCGCCGCTAACAGCTGCATCGGACTCAACTCGCCGTCCAGATTCAGAAATGCTGGATCGAAGGCCGTCGCCGGGGTGCGCCGACGCAGCATCGGCGCCCCCTGGAGCAGGCTGCGCTGCGCCGAGATCCCGGCCCGGGCCACCGCATCCGCATCGGCCTTCGGATCGGCCTGGGTGCGCAGCCGCACCAAGCGGCGCGCCGCCCCGAACTGCGCCGGCCGCAGCGCCGCATCGCCCGCCAGCTCATCCAACACCTGCGCCGAGACGCCGGTGTCGGCCAACTGCCGCTCGGCCATCTGCCGACGCACCGAGCGCGGCGGGGTGCGAAACGCCAGCGGCAGCAAGAACCGGCGCAAAAACGCCGGGTCCATGGTCTCGGCATCGTTGGTGATCCAGATCGCCGGCACCGCGTTCTCCTCCAGGATGCGGTTCATCCAGCCCTTCTGCTGGCCGGTGCGCTGTCCGCGCAACAGCGCGAGCAGGTTGTCGCTGCGCTCGAACACATCCTCGACCTCGTCGAACAGCAACAGCGCATCGGTGCGCCGGGCGAGCAGACGCTGGGCCAAGAGATAGGCCGAGAGCCGTCCGCGCCGATTCAGCCCATCGCCGTCCTCATCGCTGCTGCGCACCTGATACAGGGCCAAGCCCTGATCGGCCGCCAGTGCGCGGGCGAATTCGGTCTTGCCGGTCCCGGGTGGGCCGTAGAGCAGGGCATTGACGCCGCTGCTGCGGGTGGCCAAGGCCTGCGCCAGGGTTTCAGCCAGGGCTTGGCTCTCGCTGGCCAGATGCGGGAAGTCGGCCAGCGCCCAGTCGGCCGCAGGTGCGGGCTCGATCAGTGCGCCGAGCAATTCCTCGCGGGTGGTCGGCGCGGCCTCCAGCACCGTCTTCAGCAGCTCGCTGGCGTTCAGGAAGTCTTCCAGATCGGCCTCTGGCTCATAGGTCATCAATCCCAGCCGGCGCAGCGGGGCGCCGGCGCGCAGCCGTTCCGCGAGTGCGGTCTCAGGCAGGGATAACACGCGCGCCAAGCGCGCGCGGTTCGACGCACTCGTGGCGCGCTCCGTACAGCGCAGCAGCGACCGCAAGGGCTCGGAGCCGGCGTGATGATCGAGATAGTCGAGCAGTTGCGCCTCGACCTCATCCAACCCCAGCACCTCGGCGAGCAGGCGCACGGTGGGGCTGACCGGGGCCGTGCCGTCGGCGGTTTGCAGACGGGTTTGGACCGCGGCCTTCTGGTCGGCGAACAGGTGCCGCAACAGCCGGTATCCGTCATCGTCGTCGAGGGTCGGCGTCTCCAGGGCCATGGGCAGACCGGTCAAGGCGTCGACGGTCTCGGGTTCCAGTGCCTCGGCCTGGGCGAGCACCCAGTCGGCCAGGGCCTGCGGCTCCAGCAGCGGCAGCAGTAGTTGCAGCAACTCCGCACTGGCCCGCCGGGGCGGAAGTCCGAGAGGGCTCAGGCCGAGGAAGGGGCTCACCCCGAGGGCGAGGCGCGCCTGTCGCCGGGAGGCGGCGGGGATCTGCGCGAGATCGGAACGCCAGACGTCGACCTGAGGTGGCGAGGGGCGGTGACGAGGCGTTGAGGAAGCCGGACGGTGGGGGCGGGGATGGCTGGGCATGCGGGTGCTCCGTGGCGGGTTTCGGCCATTGAACCAAACGCGTGCGACAGCGAGTGTCTGACCGGCGCGAGCGGGTACGAACGGACGGCTGAACAGGGCGTGCATGTCCCGCTCGGTCCCGCCCCGGGCGATTCGCAGCCCTTCCGGCGGTTGGCGGAACGGTCGAGATAGACAGCCCACGAGTGCTGGCGTAAGGTGCCGACGACCACCGTCGGCATCGGCCCTGGTTTCGCCATTCACCCTCACCACCGGACACAACGAATGCAACCAGGCGCGGCTTTGCCGCTTGTGTTGTCCGGCGATCGGATGGAACGACACGATGATTCCGCTGACCCCCCTTGCAACCCGCAGCCCGGAGCGGCCATCGCGTCGGGTCCTCTCGAGCCCGGGCCCAAAAGCCGAACTGCTCGGCCTGCTGCGCCCAACGAACCGGCACCCCCGACGCTCACTCCCCCGCATGCGCTGGCCGGTGCAGGCCGGCTTTCCGTCACCGGCCGAGGACGATCAGGACGCGGCGATCGACCTCAATGAGCTGCTTGCCCCACACCCCGAGGCGTGCTTCCTGCTGCGCGTCAGCGGCGAGTCGATGACCGGTGCCGGCATCGACGATGGCGATGTTCTGGTGGTCGATCGCGCGCTCGAGCCCAGTCATGGCCGCATCGTCATTGCCGTGGTCGATGGCGAGTTCACCGTCAAACGCCTGCACCATCGCCCCCAGGCGGTCCGGCTTGAAGCCGCCCATGCCGACTACCCACCGATCACCCTCAGCGATGGCCAGGAGCTGCAGGTCTGGGGCGTGGTCACGCGGGTGATCAAGAGCGTCTGACCAAGCCGCTGCACAGGACCACCGCCCATGCCCATCGCCCTGGTCGACTGCAACAGCTTCTACGCCGCCTGCGAGCAGGTGTTTCGCCCGGATCTGCGCGCGCGCGCGGTGGTCGTGCTCTCCAACAACGATGGTTGTGTCGTCGCCCGCTCCAAGGAGGCCAAGGCGCTGGGTATCGGTATGGGCGAGCCCTGGTTTCAGGTCCAGCAACGTTTGCGGGAGGCGGGCGCCGGGAGCGAGGCCGTCACCGCCCTGTCGAGCAACTACGCCCTCTATGCCGACATGAGCCGGCGCGTCATGCGCCTCCTGGCCCGCTTCGCCCCGCATCAGGAGATCTACTCGATCGACGAATGCTTCCTCGACCTCAGCGGCCTGGCCGAGACGCCCACCTCGCTCGGCGCGCGCCTCCGTGACACCGTCCTGCGCTGGACCGGACTGCCGGTCTGCGTCGGCATCGGCCCGACCAAGACCCTGGCCAAGCTCGCCAATCACCTGGCCAAGCAGGACCCGGCCTGGCAGGGGGTCTGCGATCTTGAAGCGCTGCCAGAGACCGAGATCGACGACCAGCTCGCACAGCGTCCGGTCGGCGCGGTCTGGGGAGTCGGATCACGGCTGGCGGCGCGCCTGCAGACGCTCGGCATCCACAGCGCCCTGGATCTGCGGCGTGCGCCACCACGGCAGATCCGTCAGCACTTCTCGGTGACCCTCGAGCGCACCGCCCTGGAGCTGCGCGGTATCGCCTGCCTGGACCTGGAGGCGATCGCGCCCGACAAGCAGCAGATCCGCTGCTCGCGGTCCTTCGGCGTGCCGGTGACCTGTCGCGAGGAACTCGCCGAGGCGCTGACCGCCTTCACCAGCCGCGCGGCCGAGAAGCTGCGCGCCCAGCAGGGCCTGGCGAGTGCCCTGGTGGTGGAGATCCGCACCCAGCGTTTTCGCCAGGATCCGCCCCCGTATGCCGCCAGCCGCGTTCAGCCGCTGGCCGCGCCCAGTGCCGACAGCCGCCGGCTCGCCGCCGCCGCCGGCCGTGC
>NZ_JBKHDN010000229.1:0-4030 GCF_046541315.1 Halochromatium sp. | reverse complement strand
TCACCGGCGAGGGGCAAGTGACCGGTGATCTCGAGGCATTGCGGATCCAGCATCGGCTTTCAGGCGCCATCGAGGCCCGGCTGCGGGCACAGGTCAACGAGGCGTTGAAGACACCGCATTGGCAGGCCGAGCTTGATCTCGCGTCCATCGATCTGCCCGAACTCGTGCCGGAGGCGCCGCCGATCGATCTCCAGGCACGGTTGCAGAGCACAGGAAGGCTCGACGATTATTCCTATCGCATCGATGCCCAAGCCTATGGCGAGCACATCCCAGACACCGAACTCGCGCTGGCGGGAAGCGGCGATCAGCGCCACACGGATCTCCGCGAACTCAAGATCGACACGCTGAATGGTCTCATCAGCGGTAAGGGCCGGTTGGACTGGTCAACGGAGCTGAGTTGGGAGCTGGCGCTGACCGCGAGCGATCTCGATCCTGGCCGCTATGCGGCGGGACTGGAGGGCCGCATCGGGCTGAGCGCCGAGACCGCCGGCGGGCTTGAGAGCGGCTTCGATTTCAGGCTCAACGCGGAGGCGGCGCTCGCCGATTATCCGCCGACCCGCCTGGATCTGGCTGGCAGCGGGACGACATCCGAGGCCAGGTTCGAGACGCTGGCGATCGAGGTCATCGATGGCCGCATCGAGGGCAGCGGCACGCTGAGCTGGTCGCCCAGGCCGCGCTGGGAGGCCGATCTGACCTTGGCCGAGCTGGACCCAGGACAACTGCTCGCCGATTGGCCGGGCAGGCTCGGCGGGCGCCTCCAGAGTCAGGGCGAGCTGACGGCGGACGGTCTCGATCTCGGCGCCCGTCTCGACGAGTTCGGCGGCGAGCTGCGCGGTTATCCGGTGACCCTGCAGGCGGATCTCGGGATGCAAGGGGAGACGCTCAGCCTTCGCACGCTGCAAGCGGCCTCCGGCGAGACGCGATTCGTCGCCGATGGACGGGTCGGCGAGCGGTTGGATCTGCGCTATAGCCTCGACTCGCCGAACCTGGCCGCCCTGCTGCCGGATCTCCAGGGCCGCCTCGAGGCCGAGGGCACGCTCGTCGGAACCCGCGCGCAGCCGCGCGCAACATTGACGCTCACGGGTCGGGGGATCGAGCTGGACGGCCAGGGCATTGCGCGCCTCGATGCCACGGCCGATGTCGGCCTCGCCCCGGAAAGCCCCTTTCGGCTTACCCTCGAGGGCGACACGCTGATCCTCGGCGGCCAGCGCTTCGAGCGCCTGCGGGCGCGGGGGCAGGGCAGCACCGGCTCGCATCGGCTCAACGCCGAGATCAATGGCGAGCCGCTGAGCCTCGCGCTGGCCCTCGAGGCGGGTCTCGACAACCGCCGCGCCTATCGCGGTCGCTTGACGCGGCTGGCGCTGGCGTCGCGGGAATACGGCGATTGGGGCTTGGAACGCGCGGCGCCCTTCAACCTGGCCGCAGGTGCGGTGGAGGCAGGTCCGCTCTGTCTCGGCAACGGCGGCTCCTCGAGCGGCTGTATCGGCTTTCGCCAGCCCGAGGCGGGGCGGGTCTCGGTCGCGCTCGATCTGCAACGGCTTGACTTCGAGCTGCTCGACGCGCTCACCCCGGAGACCACCTCGATCAACGGCTATCTGACCGCGCGCGCCGACATCGAGGCCGAAGGCGATCGGCTCGCCGGCAGCGCCGAGCTGCGGGTGCCCGAGGGCGGGGTCGAGATCGTCCTCGCCAAGGCGAGCGAGACCTTGGTGTTCAGCGGCACCCGGCTCGATGTGCGCGCCGGCGACGCCGGCGTGGATGCGCGCTTCGAGCTGCCCATCGACGGCGCCGGACGGGTCGACGCCGAGGTTGGCCTGCCCGGCTTCCGGCTCGGTGCGCTCGAGCGCCAGGCATTGAATGGGCGTCTCCGCATCGCGCTCGACGGGCTGGACCGGTTCGCGGCGCTGGCGCCCGAGGTCAGCGACACCGAAGGCCGGATCGATGGCGATCTCGGGCTCGGCGGCCGGCTGACGCAACCCCGGATCAACGGCAGCCTGGCGGCTCGCGAGCTTGCGCTGAGCGTTCCAGTGCTTGGGCTGCGCGTCGAGGATCTCGATCTGACCGCCGCCAGCGAGGGCGGGGATGCGATCCGGCTCGATGGCGGTGCCCTGGTGGGCGGCGGTCAGCTCGATGTCGATGGCCAGGTGACCGACATCAGCGCAGGGCAGCCCAACCTCTCGGTGCAGCTCACAGGGCAAGACCTCAAGGTGGCCGACAGCAAGGAATACATGGCGGTGGTGTCCTTGGATCTGGAGGCGGGCTTTGGTCCTGACGGTGGCGCGGTGCGCGGCGAGCTGAGCGTGCCCAAGGCAACCATCATGCCGCGCACGATTCCGGCGGGGGCGGTCCAGCCGTCGCCGGACGTGGTGCTCGAGGAAAAGACCGACAACGGCGGGGTGCCGATCGGCATCGATGTCCTCGCCGAACTCGGGGACGAGGTGCTGATCGAGGCCTTCGGGCTGCAGGGGCGGCTACAGGGTCAGCTTCGGGTCACGCAAGAGCCAGGCAAGCCCTTGCTGGGCAATGGTGAACTGGAGGTGATCGATGGCACCTATCGGGTGTCGCTCCCGGGACTCGGCCTCCTGACCTCGGTCGGTCCGCCGTTGGCGATCAAGAAAGGCATCGTCCTGTTCGCCAGCACCCCGCTCGACAATCCGGGGATCATCCTCGATGCGCAGCGCGAAGGGGGTGATCTCAGCGCTGGTGTGCGGGTGCTGGGGACCCTGCGGCATCCGAAGCTGGCGTTCTTCTCGGAGTCCGACCCGAACATGTCGCAATCCGAAATCACCCGTTATCTGGTGACCGGTATCCCGCCCCGGCGCGATGGCGAGACCGATGATCGTTCTCTCTCGGTCGGTACCTATATCGCGCCCAAGCTGTTCATGGAGTACGACAGCAGCCTGGGCGACCAGTCGGATCGCATCAAGATGCGTTACGACCTGACCAAACGTCTCCAACTGCAGAGCGAGACCGGTGACGCGCAAGGCGTGGATATCTTCTACAAGTTCGAGAATTGAGGCCGACGTGCGACGTGAATGAGCGCCGATGGGGGTCAAGCCGGGGATCAAGCCGGCGGCCAAAGCGGAAATCGAGCCCGGGATCGAGGCGGCAGGCAAGCGGGACATCCCTCTTCGCGCCAAGATACTGGCCGAGCTGGATCGTCGTGGGGCTGTTCAAGCTCCTGGCGCTGCTGCCGTTTCGGTTGCAAGTCGCGCTTGGGCGCGGTTTGGGCGGGATCGGCTATCGGCTGGCCTGGGGGCGGCGCCAGGTTGCGCGTGCCAACCTCGCGCTTTGTCTGCCCGAGTACGACTCGCGAGCGCGCGCGCGACTGGTGCGCGAGCATTTCGGCTGGCTGGGCGTCGCGGCGGTCTGTCAGGGGCTGAGCTGGTCGGCGCCGCCGCAGCGTTTGGCGCGCATCCTGCGCTTGCGCCATCGCGAGCGGATCGATGCCTTGCTGGCGGCCGGGCGGCCGGTGATCGTATTGGTGCCGCATTTCGTCGGGCTCGAGTTGGGCGGGACCGCGTTCACGGCCCTGGTGCATCCCGGCATGTATATGTATCAGCGTATCCGGAATCCGGTGCTCGATGCGCAGGTGCGCCGAGCGCGCACGCGCTTCGGGGCGATTCCGGTCGAGCGCCGGGATGATCTGCGCGGGTTGATTCGGACGCTGAAGTCAGGCGTGCCGTTGTTTTATCTACCGGATCAGGACCCGGGTCGGCGGCGCGGTCTGTTCGTGCCGTTTTGCGGCGTGCCGGCGGCGACCGTGCCGACCTTGGGGCGCATCGCGCGGCTTGCGAATGCGGTGGTGATTCCGACCTTTGCGCGCTTCTTGCCGAGCGGCGAGGGGTTGGAGCTGTGTTTCGATCCGCCGCTCGCGGATTTTCCGAGCGGCGATGTGGAGGCCGACACGGCGCGGATGAATCGGGTGATCGAGGCGCGTTTGCGCAGCATGCCGGCGCAGTATTTCTGGGTGCATCGGCGCTTTAAGACTCGCCCCGAGGGCGCGGCGCCGATCTATCCTTCGCGGCGG
>NZ_JBKHDN010000228.1:0-4050 GCF_046541315.1 Halochromatium sp. | reverse complement strand
ACTTGTGCCGGTGCCGGTGCTTGTAAATGTGCCTGCGCCTGCTTCCGTGCCTGCGCCAATGTCATCGTGGAGCACCGCGTTCTCCTTCGCCGCGCTCTTCACGTCCTTGCCGACCTTCGGCATCGCCTGCGTGGCCTGCACGATCAGATGCCGCGCGATCTCGTCATCGCTCCACCCGCACGCGACGATCAGCGGTGTCCGCAGATACCGTGCTTCGGTCGCCTCCGGGGTGCCGTCCGCCTCCGCGGTTAGGATCGCCTCCGCATCCAGCCGGTCGCAGGTCGGCGATCCCGGCGCATCGGGGCAGTTGATCGAGTGCGACGCGGAATCCTCCGGATTGCAATAGGCCACCCGGTAGGCGCCAGTGACCCGATCCGGTAACGGCGCGATCTCATCGGCGATGCCGCGTTGAGCGCGATCGATCCCGAGCAAGCGGGCCGAGGACGCGTCGCGCTCGGCGAGTAAGGACAGCGCATGCGCCATGCCGGCCTCCGCAGCCAAAAACGCCTGGCGCGCGCGCTGTTGGTTTGCCGCCATGCGCTGATCCATCTGCGTGGTGCGCGATACGCCGATCGACAGGAGCGAGGCCAAACACAACACCAACACCGTGACCGCGAGCGTCGTGGCCCCGGTTTGGAGACGCGGGTGGTCGTTGCGAGTTCGGGCATAGAATCGGGCATGGAGTCGGGCACGGGTGCTGACGCGGGCACGCGAGCGCGGTTGTTGTTGCTGGCGCGGTTGGCAGTGCTTCATGATGCTGACTCAACGACTGTATGACCGCTCGCCCTGATCGCCGAACAACACTGACCCAAAAGCCAGATTCGACGAGATGTTCGTCTCCGCGAGTCATGGCGAATGGCGATCCGTTTCGCTCAATCCGACGCCGAGATCGGTAGGTTCACGACCCGATGATTGCGCACCAACACCGCTTGCGACCGCCGCGCGCGAATCGTTGGATCGCGGGTCAGCGAGCCTTCGAGATCGATATGGACCAGCCGGATCTCGACGAGCCTGATCGGAAGAGGGCCGGTGTCCACGTCGGTCCCCGCCGCTTCCGCGCTGGCCGCCTCGTAGAGCGCAAACCCCGGCCGGCAGCGTTGCCCCTCGGCGCGCTCGCCGGTATCGGTGCGAAGACACTGGACATCGAGCGAAAACACCGGCCCTTCACGCGCGATGCGGACAGTCGCCGGATCGGTCAAGCCGTGCCACTGTCCGCCGCTGTTGCACGCCGACAGATCGCCACCGCCCTGCCGCACCTTGAGGAGATGGTCGTCGACCTTGAAGCCGAACAGCTCGTAGGAGCCGCTGGCGTCATCGGCCTTCTGCCGCAACACCCCATCCTGGTTGGCATCATAGGTGAAGACGAGGCAGGAGCCGTCTTCATACAGCTCCAGATCGGAGAAATGAGGTTCCGTGAACGCCTGGCCACCGAAACCGGCGCGCCGGATATCGGTGACCATCATGTCCATGGCCGCGCGCAACTCGGCATTCAAGCGCGCCGCGCCCAGCAGATCGACGGCATAGCGCAGATTGACCGTGTACAGGGTCAATGCCGAGAGCATGATCAGCAAGCCCACCGTCAGCCCGATCATGACCTCGACCAGGGACAACCCCGATTGCCGGCCCGGCCAGCGTTGGCTCCTGCGGATTCCCGGCCGAGCGTGCCGGTTCATCGCCATTCCCGATCGGCACTGGAGCATCGGCGCTCCCGGCCGGCGGCGGATCATGGACATTCGGGCAGCCCGAGGACATCGTCCGAGCACAGCGCCACCCGCCCGAGCGGGGCCACCCGGATGCGGATGCGCGACGCATCCGCCCCGCTGAGCGTCAGGGTGCCGGCGGTGGAACATTTGCCGAGCTTGCGCTCGAAACGATAGGACGCCCGGTTCGAGTCCACGGCGACCCCTGGAAAGTCGGCGCCGACGAGGCTGTGCTCTTGGCGATCCTCCCCGCCATACTGGCATGCGCCCGCCACCGAGCAATCGCAGTCGTGATCGTTGGCGATCGCCAGGCACCAGCCGTCGCCCGCCGGCCCGGCCCCGCCCGCGCTGACCACGACGAAGAGATCGCGATACTGTTTGATCGCCTCCGAGCGCGCGAATTGGAGCAGCGAGTAGATCGCCTCGGCGCTATTGCGCAAGCGCGCCCGCTCCTGGCTCTCCTGGAAGGACGGGATACCGACGGCCAGCAGGATCGCCAGCAGACTCATGGTGACGAGCAGCTCGATCAGCGACAGGCCCGCGCAGCCGGGGCGGCGTCGTGGCCCATGGCATCGCCTCTCGCGTGTCATCGCGACAGGCCCGCGCATCCCGCGCGGTCTCTTGGCCGATGGCGTCGCCTCGCGCCTGCCATCGGGTTCACTTCAGCCAGCAGTCGGCCGGCGTCTTGACATTGTTCTGATCCAGGGTCAGCAAGGCGCACGCGCGATCCGCCGCCTGTGCGCCGGTCGCCTTGGCCTCGGCCTCGATGACATAGGCGGTGGTCTCGGCGCTGCGGATGCTGAACGCGTAATCATCCGTGTCGGGCAGCACGCAGTCGCCGTCGCTCAGGCAATCGGCATAGCTCGGATGCCGCAGGCGATGGCGTTCGAGCGCCTGTTGCAGCTCGAACAACCCGGTCTGCGCCTGCACGCGCCGCGCGCTGATCGCATAGCTGCGATAGCTCGGATAGGCCAGCATGGCGAGTACGCCGACGATGCCGAGCACGACCATCAGTTCGATCAGGGTGAAGCCGAAGTGGCGGCGCGCGCCAGCCCGGGCGGTGCCGTCATGCACCGCGCATCCGGGTCCAACCCTGCGGGGGCCGGATAGAATCGGGCGCGCGTGGGCGCTGCGCTGTCGATGTGCGATCATAGCCAGCCCGTGCCTTCGTCCGCGCGGTTGCGCAATGATAGGGATCGGCAGCGTCGTCCCCGCTGCCTGCCGAGCGCTGGCTGAATCTTATGATCGCGACGGCCTGGGTGCAAGCCGTGCATCGGGATGGCGCCGACCCTGCGGCTGGAATGCCAAGCGGTCGCCGCGTCTTTGATTGGGCCTTGAGTGGACCTTGGCGACAACACACATGCATGATGGTGAGCAGCTTATGGTTTGGCTGATCGGGATTTGGCTATTCATGGGAATCGTTTCGGCCTTTTGGGCGGTCCGAAAAATGACGAAAAGCGGCAAAATAGGATTCATCGGGCAGGTCGTGTTTCTGGTGATCGTGGTCCTTGGGCCCATCGGTTTGGTGTTGCAGCTCTTGCTTGACAGGCAGACCAAAAAGAATGGCTGATGCGATCAAGGCCGCCCTCGTCCAACACCAGGTTCGCGCCAACCCGCAAGCCACCTGGGAGGCCCTCGCGCGCGCCTGTCGCGCGGCCAAGGCTGCTGGCTGTCGACTCGTGCTCTTGCAGGAATTGCACAATGGCGATTACTTCTGCCAGCGCGAGGACTGTGCGCGCTTCGACAGCGCCGAGCCGGTGCCGGGAGCGACCACCGAGCGCCTCGGCGCGCTGGCAGCCGAACTCGGCTTGGTCATCGTCGGCTCGGTGTTCGAGCGCCGCGCACCCGGGGTCTACCACAACACCGCCGTGGTGCTGGATGCCGATGGCCGCTTCGCCGGCCTGTATCGAAAGATGCACATCCCGGATGATCCCGGCTTCCATGAGAAGTTCTACTTCACCCCTGGCGATCTCGGGTTCGAGCCGATCGACACCGCGGTTGGCCGCCTGGGGGTGCTGGTCTGCTGGGATCAGTGGTTCCCGGAAGCGGCGCGGCTGATGGCCTTGGCCGGCGCCGAGCTGCTGCTCTATCCGACCGCGATCGGCTGGGATCCGCGCGACGACGGGCAAGAACAGGCGCGCCAGCTCGATGCCTGGATGACCGTGCAGCGCGGCCATGCGATCGCCAATGGCCTGCCGCTGCTGGCCTGCAATCGGGTCGGCTTCGAGCCGACGCCCGTTGTCGACCACCCGACTACGCGGCCTACCGCCGCCAGTTTGCCCGCCAGCCTGCCCACCAGCTCCGCCGCCAGCCTGCCGGTCAGCTCGCCTGCCGAGACCCCAGCCGGCCC
>NZ_JBKHDN010000227.1:0-4075 GCF_046541315.1 Halochromatium sp. | reverse complement strand
GGCGCGGAAACTGGCGCGACGACTGGCGCGCCGGCTCGGTCCGAGTGCCAGCGACGCTTCCCGGCTCGTTCCCACTGCGGCTCGCAAGCAGCTCGCTCAGCCGCGCGGCCGGATCATCGGTGGTCAGGCATTGCAGCAGGCCGATGCCGTTCTCGCTGGTCACCTCACGCACGCGCCGATGATGTTGCGCCAGCGCGCGGGCATACCGCTCGCGCCCGCCACGCGAGCGGGTATCGAGGACCGCCCGTTGCCGCCCGTCGCTGATCCCGTAGCAACCCGGCGGCGGCGGCGCCAGCTCGAGCGGATCGAGCAGTTGGATCGCATTGACATCGCTGTGCTGGGCCAGGCGACTGAGATGATGCTTGCTGTCGGCATCGACGCGATAGAAATCCGAGAGCAGGAACACCAGGCTGCCGGGCCGCGCGACCCGACGTAGCCGCATCAGCGCCGCGCTCAGACCGCCGTTGCCGTTGCTAGTGTCATTGCTAGTGCTGTTGCCATTGCTAGTGCCATTGCCATTGCCATTTCCAGTGCTATTGCTAGTGCCATTGCTCTCTCTAGCCGGATGCGCGCCGGCCTGTACCAAGGCCCGGATCAGGCGCATCTGACCACGGCGCCCGCCTGCCGGCGACAGCTCTTGATGGTGTCCTCGGTCACCGGCAGTCCGGTCACCGACAGGCCCGCCGTTGGCATCGGCGAACAACAGCGCGCCGATACGATCGCCGTGGCCAATCGCCGACCAGCCGATCAAGGCCGCCAGGCGTGCCGCCTGCACCGACTTGAACACCCCGCGCGTGGCGAAGAACATGCTCGCGCCGAAGTCCACCAACACCACCACCGGCCGCTCGCGCTCCTCGTCGAAGACCTTCACATGCGCATGACCGCTGCGCGCGGTGATGCGCCAGTCCATGTTGCGGATGTCGTCGCCCGGCTGATAGTGGCGCGACTCGCGATAGTCCATCCCGCGACCATGGAAGCGCGAGCGATGCGCGCCCGCCAACGCCGAACGCGCGCTCTGCGTGCGCGCCGGACGCAACCGCTCGCCAGAAGCGCGCAAGGCCACCAGCTCATCGGCATCGACGCGATAAACACGCTCATCGTCGCTCAGGCTCACCCTCATGACTCCAATACCCACTCCGATTCCAACGAAGGTTCACAGCGCGCCGCCCACCCAACGTCACCCGTCACTCTTCTCCCTGCTCCCTGCTCCCGTCAAACCATCGGCACCCGGCGGATCAACTGCTCGACGAAGGCATCCGGCGTCAGCCCCTCGGTCTCGGCCGCATAGCTGAGCAGGATGCGATGGCGCAACACATCGTAGGCGACCGCATGGCAATCATCGGGCGTCACATAGTCGCCGCCCCGCAGCCAGGCGCGCGCGCGGGCACAGCGATCCAGCGCGATGGTCGCGCGCGGACTGGCGCCATAGTCGACCATGCGCGCGAGACCCTGGTCATAGGGCGCCGGGTCGCGGGTGGCCAGCACCAACTGCACCAGATATTCCTCCAGGTTCTCGGCCATGTGCAGGTCCATCACCTCGCCGCGCGCCGCGAAGACCTGCTCGCGGCTGATCATCGGCGGCGGATCGGCCTGCTGGCGCCACTGTCCGCGCGCCTCGGCGCGCGCGATCGCGAGGATGGCGCGCTCGGTCTTCGGGTCCGGGTAGTCGACCCGCACATGCAGCAGAAAGCGATCCAGCTGCGCCTCCGGCAGCGGATAGGTGCCCTCCTGCTCGATCGGGTTCTGGGTCGCCATCACCAAGAACGGCTCCGGGAGCGGATAGGTGCGCCCGCCCACCGTGATCTGGCGCTCGCCCATCGCCTCCAGCAGCGCCGACTGCACCTTGGCCGGCGCGCGGTTGACCTCATCGGCCAGCACCAGGTTGTGGAACAGCGGCCCGCGCTGGAACTGGAACTCGCCGGTCTCGGGGCGATAGATATCGGTGCCGGTGAGATCGCCCGGCAACAGGTCGGGGGTGAACTGGACGCGCTGGTAATCGCCCTCGATGCGCAATGCCAGTTCCTTGATCGCGGTGGTCTTGGCCAGCCCCGGCGCGCCCTCGACCAGCAGATGGCCATCGGCGAGCAGCGCGATCAGCAGCCGTTCGATCAGCGCCTCCTGGCCGACGATGCGCTCGCACAGGTTGGCGCAAACCTGCGCAAACGCCTGCTGCGCCGCGCTGCCTGGCGCTGATGCCCCATCGCTTGTCGCCATCGCTTCATGCTCCTCATCGCAGACGTGGGTTGAACTCGGTCGGTGCCCGAGGATAGAGGCTCAGGCCTTACCGGCAACGTAACCGAAGATTACCAACCGTTAAGGGTCCACCGCCTATGGACAAGCGACACATGGTCGCCGACAGCCCGAGCGGGTCGCCAACAGAACCTCCGGCGCGCCCCGGCGATCTGTCGCTATACTGCAAGACTCCCTGCCGATAAGCTCCCGAGACTGGATCTCTTCGTCAATGTCCATTCAAGACCTCTACGACACCGATTTTTACGCCTGGGCCAACCGCCAAGCGTCACTCCTGAGATCGGGCCAGCTCGAGCAAGCCGACATCGCGCTCATCGCCGAGGAGATCGAAAGCATGGGTAAAAGCGAGTTGCGCGAACTCGAAAACCGTCTCGCAGTGCTATTTTCCCATCTCCTCAAATGGCGTTTTCAACCCAGCCGACGCAGTCGCAGCTGGGAACTCACCATCAAAGAGCAGCGTCGTCGCCTGCGCCGCCACCTTGCTCAGAATCCGAGCTTGCGGCATCGGCTCGAACAAGCACGCGAGGATGCCTATGGCGACGCCATCCTCGCAGCAGCCAGCGAAACCGGGCTCGCCGAAGAGAGCTTCCCGACTCAGTGTCCGTTCACGCCCGAGCAGACCCTCGATGACAATTGGTGGCCGAGCGAAGCCTGGACAGCCGATCGGCAACCGCCCCAGGGGTGATACCATCGGCGCGTCCGCACGAGCTGGAGACTGACCATCATGGCGCCCACTGATCCCCGCTGCGATCTCATCTACGCCATCGAGCGCTGGGGCGAGGGTTATTTCGAGATCGGCCCCGGCGGCCATCTCTGCGCCCGCCCGCATCCCGACGCCGACACCCGCATCGACCTGGCGCGGCTCGCCGAGCAGTTGCGCGCTGCCGGGCTCTCCTTGCCGGTGCTGGTGCGCTTCGACGACATCCTGCGCCATCGCGTGCACCGCCTTCAGGACGCCTTTGCCGCCGCCATCGCCACGCACGGCTATCAAGGCACCTACCGGCCAGTCTACCCGATCAAGGTCAACCAGCAACGCAGCGTGGTGCGGGCGCTGCTCAGCGCCGGCGGGCTTGGGCTGGAGGCCGGCAGCAAGCCGGAGCTGATGGCGGTGCTGGCGCTGGTGCCGTCCGCTCAACCCGTCATCTGCAACGGCTATAAGGATCGCGAATACATCCGGCTTGCCCTCATCGGCCAGCGTCTCGGATTGACCGTCCATCTCGTCATCGAGAAACCCTCGGAACTCGATCTGGTGCTGGAAGAGGCCGCGCGGCTTGGCATCGAGCCAGCGCTCGGCGTCCGCGTCCGCCTTGCCGCGGCCGCCGCCGGCAACTGGCAGAACAGTGGTGGCGACAAGGCCAAGTTCGGACTCTCGGCGAGCCAGCTGCTGGCGCTGATCGAACGCCTGCGCGCCGCCGGCAAACCGCACTGGCTGCATCTGCTGCACGCGCATCTGGGCTCGCAGATCCCGAGCCTCGACGACATCCGCACCGGTGTCGCCGAACTCGGTCAGTTCTATGCGGCACTGCATGCGCTTGGCGCCGAGCCGCGCATCCTCGATCTCGGCGGCGGGCTCGGGGTCGACTACGAAGGCAGCCGCACCCGCGCCTACTGCTCGATGAACTATCGGGTCGAGGACTATGCCGAGGCCATCGTCGGCACCCTAGCGAGGGTCTGTGCCGAACACGCACTGCCCGAGCCGGACCTGATCACCGAATCCGGCCGCGCGCTCACCGCCCATCACGCCATGCTGATCACCGATGTCGTCGATCGCGAGCGGGCGAGCGAGGGCGCGCAGCACCAAGGCTCGCCGGTCCCATTCGAGCCA
>NZ_JBKHDN010000226.1:0-4077 GCF_046541315.1 Halochromatium sp. | reverse complement strand
GGCGATGCTCCCGGCGACGCTCCTCGAAGGCCAACGAACATCCTGCGCCATTCGGTATGAGCTTTTCCGGCAATCGCCTAAGCGCAGTTGCCGTGGAAATGCTCCAGGGCCTGTTTGATCCGCTGCGGATTCAGCGGCTTGGCGAGAAAGCCGTCGACTTTGCGCGCGGCCGCTCGTCGCACGTTCTCAACCGTGCTGTGGGCGGTGATCATGATAATCGAGACCGCTTGCTCGCTCTCGCGCAGCGCATCGAGGACCGCGAGGCCATTGAGTGCGCCCGGCATCTCGATGTCGAGGAACACCAGCTGCGGTTGGTGTTGCCGAAAATGCTCGATGGCCTTCTCGCCCGAGTCCGCTTCGAGAATCCTCTTGTGTTCGAGCTTTTCCAGTGTCGATCTCAGAAATGTCCGTATCATCGAGTCGTCGTCGACGATGAGAATGCGGATGGTATCGGGATCGCATGACCAGGGCATCGGATGACCGCCTATCTTATCGATTGTTGAAGGCGTTCGGCTTCGGCGAGGATCGGGGCGATCTGCGCCCTGACCTCATCGAGCGAACGCCCCTGACGCAACAGCGCTTCCGCCGAGGCGGCCAGCGCGCCGAGTTGCTCAAAGCCAAAACTGCTCGCGCCTCCCTTGAGTTTATGCAAGACGGCTTGGGTTTGGCTTGCCGACTGCTGCTCCAGGGCCGATTCTAGGGCATCGAGATAGTTGCTGTTCAGCATCTCGACGAAGGCGCTTTGCAACGCGCGCAGTTCCTCCTCATCCAGGCCCGCCGGCGTGGTCGCAAGCGAGGCTGACGTCCTGGTCTGTAAACAGGATTCAAGCAGCGCCTGCAGCGCTGCTGGGTCGATCGGGGTCGATAGCAGGCGACAATCCGGCGCGTGCAGCCGCGCTTGATCGGACTCCGACAGCCGCGATGCGACGACGATGATCGGCGCGGTCTGTCCCGATCCTCGGATCAGCTGCGCGATCTCGACGATGGCGTCGATGCCGGTGCCGGCTCCGGTGACGGTTCTGGCGACGGTTCTGGCCTCGGCATCAATCCCGGCTGGGCTTCCGGCATCCCTGCCATCGGTCGCCACCTCGGTCGCGACAAGATTGAGGTCGATGAAGACGATGTCAATTTCGGTGATCAGCAATTGCTCGATCAGCCGCTCGCCGCTGCCGACCGCAGTCACCTCCAGGCCAAACGCTTGGAGTTGTCGACCAAGTCGATCACGGCTCGCGGGATCGCCAGCAGCGAGGAGTGCGCGTTGGGTCATCATCAACGATCGCGAATGAAATCATAGATATTCAGATAATCCTGCCCCGGATGGTTCCAGGAGTAATCGCTGCGCATGGCGTTCTTCATCAGCTCGCGGAAGTGCTCGGGGTACTGGTAGTAGCAGTCGATGGCGCGGATCAGCGCTGATTCCAGTCCAGGCACGTCGTAGTTCTCGAAGCGGTAACCGTTGCGCTGGTGCAGCGGACGGTCGGAGTGGTCCTTGTCGAACACGGTGTCGGCGAGGCCGCCGACGGTGCGCACCACCGGCACGGTGCCATAGCGCAGCGCGATGAGCTGGGTCAGACCGCAGGGCTCGAACTGGCTCGGCACCAGCATGATGTCGGCGCCGGCGTAGATGAGATGCGCGAGTTCATCGTCGAAGCCGATCTCGAGATGACAGTCGGGGCTGTCATTGAGCATGTGCTTCAGGCCCCAGAAATCGTTGTTGATGCCCTGATCGGGGCTGGAGCCGAGGAGCACGAACTGGGCGCCGTGCTCAAGGGTGGAGAAGATGGCGTGGCGCACCAGTTCCAGGCCCTTCTGCGGATCGAGACGGCCGATGAAGGCGACGATCGGCTTCTCGTTGTCGGCGAGCATGAGGCGATGGCGCAGGGCGCGCTTGTTGTCGTACTTGGCGTCGAGGGTGTCGAGGCCGTAGTGGGCCGGGATATAGCGGTCGATCTCCGGGTTCCAGACATCGTAGTCGATGCCGTTGACGACGCCGCCGTATTTCATTTGATGGGTGTGCAGGGTCGATTCGAGCCCGAAGCCCTGGCCCTGATCCTTGGTCTCGAAGGCATAGCGCGGCGAGACGGTGGTGACGAAGTTGGCGTAGACGACGCCGCCCTTGAGCAGGTTCAAGGCATTCTTGTGATGGTTGTCGCCGAGCCGGTGCCAGTCGAAGAAGCGCTCGGGCTGGTGCAGGCCGGTGGCGCGCAGCAGCTCGGCGCCGGTCACGCCCTGATGCTTGAAGTTATGGATGGTCAGGCAGACGCGCGGATGGGTCATGCCGAGGCGTTGATAGAACTCGTACAAAAACACCGGCACCAGCGCGGTCTGCCAGTCGTGGCAGTGGATGATGTCCGGATGCTTGCCGGCTTGCCAGAGGAACTCGATCGCGGCGCGCGAGAAGAAGGCGTAGCGCAGGACATCGTCGGGGAAGCCGTAGATGCTGCCGCGATTGAAGAAATTGTCCTGCGAGTGCGGCTCGATGAAGAAGCACTTGCGATCATGCACGAAGCCGAAGTAGACCGTGCAGTGGATGGCGCCCTCGTACCAGGGCACCCAGAGGTCGTTATAGACCGGGTGCAGCTCGAAGATGTGGTCGTAGCGCAGGTTGTCGTACTTCGGCAGGATGATCTCGACATGGTTGCCGCGAATCGCGAGTTCGCGGCTAAGGCCAAACACCACATCGGCGAGGCCGCCGATCTTGGCGACCGGCGCCATCTCCGGCGTGATGTGGACGACGAACAGGCTCGGGCGCGGTGGATGCTGGACCGCAGGCGGCGCGGGCGTTGGTTCGGGCTCGATTGGCGCGAGTTCTGGCGCGAGGGTTGGTTCGGGCTCGGCTGGCGGGGCTTCTGGCGCGGGTGTCGGCTCGGCCTCGGCCTTTGGCTTGGTTTCGGGCGCTGCTGCCGGCCTCGCCTCGGAAGGGGCAGCCGGTGCCGGCTCGCGTGCGCTGGGCGCCGACGCCGGCTGCTCGGCGCTGGATTGCGGTGCTGGTCGCGATAGCGGGTCTGGTTCCGGTGTCGAGGGCGATGTTGGAGCTGGCTTCAGGGCGCGAGTTGAGCTTGGTTCCGCTGCCGGGCGCTCGGACTCAGGTCTGGTTTCAGGCCGCGTCTTGACGCTTGCCGTGCTGGTCGCCCCCGTCGCTCCACCGGTGGTGGTCGCGGTGTCCGCCGGCTTTGCCTCGGCGCGGGCCATGGCGTCCGGGGTCGATGCCGAGGCCTTGGCGTCGGGCGCGGCAGGATTCGCCTGAGCGGATTGGGCGGTTTTGTCGCGCGCTGGTCTCGCGGGCGGTGTCGATGGCTCCGGACTTGAGCTGGCGGTGGAGCGGGAGGCGCCGGAGCTGGCCTTTGGCGATGCCGGGGTCGTCTTGCGGGGACGTGCTGGCGCCTTGGACTTGCTCGTTTCTGGCTGGTTCGCCTCGGTCTCGGTGGCCTTCGATGCGGTCTTGGTACTCGCGGTCGTCGTCGCACCCTTGCGGCTCGCGGTTGCCTTGGTGTTCTTCGTGGTGGTCGGCTTTTTCGCCATGGCTACTCACCTGCGCGATCTGGATCATTCAAATGCTGGGCGGGCCTCGTGGCCCGGCCCGGTCCTTGGCGGACTCGCGGCGCTGCTGCTCGCTCGGAGGCTGTCTGAACAAGCCGCATCGGCCGCTGCAGAAGCCATTCGGGCACCGAACTTGGCCGCCGCGCGCCGGATTTCAGACAGCTTCTCGGTTCGCCGCGCCGGCGGTGACGGCGCGCTCGGCGGCGTCTTCGGCGTCGGCGGCCGTCGCTACCGGTTTGAGCACGATGCCGGCGAGCGGCGGCAGGGTCAGCAGCAAGGATTGATCATGATTCATCCAGGGCACCGGCTCGGTGCGCAGCGGAGCGTTGCCGTTGTCGACGCCGCTGCCGCCAAAGGCGCTCGCATCGGAGTTGAAGATCTCCTGATAGGCGCCGGCAACGGGGACGCCGACCCGATACTGGTGGCGCGGAACGGGCGTGAAATTGAGCGCGACGACCAGATGAGCGGGCGGATGCTCAAGAGGATGTGCGGCCTGCTGTGCGGACTGATGCTCCGCCTGATCCGTCCCCTGATGCG
>NZ_JBKHDN010000225.1:0-4118 GCF_046541315.1 Halochromatium sp. | reverse complement strand
GCGGACGAGGACGAGGCGCGCACCAAGGCGCACAGTTGCCAAGCGTCCAACCAGAGCCCTCGCGGCAGCCAGAGCCAGCACGCGAATGGCAACCCAAACGAGCCGCTTGGCGCCTGCGCGCCGTTGCGCGAGCCCTATCGCGTGTTGCCCTGGCCGGCACCAGACCGGCACAGCGTCTTTGCCCAATACAGCCTGCTGGTGCGCGAGCGTGATACCGTGCAGGCAACCCTCAAGGCGGCCGGCATCCCGACCGCCGTCCACTACCCGATGCCGATCAACCAACAACCGGCCTACGCGCATTATTGCTGTCCCGAATGCACGCCCGTCGCCGCCGCCGTCGCCAGCCATATCATGAGCCTGCCGATGCACCCGCACCTGGCCGCCGCCGAGCAGGCGCGTATCGTCGATGCGTTCAAACGCGCGTGCCGGGAGGCGATCTAGCCGAGAGTCCCGAGCGCACGCCAGGCCGACACCGCCGGCTCGGGTTCTCTATACTGCGCACCAGCCGACGGTCCGCTTGATGCTCGATTCAAGACAGACCACTGACCGTCACCACTGACCTCGAGACGGAGACCATCCTCATGGCCGAAGAGAACCAGACCATCACCATCGACGGCGCTCACTACGAACTCGGCGCCCTCTCCGATGAGGCGCGCAATCAGATCGTCAATCTGCGCGCGACCGATCAGGAGATCGACCATCTGAAGCGCCAGCTCGCGATTTGCCAGACCGCGCGCGCGGCTTACGCGAAGGCACTGCGCGATCACCTCGGCGAGGCCCCGCAAGCGACGCCGCACTAAGGCGATCGACGGGAAATCGCCCAAGTTACGCTGTCCATCGACGACTTGCCGATGTTGAGCGCCATTGTCGGGCAAGCATCGGGCCGATCATCATCGGGAAGCCAGCAATGGACAGCGGCCCGGGTTCAACGGTGCGGATGATCCTATACGCGCAGTGTTTTGCTTTGCTTGGGAGTCTTCAATTGTGGAACTGATCGATCGCCTGAACAATCGGCAAGCCGTGATTGGCATCCTCGGCCTGGGCTACGTCGGCCTGCCGCTGATGCTGCGTTTCAGCGAGGTGGGCTACCGGGTGCTGGGGTTGGATATCGATGCCGAGAAGGTCGACCGCCTCAACGCCGGCGAGTCCTATATCGAGCACATCCGTGCCGAGTCCATCGCCGGCGCGCTCGAGCAAGGCTTTAGCGCGACCACGGATTTCAGCCGCGCCAGCGAGTGCGATGCCCTCATCCTCTGCGTGCCAACGCCGCTCAACAAGTATCGCGAGCCAGACCTGAGCTATGTGATCGCGACCACCGAGTCGATCCTGCCGCATCTGCGCGCGGGGCAGGTGGTCTCGCTGGAGAGCACGACCTGGCCCGGCACCACCGATGAGGAACTGCGCCCGCGCGTGGAATCGACCGGCCTGACGGTGGGCGAGGAGGTGTTCCTGGTGTTCTCGCCGGAGCGTGAGGACCCGGGCAATCCAAAGTACAACACGCGCACCATCCCCAAGGTGCTCGGGGGCGTCACGCCGGCCTGTACCGCCGTCGGCGAGGCGCTCTACGGGCAGGTGATCGATCGGGTCGTCACCCTCAGCTCGACCCGCGCCGCCGAGATGACCAAGCTGCTGGAGAATATCCATCGCGCGGTCAATATCGGTCTGGTCAACGAGCTGAAGATCGTCTGCGATCGCATGGGCATCGATATCCACGAGGTGATCCACGCCGCCGCCACCAAGCCGTTCGGCTTCACGCCCTATTATCCGGGGCCGGGCCTTGGCGGCCACTGTATCCCCATCGATCCGTTCTATCTGACCTGGAAGGCGCGTGAATTTGGCCTCAGCACCCGCTTCATCGAGCTGGCCGGCGAGGTCAACACCAACATGCCCAAATGGGTGGTGAGCAAGGTCGCCGATGCGCTCAACGAACGCGGCAAGGCGGTCAAGGGCGCGCGCATCCTGGTGTTGGGCATCGCCTACAAGAAGAATGTCGACGATCGGCGTGAGTCGCCGTCGATGGAGCTGATGGAGCTGCTGGAGGAGCGGGGCGCCGAGATCAGCTATTCCGATCCGCACGTGCCGCGCTTCCTGCCGATGCGCAAGCATGATTTCGATCTGGAATCGGTGCCGCTCACGCCCGAGAGCCTGGCCGCGACCGATTGCGTGCTGCTCGCCACCGATCACGACCGCTTCGACTACGCGCTGATCAAGGCGCACGCGCCCCTGATCGTGGATACGCGCGGGCGCTATCGCGAGCCCGCCGAGCACATCGTGCGGGCTTGAGCAGGGTGCTTGGGACTTTTTGCGCGCCCGATGCTTGACAGCCAGATTTTTGGTGATATTCTAGAGGGCTCTTAGCGGGAATAGCTCAGTTGGTAGAGCACAACCTTGCCAAGGTTGGGGTCGCGAGTTCGAGTCTCGTTTCCCGCTCCAAACTCCTGGTACACCTCGGTTCAGGTGGCGCTACGGCGGCTATAAAGGGTTCTGACCGCCTCGCATGCGAGGGGTACCATCTCAGCGCATCTCTCCATCGCGGCGCGCGAATCGACTCGCGCGTTCGCGAACTTCTTCGATCGTCGGAATGCGGGTTCGATGACGCGCGTCATCGTCGCCGAAAAGCCCAGCGTTGCGCGTGATCTCGCACGCATCGTCGGTGCGCGTGCCCGGCGCGAGGGCGCGTTGACCTTTCGCCTCATCGCCGAGCACGCGCGCTGTCGCAAACCGGTGCAGCGGCTCTGGATCTCGAGCCTGACCGATGCGGCGATCCGCGCCGGTCTGGAACAGTTGCGCGACGGCCACGACTATGACGCGCTGGCTGCCGCCGCGCGCGCCCGCGCCCAAGCCGACTGGCTGATCGGGATGAACCTGACTCGCGCCTATACTCTCGCTCTTTGCGACGGTAGCAATCGGCCAATTCCGGATATTGGCGTATTGCTGCCTGGGGTCTGTAGCTGCGGGAACAGCAGACACTCGCTAGAACCACTGATGACACCGACTGTCCTAAGACGTCCTCGCGCCTCTGGCTTCGCTTGGTCGATTGGGCGAACATGAGCGATACGCCTGCGCACCCAAGAGCACTTGGCCATGAGCAATACCTTGTCCGTCGATTACCCGGAAACCTTCCCCGATGCTCTGCATATGTCCCGAGCGGAGTTTGAGCGTGAGGCAAGTCTGGCCATGGCCGCCAAATTGTTCGAGATCGGCAGGCTCAGCTCAGGGCAGGCGGCCGCCCTGATCGGAATGGGGCGGGTGGCGTTTCTCGCTGAGCTTGGCCGGCTTGGGGTATCGACCATCCAGGTGGGCGCTGAGGAGTTGGAGGGGGATCTCGCTGCTGCCGAGGCCGCCAGTGATCATCCTCAATAGCAGTCCGGTCATACACCTGACCGTTGCCTTGGGCGGGCTCGATGCCCTACCGGCGCTATACGGCCGGGTCTTGGTGCCGGAGCCTGTGCTCCGGGAGTTGGAGGCCGGCGCCCAGCTGGACGACACCGCCCGGAGGCTTCGAATCGTGCCCGATATCGAAGTGGACGCCCTGGCGAACGGGATTTCGCCGCTTCTGGCTGGCGAGTTGGACCTCGGCGAGGCGGCGGTGATCCAACTCGCCCTGGATCTTCCGGGCGCCACCGTGGTGCTGGACGATCTCAAGGCGAGGCGGGTTGCACGCCGTAGCTCCATCCCGATGACGGGCTCCCTCGGCGTGCTTCTCCACGCCAAACGGCGCGGCAAGCTGGACTCGGTGGCCCAGGGTGTCGAGCGTATCCGCCGTCATGGAGGATGGCTCGCCAACGACGTCGTCGAGCGCGTACTGGCCCTGGCCGGGGAGTGACCCAGCGTGTCGCGGTCCTGACTTCTGCGCGCGTGTTGCAGAAGGAAACACCGGACAGTATCGTCTGGTGATGTCACTACAGTGGACTTTCACGTCGCCAATGCAGCTGACCACAATGGGTCGGAAGCGGTGCTCACGAACCGTGCTATGTTGTGTCGGCGCATGGGATCGATAGCCGCCGACGAGGTGAGCGACTTCGAGAAGCTCATCAAGAAAGACGCTGGGAACCAACAGATACCGTTGCCACCGACCAACAGCCAAAGCGGTTTGCCGTTGTTCAAACCGCCTGCTC
>NZ_JBKHDN010000224.1:0-4151 GCF_046541315.1 Halochromatium sp. | reverse complement strand
TCCGCCTGGCCACCGCAGCGCCATGCCCGCTCAAGGCGATCAAGCCCCGCGCTCGATGCCGGCGAACAGCCGATAGGCCGGATTCTCGCTTTCATCCCAGAAGGGATAGCCGAGATCGGTCAGCAGCTCGGTGAACTCGGCGTCCTCGGCTGCGGGCACCTGAATCCCCATCAGCACCCGGCCATAGGCGGCACCATGGTTGCGGTAATGGAACAGGCTGATATTCCAGCGCCGCCCCAGCCCGGAGAGAAAGTTCAGCAAGGCTCCCGGGCGCTCCGGGAACTCGAAGCGGATCAGGCGCTCGTCGGTGACGCCGGAGGCATGGCCGCCGACCATGAAGCGGATATGCAGCTTCGCGGTCTCGTTATCGCTCATGTCGGTGACCTCGAAGCCCTTCTTCTCGATGCGCTCGAGCAGCTCGTGGCGCTCGGCGAGCCCACCGCCGAGTTCGACGCCGACGAAGACCACCGCCTGCTGGCGATCGGCATAGCGGTAGTTGAATTCGGTGATCTGGCGTTTGCCGAGCGCCTTGCAGAAGGCGAGGAAACTGCCTGGGCGCTCCGGGATCGCGACCGCGAACAGGGCCTCGCGGCGCTCGCCGAGTTCGGCGCGCTCGGCGACATGGCGCAGGCGATCGAAGTTGATGTTGGCGCCGCTCTCGATCGCGATCAGCGCGGCATCGCGCACGCCGGTGCGCTCGACGTACTGCTTGAGCCCGGCCACGGCGAGCGCCCCGGCCGGTTCGGCGATACCGCGGGTATCGTCGTAGATGTCCTTGATCGCGGCGCAGATCGCGTCGGTACTGACGAGCACCACCTCGTCGACGGTCTCGCGCGCGACGCGGAAGGTCTCCTCGCCGATCCGGCGCACCGCGACGCCATCGGCGAACAACCCGACCTCGGGCAGCAGCACCGGCGCATCGGCGGCCAGCGCCGCGTGCAGGGTCGGCGCCTCCTCGGGCTCGACGCCGACGATCCGCACCTCGGGATGGATCGACTTCACATAGGCGGCGATGCCGGCGATCAGCCCGCCGCCACCGACCGGAACGAAGACCGCGTGCGGCGGGTCCGGGTGCTGGCGCAGGATCTCCATGCCGATGGTGCCCTGGCCGGCGATGACATCCGGGTCATCGAACGGATGCAGGAACGTCAGCCCGCGCTCCTCGGCCAGGGTCATGGCGTGGCGATAGGCCTCGTCGAACGAATCGCCATGCAGGACCGCCTTGGCGCCCCAGTGGCGCACCGCGTCGACCTTGATGCCCGGCGTGGTCTTGGGCATCACGATCACCGCCTGCACCCCGAGCCGCGAGGCGCCCATCGAGACGCCCTGCGCATGATTGCCGGCCGAAGCGGCGATCACGCCCTGCTCGAGCGCGGCCGCCGGCAGATGGCGGAGCTTGTTGTAGGCGCCGCGGAGCTTGAACGAGAATACCGGCTGCAGGTCTTCGCGCTTGAGCAACACGCGGTTGCCGAGGCGTCGCGAGAGCCCCTTGGCGAGGGTCAGCGGGGATTCGATCGCGATATCGTAGACGCGGGCTTTAAGGATTCGCTCGATATAGGCGTGCAACATGGACAGTCGGCGTCGGGCCAGTGGAACAGCGGGGGGGAACGGGGGGAACGGCGGAAACCTGCAAAACGGGGCCAAACGGCGCAGGATACGACAGATCGGCGCGCAAGGCCTTTGCTATACTTCGCCTCCCTTCCCCATCCCCGACATTCATCCATCATCAACCAGCAATCGAGGAGCGGCCATGGACCCTGCACAGGATCAGGATCAGTTGAAGAAGCAAGCGGCGGAGGCCGCGCTGAGCCAGGTCGAGGGCGGCGTCATCGGCGTCGGCACCGGCTCGACGGTGAATCACTTCATCGACTTTCTGGCGACCGTCAAGGGGCGCATCGACGGGGCCGTTTCCAGTTCCGAGGCCTCGAGCGCGCGGCTTGCGCGGCACGCTATCCCGGTCCTCGACCTCAACGCCGTCGGCAGCCTCTCGCTCTATGTCGACGGTGCCGACGAGTCGAACCAGGCGCTGCAATTGATCAAGGGCGGCGGCGGGGCCTTGACGCGCGAGAAGATCGTCGCCGCCGCCAGCGAGCGTTTCGTCTGTATCGCCGATGAGAGCAAGCTGGTGTCGGTGCTCGGTGCCTTCCCGCTGCCGGTCGAGGTGATCCCGATGGCGCGCAGCTATGTCGCGCGCGAACTCGCCAAGCTCGGCGGCAACCCGGTCTGGCGCGAGGGCTTCACCACCGACAATGGCAACCTGATCCTCGACATCCACGGTCTGCACATCATGGAGCCGATGGCGCTGGAGCAGCGGATCAACAACATCGCTGGCGTGGTCAGCGTGGGCATCTTCGCCCTGCGCCCGGCCGATCTGCTGATCCTGGGCTCGGCCAGCGGCCCGCGCACAGTGACCGCTTAGCGCCTGGTCATTTCGTTGGAACGCTCTTTATGCGTTCCGGACCCCTTTCAGCCAGTGCACTTCAGCGTCATCGGTTTTTCTTCGCCGGCTTCCGCCCCGGGCGGTCGTGATCGGCCCCCGACGGGCCGGAATCCCACGGGCCGGACCTGGGGCCCTTGGATCGCTGTCGGCGCTCGGTGCCTGTGGCCGCGTCTTCTGCCGCGCCGGCCTCGCTGCGCGTGAGTTCGAGCGCGCGCCCGCAGACCCGCACCTTGCGCAGATCCTGCAACAGCTCGCGCGGCATGCCGGTGGGCAGGTCGATCAGGCTGAACTCCTCGTGGATATCGATGCGGCCGATATGACGCGCGTCCAGGCCCGCCTCGTTGGCGATGGCACCGACGATGTTGCCCGGCTTGACGCCGTTGCGATGACCGACGGCGATGCGGAAACGCTCCATGCCTTGATCCGGGCTCGATGGTGGCCGGCGTTGCTGGCGCGGACGCTCGTCGTCATCGCGGCGTGGGCCACGGCCGCGCTCGGGGCGCTCGCGCGAGCGCTCGGGTCGCTCCGGCGCGGTCAATAGCAGTGGCTGATCGCCGATCGAGAGCTTGGCGAGCGCGGCGGCGATCTCGACCGCCGGCACATCGTGCTCTTCCTGATATTGCTCGATCAGGCCCTGCATGAAGCCGAGTTCGCCGGCGCCGAGGGTGTCGGTGATGCGCTGCTTGAAGTCGGCGATGCGCTTGTTGTTGACGGTCTCGGTCGAGGGCAGGGTCAGCGGCTCGATGCGCTGGCGCGTGGCGCGCTCGATGGCGGCGAGCATGCGTCGCTCGCGCGGAGCGACGAAGAGGATCGCCTCGCCGGCGCGGCCGGCGCGCCCGGTTCTGCCGATGCGATGGATATAGGCCTCGGTGTCATAGGGGATGTCGTAGTTGACGACATGGCTGATGCGCTCGACATCGAGCCCGCGCGCGGCGACATCGGTGGCGACCAGGATATCCAGCGCGCCGCTGCGCAATTGATCGACCATCTGCTCGCGCTGTTGCTGCGGCATGTCGCCATTGAGCGCGGCGGCGGTCCAGCCGCGCGCGCCGAGGCGGGTGGCGAGTTCAGTGGTCGCGGTCTTGGTGCGCACGAACAGCAACAGCCCGTCGAACGGCTCGACCTCGAGGATGCGGGTGAGGGCATCGAGCTTGTGCATGCCGCTGACCAGCCAATAGCGCTGACGGATGGTCTCGGCGGTGGCGGTCGCGGCCTCGATGCTGATCGACTTCGGGTCGTTCAGGTGGCGCTGGGCGATGCGCTGGATCTGGCTCGGCAGGGTGGCCGAGAACAGTGCGATCTGGCGTTGCGGCGGGGTCTGCTCCAGGATCCATTCGACATCGTCGATGAAACCCATGCGCAGCATCTCGTCGGCCTCGTCTAGGACCAGCGCCTGCAACGCGTCCAGGCGCAGGGTGCCCTTGCGCATGTGATCCATGATCCGGCCCGGAGTGCCGACCACCAGATGCACGCCGCGTTTGAGCTGGCGGATCTGGCCGCCATAATCGGAGCCGCCGTAGATCGGCAGTACATGGAAGCCGCCGAGCGCGCTGGCGTAGCGCTGACAGGCCTCGGCCACCTGCAGGGCCAGCTCGCGGGTCGGGGTCAGCACCAGCACCTGGGGCGTGCGCTGGGCCAGGTCGATGCGCGCCAGCAGGGGCAGCGCGAAGGCCGCGGTCTTGCCGGTGCCGGTCGGCGCGTGGCCGAGCAG
>NZ_JBKHDN010000223.1:0-4178 GCF_046541315.1 Halochromatium sp. | reverse complement strand
CGGTCGAATTCCTCGTGCTTGCCGCAGTTCACCAGCAGCAGGCGCTCGGCGCGGACGCCGGCCACGCCGTAGAGCATCAGCGTGCTGCCGATCTTGCCGTCGAGATCGCCCTGCGCGAGCACCGCGGTCAGGGCGCCGTTGCTGGCGGCATCGATGGTGTGCGCGGCGGCGGAGAGCTGGCGCTCGCTGAACACGCCGAGGATCAGGCACGGGGTCTCGACCTGAGTCAGGTCTTGGCTGGCGATCTTGGATTCCATCGAGGCTCCTGAGGCGGCTGAGCGGGGGCTTGAGTTATCATCGCGAAAGTCTATCAGGAATCGTCCCGGTATCCGTAGCGCGGGCCATGCCTGATTGCCGATCGGCCGGGAACCCCGCCGGGACAGCCGGGAACCCCGCCTGAACACCCCTTTTGAGAGTAGGGAGCGTCGTTGCCCATCCTCGATCGCTATCTGGCCGGCGCCGTGCTCGGTGGCACGCTCTTGACCCTGGCGGTCCTGATGCCGTTACTGGCGGTCTTCGTGCTCGCCGACGAGATCGGCCAGGTCGGCGATGAGGCCTATCGGCTGCGCGATGCGGTCTGGTTCGTGACCCTGACGATGCCGCGTTATCTGTATCAGGTGTTTCCGATCGCGACCCTGATCGGCGCCTTGATCGGCCTTGGGCAGCTGGCGGCGCGGTCGGAATTGGTCGCGATGCGCGCGGCGGGGCTGTCGATCGCGCGCATCGTGCGCGGCGCGATGGTGGGCGGGCTGCTGCTGGCGCTGGTCGCGACCGCCGTCGGCGAGCTGGTGGTGCCGGCGGCCGAGCGGCACGCGCTCGCCGTGCGCGCGGGCGCGCGCAGCGGCGATGCCGTGCAGATGAGCGGGCAAGGGCTGTGGGCGCGCGATGGCGAGGCCTTCATCAATGTGCGTCGGATCGAGGCCGGGGCCGAGCTGGCCGATATCGATCTCTTCGTGTTCGAGGACCATCGGTTGCGTTCCGCCACGCATGCGGGCAAGGCTCGCTACAGCGACGGGCAATGGGTGTTGACGGATATCGAGCGCAGTCGCATCGGCTCCGAGCGGGTCGAGGTGGAACGCTTCGAGCGCGCGCGCTGGGACTCGCTGCTCAATCCGCGCCTGCTCGAGACGATCGTCGTCGAGCCGCAGGCGTTGTCGCTCTGGGGACTGTCTCGGTATCTGCGCTACATGCAACAGAGCGGGCAGGACGCCGGCGCGCATGCGGTGGCGTTCTGGGCCAAGCTGGTCCAGCCGCTGTTGATCCTGGCGATGATCTTCGTCGCCATCCCGGTGCTGCTGGGCTCGGCGCGAAGCAGCAGCACCGGCATCAAGCTCTTCATCGGCATTACGCTGGGGCTTCTATTCTATCTCGTCAGTCGCACCTTCACCTATCTGGCCTTGCTGTACGGATTGAGTCCGGCGCTCGCGGCCTTTACACCCCCGCTGCTGTTTACCATTGGGGCCGTCATCTTGCTGCGGCGGGTTGGATGAGACGCGGTGGAACAGATCAGCCTGGAGATGAGCGATGCGTTATCCGACCATCGAAGAACAGATCGGCAATACGCCGCTGGTGCGGCTGCAACGGCTGCCCGGCGCGACCGGCAATCGCATCCTGGCCAAGCTCGAGGGCAACAATCCGGCCGGCTCGGTGAAGGATCGCGCGGCGCTGAGCATGATTCGCCACGCCGAGCGGCGCGGCGCGATCCGTCCCGGCGACACCCTGATCGAGGCGACCAGCGGCAACACCGGGATCGCGTTGGCGATGGCCGCCGCGATCCGCGGCTATCGGATGCTGCTGATCATGCCGGAGCACATGAGCGTGGAGCGCCGCCAGGCGATGGCGGCCTACGGCGCCGAGATCCGGCTCACGCCCAAGGCCGGCAGCATGGAGGCGGCGATCGATCTGGCGCGCGAGCTGGAGGCGCAAGGGCTGGGCGTGCGCCTGGATCAGTTCTCGAACGAGGATAATCCGCTGGCCCATTATGAGGGCACGGGCCCGGAGATCTGGCGCGATACCGAGGGTGCCGTGACGCATTTCGTCAGCGCCATGGGCACCACCGGCACCATCATGGGCACGAGCCGGTATCTGAAGGCACGGAATCCGGAGGTGCAGATCATCGGCGTGCAGCCGGAGGAGGGCGCGAGCATTCCCGGTATCCGGCGCTGGCCCGAGGCCTATCTGCCCAGGATCTACGACGCCTCCAGGGTCGATCGCGTCATCGACGTCGGGCAGGGCGAGGCCGAGGAGACGATGCGCGCCCTGGCCGCGCGCGAGGGGATCTTCGCCGGTGTCTCTTCCGGCGGCGCGGTGGCCGCGGCGCTCAAGCTGTCGGCCGAGGTCGAGGATGCCCTGATCGTGGCGATCGTCTGCGATCGCGGCGATCGCTATCTGTCGACCGGCGTCTATCCCGAGCGCTAGCGGGCCGGCCTGGGCCGAGCCGAGCCGGCGGGCGCGTTCAGATGAGGCTGCCGGTGGTGATCAGTTTCATCACCTCGATGACGATCAGCGCGCCAATGACCACGATGACCAAGAAGGTCAACAACAACGAGCGGTTGATGCGGCGGTTGATGTCCTTGCCCTGCTGCTCGATCACATCCTGTAGGTGCGGGAAGTGTTTCTCCTGCCCCTGGGAACGCTTGTCGGTGGCCTCGATGCGTTTTTCCAGCCGCGCGAGGCGTTGCTCGATCTCGTCGTTGAGATTGGTCAAGCGTGTCTCGCTGCTTTCCTGCTGACGTTCGATCGTCTGTTGGATCGACGAGATGCGTCTGTCGATCTGCTCGCCCTGGCCTTTGAGGAAACGACGCTGCTGTTCGAGGGCGTCTTCGATCGCTTCGAGCCGCTCGAGCTGGTCCTGATGATTTCGCACCGGGGCGATAATGGCGAGTTCCTCGAGCCAGTTGCCGAGGTTCTCCTTGATGAAATCGATGTCTTTTTGGCGAAGAGTCATGGTGTCTCTGAAATGATCATCAGCTCCGAGAAGGGGTGATGGCAAGTGTATCAGGGTGACGCCCGGCCTGCGGTATCAGGCGTGGCGCGTTATGATCGGCGCCGACGGTTGGACGAGCGAGGAGATGATGGACGAACCAACAGGGGTGGCGCGATGAGCCGGACATCCAAGGCGTTGCCGGCGGCGCCGATCGAGACCGAGATCGAGTCGCTGGCCCATGACGGGCGCGGGGTCGCGCGGGTCGAGGGCAAGACCCTGTTCGTGCACGGGGCCTTGGCCGGCGAGCGCGTGCGGGTGCGCTTGACGCGGCGTTTGAAACGCCATGACGAGGCGGTCGTCAGCGAGGTGTTGGAGCCGTCGGCGCAGCGGGTCGAGCCGCGTTGCGCGCATTTCGGCATCTGTGGCGGCTGCGCCTTGCAGCACATGGCGCCGGCGGCGCAAATCGAGAATAAACAGCGGATCCTGGCCGATGTGCTGCAACGCCTCGGCGGTCTGGCGCCGGCGCGCTGGCTGCCGCCTTTAGCCGCCGAGGCGCACTGGGGCTATCGGCGCAAGGCGCGGCTCGGGGTGCGTTGGGTGGCGAAGAAGGGGCGGGTGCTGGTCGGCTTTCGCGAGCGCGGTTCGAGCTTCATCGCCGATGTGCGCCGCTGCGAGGTCTTGCATCCGGCGGTTGGTGAGCGGCTCGAAGACTTGGCGCGGTTGATCGAGGGCCTGAGCATCCGCGAGCGCCTGCCGCAGATCGAGGTCGCGATGGGCGATGGGCCGGTGGTGCTGGTATTGCGCGTGCTGGACCCGCCCTCGGCGGCCGATTGCGAGCGGTTGCTCGGCTTTGCCGCCGAGACCGGTTTTCATCTCTATCTGCAGGAAGGCGGGGTCGAGCGCATTCGACCGCTGCCTGGCCAGGAGATCGCGCTCAGCTACAGCCTGCCGAATCAGGGCCTGACCTTCGGCTTCGAGCCGACCGATTTCACCCAGGTGAACCTGGAACTGAATCGGCGGATGATCGATCAGGCGCTGGCGTTGCTCGATCCGCGGCCCGACGAGCGCGTGCTCGATCTGTTCTGCGGGCTTGGCAATTTCACGCTGCCGCTCGCGCAGCGGGCGCGCGAGGTCGTCGGGGTCGAGGGCGATGCGGGTCTGGTGGCGCGCGCCGAGGCCAATGCCGCGCGCAATGGGATCGGGAATGCGCGCTTTTACGGCGCCGATCTCTATGCTCAAGGGGGCGCGTCTC
>NZ_JBKHDN010000222.1:0-4232 GCF_046541315.1 Halochromatium sp. | reverse complement strand
GAGAATCCAGGGCACGCCGGGCAGGGTCACGCCAGCCGCGTGATAGCCCGGCGCCCGCAGCTCGAGTTCGTACCAGGAACTCGGCAGCGACACCGGCAGGTGCGGGTCATTCGCGAGCAGCGCGTTGCCATCGCGGGTGTGCTGACCGGTGACGGCCCAGGCATTGCTCAGGGCCTGAGACTGGGCCTGGGCCTGAGGCGCCGCTAGCGAGGCCGGCGAGGGCGCGGCCAGAGGCATCCCGGACTCGAGCCGATAGTCCGGCAGCTCGAACGCATCGGCGGGCGCCGGCTCGCCGACATTGGACGGAAACAGCTCCAGCGCGCGGGCATTGCCCAGCCGTTGCGCGAGCCGCAGAAAGACCAGCTCCTCGGCGAGATTGCTCGAATTGAGCCACGCCATGTAGGCGCCGACAAGCAGGCTATCGCGCGGCTGCCAGGGGCTGGGCTCGCGCCCGAGCAGTTGATATTCGAGCGGCAGCCGCCGCTCGGCGAGCGCCTTGTCCCGATAGGCATTGACGCCCTCGGCGTAGCGCTGCAGCAAGCCTTGCCAGCGTGGCTCGAGCGCGGCGAACGAGACCCGTGCCGCCTGCGGCAGCCCGATCGTGCGGTAGAAACGATCGGCGACCAGCGCCTCCTCGCCGAAGAGTTCGGCCAAACGCCCGCCCGCGAGCCGGCGCAGCAGATCCATCTGCCAGAGCCGCTCGCGGGCGACGACGAAGCCTTGGGCTAGGAGCAAATCCGCGAGATTCTCGGCCTCGATGCTCGGCACCGCGTGGGGGCCGTAGCGCACCGTCACCGGCCGTTGGAGCGCGGCGAGCCGCAACTCGCCGTGATAGCTCGGATGAGGGCGATGCAGCCACCATGACAGCAGCCCCGCAGCGACGAGGAGGGTCGCGAAGAGGCCGAGCAAGAACCAAAGCCATCGAAGGCGCATGTCGATGGGCCAAGATGACTTGCGCACGATCGGGGCGCGACCATCTAGAGGGCAAGGGTTCCGTGCCCGGTCGCGCCCTGATCGAACACATCCAGGTAGGCGGTGAAGACGGAGAGGATCGTCAAGGCGGCGAACAGGAGTATCAACGGGATCAGCAGGAGCATCGCCACCGCCATCAGCGTCTCCGAGAGGTCGCCCAGCAGCCGGGTCAGGAGCGCGAAGACCAGGATGCCCCCTACCAAGAGCAACAACAACGCCAAGCCGTAGACGGTCAAGGGGACGAGATTCTTCCAGCAGGTTTGAAAACTCAGCCGCATGGCCGCCACCGCGGTCATGCCGTCGAGCACGACCAGCGCCGGCGCGAACCAGTACAGCATCAGCAGCGGCACCAGGCCGAGCATCAGCAGTACCAGGAAGAGACCGAGCCCAGGCCCGATCTCGGCCGCAATCAGCGTTGGATCGTTCGAACTCAACGCCTCCATCGATCCGGCCGTCAAGACACCGGTCGCCACCGCTATGAGTCCGGCCGCCAGCGAGACCACCATCAAGCCAGCCACATAGAGCACCCCGACCGTCGCCAGTTGCCTGCCGCGCTGGGAAAAACCCGCGAAGGCCGTGGTCGAGCGCAGGGTTCCGGTCCGCTGCTGGGTGCGGGCGCCGAGCAGCAACCCGCCGGCGAAGACGGGCCCCAGGACCATCGAGGCCAGGGAGCCGATGACCGGCACCAGGCCGAGCGCGCCGGTCACCAAGTAGACCAAGGCCATGGCCGCGAGCCAGTTCCAGGGCTGTTGCTTGAATTGCGCCCAGGCCTGTTCGATCCAAACCCAACCATGACCGGCCGGACGCGCTGCGGGCTCGGACAGCGGGCGCATCCCGCTCGTCGTCACCCCTGACGCCGGCCACGAGGGCGGCGACGACGCGGCCGACGAGTCCGCGCGCGAGCGCGGAGCCGGCTCAGCCGCAGTCCCAACGGCCGATCCCGCTGCCTGCCCGGCAGCGGACGCCATCGCCGCCGGCGACGTCGGCTCGGCGGCCGGGGCATCCATCGGCTCGATGCGCGCCACGAGGCCAATCTCTTCGAGTACCTCGAGATAATGCCGGGCATTGGCCTCATCGACATCGCTCTTCAGCACCCGCGCCTCGCCGGCATCGATCAGCGCGCGCGCCTTCTCCTCGCTCACCTTGAACACGGCAGCGAAATCGCGCACCGCCTCCTCGGCCCGGGTCGCGGGGTTGAGCGTGCCGGTAAAGACGACCTGAAAGACCTGCGCCATCGATGCACTCCTCAAGCGGTCAACCGCTTCTTCATCCAGTTCAATAAGCCCGGCTCCGCCTCCCACACATCGCGCATCGCCTCGCGATAAAGCCAGGCCTGATCCTCGCCGCCGGGGGTGAAGCCGGCATCGTCCAGCATCGGCCGTTTGATCCGCTTGCGCAGCAGGAAACGCGGGATGCGCGGCAAGCGGTCGACCGCGCTGCTCAGCGCCCGCGCCGCGCGCTCCTGCTGGCCGAGCCGATAGAGCGCGAGCACCTCGCCATAGGCCAAATCGGCCAACAGATCGTTCGGGAAGCGGCGCGCCAGCGCCAAGGCCTGCCGATCCGAGCGGGCGCGCAGATAATGGTTCATCAACTCGGCGCGCGCGCCATGGTTGTCCTGCGGGTTCAACGCCAGCAAGCGCTCGCCGACCGCCACTGCGGCCTCCTCGCGACCGGCCTCGGCCTCGTGCAGATAGGCGCGGAACAACAGCCGCAGCGCCGGCCGGTTGCGCTCGGCGCTCCAGGGCAGACTGGCGACGCCGGTGGCCGCCACCGCGTGATCGATGATCGCGAGCGCGCGCTGATAGAGCGGCCCGAGCAGCGTATGCGCGACCCACGGCAGGCTGCTCTCCGGGTGCTCATAGAGCGCGGTCGCCAGATCGTCGAGCACGTCCAGGCTATTCGCCGCGCTCGGCTGCGCGCTGAGAAACCGCATCCACTCGTCGCCGTCCCAGAGCGCGCCGTCATCGAGCGCCGAGAGTTGGGTCGCATAGGGCTTCGAGGCCGGGAAGACGCGGCGCCATTCGCGCTCGATCGCGCGCAGAGCGGTGTCCGGCAGCAAGGCGCCCATCGTCCCGGACGCGGGATAGGCGCAGGCGTTCGGCAAGATCTCTTGCGGGAACAAGGACAACTGCACGCCGGCGCCCGAGGCGAGCGGATCATCCAGCGGCTCGACCTGATACGGCGCCAGCGGCAAGGCGGACAGGGATCGGATCCAGCGACAGAGTTCCAGCAGCAGCGGGTCCATGACCCCGGCATGGTTGGACACCAGCGCCTCTTGCGGGTCGATCATCGCCTGTTCGAGGAACTCCATCAGGCCGGCGTCGTCGGCGCCGCTGCGACGCAAGCGATGGCGCCAGAACTGCGCCCGCGAGCGGGCGCGGACATCGTCATGGCGGGCCGCGAGCAGGGTGATCTCGAGCAAGGCGGTGGCGGGATTGTCGGGGCCGTGGCGCAGCGCCTGCTCGAAGGCCTCGTCGGCGTAGTCGAGTTCGCCCTCGTCCATGAACATCATGGTGAAGCGCTGCCAAGCGGCGGCCTTGAGTTCGCGGCTGCCCTCGTCAGTGATGCGCAGCAGGAAGGCCTGTTTCTTCTTCCAGTGATCGAGCGCATCGAGCGCATCGCAGAGGATATCGAGCGCGGGCTCGAAACGGCCGTCGAGAGCGCCGATGTCGCCGCGGAACAGCGGTTCCAACAGGGCGGCGGCCCGCCCCGGGCGGTCGTGTTCGAGCCAGCGCTCGGCGACCTTCGCCAGCAGGGTATCGGGGACCGCCCGGCGCCTGAGCGCCTCCTGCATCGCCTCCTCGGGCAGATCGTCGATCAGCAGATCCCAGATCAGCTCGGGCGGCAGCTCGGGGAGCGGCCCGAGCGGTTCGCAACAGTCGCCATAGCTGAATCCCGACCCACAGAAGCAGGGCTCGTCAGGATCTGGTGTCGCCAGCGTGCGCGGGCGCCAATCGTTGTCGGCATGCGGCGTCGCATTCCAGATCGCCACCCCGAGCATGGTCGCGAGCCGCTCGGCCTCGCCTTCGAGCAACTCGGACTCGACGCCGAGTTCGGCTGGGATCGTCGCCTGGGACCAGGCAATGTAGCGACCGAGATCGCCATCGCCGGCGATCTGCCGCACGGCCTCGCGCAGGAGCCGTTCCATCCGCTGTGGGTCCGTGGTCTCGCTTTGCATCAGGACGCCCTCCGGCTGAGTAGTGCCAACTGGATTCCCTCGTGGCATTGTACCCGGATGGACGCGGGTCGTCTCGATGCCT
>NZ_JBKHDN010000221.1:0-4268 GCF_046541315.1 Halochromatium sp. | reverse complement strand
CCGCACACGCCCAAGGTCTTGCGCCGGCTCGGCATCCCGACCGGGGTCTTCCTCGAATCCGCGCTGCCGATCCGCAATCCTTATGTGAACCTGCGCAATCATCGCAAGATCCTGGTGGTCGATGGGCGCCTGGGCTTCACCGGCGGGCTCAATCTGCGCGCGGGCTGTCTGCTCGCGCGCAACCCCCGGCATCCGGTGCAGGATCTGCATTTCAAGGTCGAAGGGCCGGTGGTGCGCGGGCTGATGGAGACCTTCGGGCTCGACTGGGCCTTCACCACCGGCGAGCGGCTTGGCTGCGATGCCTGGTACCCGGTGTTGGAGCCGGTCGGCGATAGCATCGCGCGCTGCGTGCCGGATGGCCCCGATGAAGACTTCGACGTGCTGCGTCGATTGATCTTGGGCGCGCTCGCGCATGCGCGGCAGCGGGTGCGCATCGTCACGCCCTATTTCCTGCCGGATCAGACCCTGATCACGGCGTTGAATGTGATCGCGATGAGCGGCGTCGAGGTGCAGATCCTGGTCCCGCAGCGTAACAATCTGCGCTTCGTGCAATGGGCGGCCGAGGCCCAGGCCGAGCAGATCCTGGAGGGGCGCTCGCGCATCTTCGTGACCCCGCCGCCGTTCGATCACAGCAAGCTGCTGTTGGTCGATGACGTCTGGTGCTTCTTCGGTTCGGCGAACTGGGACCCGCGCAGTCTGCGGCTGAACTTCGAGTTGAACATCGAATGCTACGACAGTGCGCTGGCGCAACGGCTCAACGCGCTGGTCGACGCCAAGCTGGCGAACGCGATCGAGATCCGCGCCGCCGACATGCGCGCGCGCCAACTGCCGATCCGCTTGCGTGACGGCTTCGCGCGGTTACTGACGCCCTATCTCTGAGACGATTGACGGAAATCGCCCGAGACGATGCCCCGCGGCCCTTCCGGTCGTGAATCGCGCCCCGCGTTCCCGGCATGGCTGCAGTAGACTGATGCCCATCGCTCGCTATGATGACCGTTTACCCTGAAGCGCGCCGAGACCCATGCCCATGTTGACACGCCTTGACACCATCAGATTGCAGACGACAGCCCCGATCCAGCTCGTCGATATCACCGAACAGGTGCGCGAATGCTGCGCCCGCAGCGGAGTGCGTAACGGATTGGTAACGCTGCTCTCGCGCCATACCACCGCCGCGCTCTGCCTGAATGAACGCGAGACCCAGCTGCAGCGCGATATGGTGACCTTTCTCAAACGCCTGGTGCCGCGCGATGGCGATTACCTGCATAACCTCGCGCCGGTCGACGATCGCGACAACGCGCACGCGCATCTGATGGCGCTGTTCACCAATGCCTCCGAGACCATCCCGATCGCCGAGGGCGAGCTGTTGCTCGGCGGTTGGCAGTCGGTGTTCTTCGTCGAGCTGGACGGCCCGCGCCCGGAGCGCAGCGTCACCTTGCAGTTCCTCGGCCAAGCGGCGGAGGGCTGAACGATCATGCGTGCTGCCGATATCGACGGTTTCTACACGGACGCGTCCGCGCTCGATGCCGAGGCGCATCTGATCCTCGACTACCGCATCGAATGCCGGGGCGATCCGCGCGTGGCTGCGGCGCATCTGTGCAGCGAGCAGTCGACCGCGCAATGGTCCCGGGTCGATGTCGAGGAGGACTATCGCCCGCGCTTCGCCGCCAAGGTCCTGGATCTGGAGGTCGAGACCGAGCGATCCGGCACCAGCTACCCGCTGCTCCCGCCGGTCGCGGGTCCCGTCAGCGTCTGCCGGGTGCGGATTGCGCATCCGCATGCCAACTTCGGGCCCCGACTGCCCAATCTACTGAGCGCGGTGCTGGGCGAGGGCGCCTTCTTCGCGCCCGATGTGCCGCTGGTCAAGCTGCTGGATATCCAGTTTCCGGACCGCTTCCTGGCCGCGTTCGAGGGGCCGCAATTCGGACTCCAGGGACTGCGGGAGCGCTGGCAGGTGCATGGGCGGCCGTTCTTCTTCGGCGTGATCAAGCCCAACATCGGGCTCGACCCCGAGCCCTTTGCCGAGCTTGGCAAGCAGGGCTGGCTCGGCGGTCTCGATGTCGCCAAGGACGACGAGATGCTGGCCGATCCGGACTGGTCGCCGATCGCCCGCCGCTCGGCGCTGCTCGGCGCCGCGCGGCAAGAGGCGGAGCAGGCGACCGGCGAGCCCAAGGTCTATCTCGCCAACATCACCGATGAGGTCGACCGACTGCTGCCGCTGCACGATCTGGTGGTCGCCAACGGCGCCAACGCGGTGATGGTCAATGCGCTGCCGGTAGGCTTGAGCGCGGTGCGCATGCTGCGCAAGCAGGCGCAGGTGCCGCTGGTGGCGCACTTCCCGTTGATCGCCGCCGCGAGCCGATTGCCTTCGTTCGGCGTCCATACGCGGGTCTGGACCAAGTTGCAGCGTCTGGCCGGCTTCGATGTGGTGATCATGCCCGGTTTCGGCCCGCGCATGATGACGCCCGAGGACGAGGTGTTGGAATGCATCGCCGCCTGCGTCGAGCCGATGGGGACGATCAAGCCCTGTCTGCCGGTGCCGGGCGGGAGCGATTCGGCGGTGACCCTGCCCGGCGTGCATGAGCGGGTGGGCAGCGCCGATTTCGGCTTTGTCCCCGGTCGCGGGGTATTCAGCCATCCGCTGGGGCCGCAGGGCGGGGCGGCGAGCTTGCGCCAAGCCTGGGAGGCGATCGCCGCTGGCGTGCCGCTCGCCGAGCACGCCGCTCAGCATCCCGAGCTGGCCGCAGCGATCAGGGCTTTTGGATGACATGTTGCCGGCGTCCGATCGACGCCGGCTAGCAGGGGTGCCCTCAGATGACGACGTGTGGCGGCGCGGGTTTCCGCAACAGCTTCCGGTTGAGCTTGAGCAGCGTCTCCAGGCTCTTCCACTGCACCAGGATCAACGGCACCATCAGCACGAAGAAGACCGGGGTCAGCGGTGTGACGATGTCGTTGCCAACCAGCCCGAACATGATCCAGAACCAGCCGAAGACGAAGAAGGCGACACCGGGGCAGATCAGGCTGTAGGCGCCGGGACTCTTCTGCTCACCGTGCAGATAGTCACGGAAGTAGCCGAGGCGGCGCATGACGACATAGCCGAGCAGGCCGAACAGGATCTCGAGCGAGAGGACGACCGAGGTCAGCACGAACAGCGCAGGCTTCGGCACCTCGAGATCGAAACCATGATGCAGGCCCATGATCAGCCGCACCAGGGTGATGCCGGACAGGGTCAGGATCGGGATCAGGATCCACAGGCTGGGTGAGGCGCTTGCGGTCAGCCCATGCCGGAACATCGAGTTCACCCCGACCACCAGCTTGACCAGGCCGAGCAGTGCCGCCAGGCTCAGGAAGAAGATCGCGAAGAACAGCCCGATGGCATTGATGGCCTGGTTCTGACTCATCGCGCCCGGCGCGGCGAAGGCGACGGCGATCATCGCGAAGGCAAAGATCGGCATCATCTGACCCAGGTTGGCATTGCCGATGAAGTCGAAGGAGCCGGTGACCACCAGTCGCGCCAGGTAGCGGCCGTACATGCGCAGCGCGAAGGCGCCGAGCACGATCAGCACCGCCAGCACACCCGGGAACAGGTACTCGGCGATGCTCCACAGGCCGGGGATGGTGGCGGCACCGACCGCGAACAGGACGTTGATGGTCATGGTCAGCGTCAGCGGGATGGTCATCAGGGCGACATCCTTGTTGCCGGACTGCAACTGCTCGAGGCTGATCTCACGGCGCCAACGCCGATACTGCAACAGGTTCCAGATCAACAACCGCAGATGCATGACGGCCATCGCCAGCATCCCGGCGATTCCAAGGATGATCAGCGGGCGCACCCAGTCGGCGCCAGTGGCCCAGAGCTTGATCAGATCATCGGCGGTGACCACCGGGGTTTCCGGATGCGGCACCAGGAACATGAAGTAGAGGAAAAAGGTGACGGTCAGGCCGCCCGCGCCGAGGGCGGCGAGGAAATACAGGGGGTGATAGCCCTGTTGCGGTGTCTTTGACATGGTACGGCTCCGAGGAAGTGAGTGATCGTTACAGTATTTAAGTATATACTAATATTATCATTGATGAAACACAGCGGGTTCGTCGAGCAGATGCATGCCCGGTCAGAGACCCATGCGCTGACGACGCCCGATCTGTCAGTTCGGGCTCGCCGGCCAGGTTAGAAGCGATCCATCAACGGCGTCCCGATTCGAGAGCCCCTGTCCGGCACTCGTCGGGAAGCAGAACCAGCCCGAGCCGTCAGCTGGCTGTCGCCGAGTTGGCGT
>NZ_JBKHDN010000220.1:0-4316 GCF_046541315.1 Halochromatium sp. | reverse complement strand
CTGGCCGGAAGACGCTTGGCCAGTGGACTCCCGGGCGGAGGCCGCGCCCGCACCGCCGACCCAGCCCATGACCCCGGCGACCAGCAGGAGGCGAACCATGGTTCGCCAGGCGGGCAGCCAACGAGCGCTTGCCAGGCACCCGGAAAGGTTTATCATCGATCGATGAAAGGTTGATAATCGAGCGGACGTCATGGCAGGAGAACAGCGGTTGCCGAAGGAGAAATCATCGCCCGATCCCGGGCGGCAGGAGTCCGGGCAAGTGCCTGGCGACGAGACCGGACGGGAGCACGGTTATGATTTTTCCGAGCTCGACCTGTTCGCCGATGACGCCGATATCGAGCGCGCGTCGCGCTCGCTGAAGGCGATGTCGCATCCGTTGCGGCTGAAGATTCTCTGTACCCTGGGTGACGAGGAGGTCAGCGTTCAACAGATCGTCGATCATGTCGGCACCTCGCAGAGCAATATCTCACAACATCTGGCGATCCTGCGCGACAAGGGCATCCTGGCCGCGCGCAAGGATGCCAACCGGGTATATTATCGGGTTGGCGACGCGCGCACCTTGCGCCTGATCGTGATGATGCGCGAGGTGTTTTGCAGTCGGACGCCTTGAGGGCGTGACGGCGAGCGCGCCGGCTCTTATACTCGTGGGTTGACTTCCGCGTACCGCGACGCTCTTCCTAATCCCTATGCTGCTTGAATTCATTGGAAACCACTGGGTGCTCTTCGGCGCGCTCGGCGTCATCCTCGGCCTGCTCACCTATACCTTGATCGTCGGCGAGAAGGGCTCGGTCGACCCGAATACCGCCACCCTGATGATCAATCAGCGCGACGCGGCGGTGATCGATGTCCGCCCGGCCGCCGATTTCGCCAAGGGCCATATCATCAATGCCGTCAATGTGCCAATAAACGGCTTCAAGAAGCAGACCGGCGCGTTGACGCGGTTCAAGGATGGGCCGGTGATCGTCAACTGTCGCTCGGGCTCGCAGTCCCAGGCCGCCTGTCATCTGTTGCGCAAGGCCGGCTTCAACGAGGTCTACAACCTCAGGGGCGGTATCCTGGCCTGGGAAAGCGCCAACCTGCCATTGACCCGCAAGAAACGTTAACCCGATCCGGAGTCCCGCATGGCCGACAACCAGCAGCCCCAGCAGCCCCAGGGCGAGCGACAATTCGCGCTGCGCAGTATCTATATCAAGGATCTCTCCTACGAGGCGCCGAACGCGCCCGAGATCTTCCGTCAGGATTGGAAACCGGAGACCTCGCTGCATCTCGACATCAAGCTCGCGGCGCTCTCCGAGGACACCCACGAGGTCGTGCTCACGGTCACCGTGACCACCAAGGTGGGCGAGCAGACCGCCTATCTGATCGAGATCCAACAGGCCGGAATCGTCAGTGTCGCCGGCTTCGCCAAGGAAGAACTCGGGCCCCTGTTCTATGTCTACTGCCCAAGCCTGTTGTTCCCCTACGCACGCCAGGCGGTCTCGGATCTGGTGGCCAAGGGCGGCTTCCCGCATCTGTTGCTGCAGCATGTGAGCTTCGACGCGATCTATGCGCAGAAGCAGGCCGAGCAGCGGGATCAGTCGCCGCAAGCCGGCGGCGCCGAGGGCCCGGCCGCGGGCGAGACGACCCACTAAGGCGCGATGGCACGCATCGCCGTCATCGGAGCCGGCTCCTGGGGCACCGCGCTCGCGGTGCTGATGGCCGGCAATGGCCACCAGATCAGGCTTTGGAGCCATGACCCGGAGCAGGTCGCGGCACTCCTCGATGCGGGCGAGAATCGGACCTTCCTGCCGGGTATCGAGCTGCCGGAAACGATCCGTCCAACCGCATCGCTGGCAGCGGCGCTGGCGGATGCGAACGGCGTTTTGGTCGCGGTGCCGAGCCAGTTCTTCGGGGATGTCCTTGACGCCTTGGCGCCCGTGCTGCCGCCCGAGATGGGTGTCCTCTGGGCCACCAAGGGCTTCGATCCCGAGAGCGGGCAGCTGCTGCACGAGCTGGTGCTGGAGCGCACCGGTCAGCGCGCGCTCGCGGTCCTGTCCGGCCCGAGTTTTGCCGGGGAGGTCGCGCGCGGACTGCCGACGGCGGTGACCCTGGCCGCCACGAGCATGGCCTTTGCCGAACAGTGCGCGGCCTGGGTGCGCTCCGAACGGTTTCGCGCCTATACCCACGATGATCTGATTGGCGTGCAAGTCGGCGGCGCGGCCAAGAATGTGCTGGCCATCGCCACCGGCATCGCCGATGGGCTCGGCTTTGGCGCCAATACCCGGGCCGCGCTGATCACCCGCGGCCTGGCCGAGCTGATTCGCCTTGGCGCCGCGCTCGGCGCGCGACGCGAGACCTTCATGGGCCTGGGCGGGCTCGGCGACCTGGTGCTGACCTGCACCGACGATCAATCGCGCAACCGACGCCTAGGACTCGCCCTAGCGCGGGGCGAGACGACGAGCGTGGCCTTGGCGGCGATCGGCCAAGAGGTCGAGGGCGTGGTGACGGCGCGGGCGGTGCATCGGATGGCGCGTGAGCATCGCATCGAGATGCCGATCTCGGAACAGGTCCACGCCGTGCTCTACGAGGGCCAAACCCCCGAGGCGGCGACGCGGCAACTGCTGGAACGCTCGAATCGGGCCGAACTCGATTGATCGAGGGTCGGGGGCTCGGCGCTGACTGCCCGTTCTGACCGCTGGAGTCAGCGAAAGCCGTTCTGCCGCCACGCCTCGTAGACGACGATCGCCACCGTGTTCGAGAGGTTCAGGCTGCGATTGTTGGGGCGCATGGGCAGACGCAGTTGCTGTTGCGGCGGCACCGACTCGCGCAGATCGACGGGCAGTCCACGCGTTTCCGGTCCGAACAGGAAGGCGTCGCCGGGCATGAAGCGGATCTCGCTGTAGGTCTGATGGCTGTGCGTGCTCAGCGTGAACAGCCGGGGGCGCGCGAGCGCCTGCTGACAGGCCTCGAGGCTGTTGTGGACCCGCAGCCCGACCCACTCATGGTAGTCGAGCCCGGCCCGGCGCAGCCGGCGGTCGTCGAGTTCGAAGCCCAGCGGCTCGATCAGATGCAGACTGGCGCCGGTGTTGGCGCAGAGCCGGATGACGTTGCCGGTGTTGGGCGGGATCTCCGGCTGGTAGAGGATCACATGAAACATCCAGGGAACATGCGGGCGCTGCTTGACCGTTCATCGATCCTCCATGATATATTAATAGTTCAGCAACGGAATCAAGATTTTAACGAGACCCTGCGGGGGGAGACACCATGACCGACATCGCTGCCTTGAAGCAAGAGAAGCAGGACCTGATCGACAAGATGCTCGAGATGCAGAAGCAGTTCATCGATTACGAGCACGAGAACGGTATCAGCGGTAAGGACTACTGGGCCTCGCAGGATGGCCTGCTCGCCAACTATCGCCAGGAATACATGGACATGGCGAACCGTGTCGTCGATATCGCGCACGAGATCGTCGGCTCGAACCGCCTCTAGCCTGCTCGCGCCTGAACGAGCAGGCGCCACGCATGCGGATCCATTGAAAGCCCCCGGTCGGTTGACCGGGGGCTTTTTCGTGCGTGCGCACGGCAGAGTTGATGGAGCGCGGGTCAACCCGCGCCCGCTGGTCCAGAGCGGATGTGCTCGATGTACTTGGGCACGGCCTGCATCTCCAGCCGGATGGTCTCGCCTTGGGCGCTGATGCGCGCGTCGCTGCCGCGCAGCTTGAGATCGCAACGACACTGGCCGCGGCTCTCGAGCGGAATCGGGATCATGTCGCGGTAGGTGTAGACGTTCTCGTCGATATCGCCGCCGTCGCAGACGAGCACTGGTTCGGAACCTGGCTCGGACCCTGGCTCGGAACCTGGATCAGGTTCTGGCCCGGAGGCTGGATCAGATCCTGGCTTAGATCCTGATTGTGGCAACGGCGCCAGCAGCTCGGCGTTGTCGAGAATGAGCGCGCCGGCCTGCCACCACAGGGTCTTTTCGGCCGAGCCGGTCATGGTCTTGATGATGTAGGCGCGCGCGAAGTCGATGCGCAGGGTGCCATCGGCGAAGCGGATCCCGGCGAGTTCGGAACCGGGAAGGCGAATACTACTGCTGTCCACTGGGTAGATCCTGAGCGGTTGAATGACTGAGGGAGCGACAGGGTCTGAGCGGTCGCCCGACCGTCCCCGAGATGGGGCGTCTTCGCCTCGATTGCCACCCGCGCGGGATGATCGCCCAGCGCCCAGTGTCCAGCGCCCAGTGTCCAGTGTCCAGCGCCCAGGGGCCTTCGGATCGGCGCGCGAGGACGCATCACGATACAGGACCAGATAGCCATTCGGCCTGACGCGCGGAGACGA
>NZ_JBKHDN010000219.1:0-4376 GCF_046541315.1 Halochromatium sp. | reverse complement strand
CCCGGGCGCATGCCAATCCTGGTGCGCGGCGGCAGTTGCTTGACGCTCGGGCCACTACGGCAATCGACCCGCGAGCCGCTGACCGAGCTGACTCTCGACGCCTATCCAGACGATGAGCAAGATGGATCCTGGACGCTGATCGAAGACGCCGGCGATGGCTGGAGCTATCCCGATGGCAAGGTCGCGGAGACGACCCTCGAGATCGCGAGCGGCCGTCAAAGACCGACGCTCATGCTCGGCCGGCGCCAGGGCGGCTGGCGGCCGCCTCCGCGCCAGCTTGTGCTGCGACTCCATTTGGCGCGGCGCCCCGCGCACGTGCTGCTCGATGGCATCCTCCGCGCTGACTGGTGGTGGGATCAAGCCGGTCAGGCCGCCGTGGTGTCGCTCATGGACGATGGCGAGGCGCACCGGCTGATCAGTTACCGCTCAGGTCGCGGCTAAGGCGATTGCCGGAATCGCCTAAGTGCCGAGCAGGGCGTCCGCACGCTGGCGGAAGGCGGCCACGATGTCCTTGGTGCGGCGCTGGAAAAAAGGCCCCGCGGCGGCGGCCATTGGCCCGCCCGCGAGCGCGTAGTCGGTCCGCAGCTCGACCAGCGTGACGTTCGGCTCGCGCTCCTCGAAACGCCAGACCTGATGCAACCGGCGCACCGGGCCACCCTTGCCATCGATGCGAATGAGATGCGGTCGCTCCAGCACGGCCTCCGTGCGCAGGCGCCAGACGAAGCCGCGGACCCCCACGGCCTGCTCGACCGAGCGGCGGTTGTCCTCCTCCCACAGGATTCGCGCCTCCTTCCAGCCCGGAACGAATTCGGGGTAGCGCTCGATATCCGCGACCAGATCGTAGACCGCCGGTCGCGGATGATGGAGGGTCTCTTGGACAGTAAAGCTGGGCATGATGTCAGCCTCCGGAAATGGCCGCTTCAAGATCTGGCATCGCCACCGGCTCGGCCCGGTGACGGTCGATGCCGGCGCGCGACCTCTATCTCCTCCGTCACCGCGAGGAGGAGACGCTCGTTGAGCAACGCTGCGCCCATTCCACCATCGGCGCGAGAAAAACACCACCCCTTTCCGGCTTGGGTGCGCTGGAGTGGGCTGGGGTGGCGCCCAGGGCGCGCCTGCCGTGCACTGCTCGTCCATCCCAGACGCATGGCCCCGGAAAACCGCACGGAAGCAGCCATCGACCAGCGTTCGATGGACACCCCAGCGCGACCGGGGCAAATCCACCAAGCCGGTGCATTTCAACAACCACAAGCGGCTGATCAGGCCTGGCCGTCGGGCTCCAGCTCTCGCCCGATCCGGCGGGAGGGGCCGGCGGGCGCGCAGCAATGGCACGCCTTGGCACCGGCATTGCAGAAACAACGCTAACGACCGGGGGCAACGCTCGCCCTCTCATGTATCCAACGCAACCACAGGAGCACAAGCGATGCAACTCCAAGATGTGATGACCCCTCAGCTCGAGTACATCGGTCTGAACCAGTCGATGCTCGATGCCGCCCGCATGATGCGCGAGCACGACATCGGGATGTTACCGGTGCTCGAGGAAAACCAGATCGTCGGCATCCTGACCGACCGCGATATGGTCACGCGCGGCCTCGCCGAGGGGATCGATCCGGAAACGCCGGTCTCTCGCATCATGACCAGCGGGGTGGAGGTCCGACACACCGACGACGATGTCGAGGAGGCCGCTCGGCTGATGGAGCGGAAGCAGATCCGGCGGTTGGTGGTGGTCGACCGCACCGAGCGCAGTGTCGGGGTGGTCTCGCTCGGCGACCTCGCTACGCGCTCCGACCAAACCGAGCTCAGTGGCGAGGTGCTCGAAGAGGTCTCCCAGCCGACGCACTGATGCAGCCAGCGCGAGAGGTGCGAGTGGTGACCGGCCTAGGCAAGCCGCGAACACGGCGGTGCCGTGCAAGCAGCCCTGACCACCCATGGCCTTGCCGACCATGAACCTGGTCCTCATCGTCGCCGCGCCGCTGCTCGCCGCCGCGCTGGCCGTCCCGGCCCAGCGCCTGGACGCGCGCGCGCCGTTGGCGCTTGCCGTGAGCGCCGCCCTGGTCACGCTGGCGGCGGCGCTGCTGAACCTACCGAGCGTGGCCGCCGGCGCGGTCCCGCGCGTGGCGCTACCCTGGCTGCCGGCGCTGGGTTTGGAATGGGCGCTGCGGCTCGACGGTCTGGCCCTACTGATGGTGCTACTGGTCGCGGGCATCGGCCTGCTGGTCAGCCTCTATGCCCGCTATTACCTGCCCGCCGATGCCCCGCGGGGGCGCTTCTTCGCCCTGATGCTGGCCTTCCAGGCCGCGATGCTCGGTCTGGTCACGGCTGACAACCTCCTGTTGCTCCTGTTCTTCTGGGAACTGACCAACCTGCTGTCGTTCCTGCTGATCGGCTACGATCCCACCACCGCGAAGGCGCGCCGGGGTGCCCGTACCGCGTTGCTCGTGACCGCGAGCGGGGGCCTCGCGTTGCTCGCCGGCTTTCTGCTGCTCGGCGCCGTGGTGGGCAGCTTTGCGCTCGGCGAGGTGCTCGCCGCCGGTGAGCAGGTGCGCGCCGACCCGCTCCTGCTGCCGATCCTCGTGCTGATCCTGCTCGGCGTCGCGACCAAGTCGGCGCAAGTGCCCTTCCATTTCTGGCTGCCGGCGGCAATGGCCGCACCGACCCCGGTCTCGGCCTATCTGCATTCGGCCACCCTGGTCAAAGCCGGGGTCTTTGTGCTGGCGCGGTTCTTTCCGGTCTTTGCCGAGAGCACGCCCTGGTTTCCGCTGGTCGGCGGTCTTGGGCTGGCGACTTTTGTCTTCGGCGCCTATATCGCCCTGTTCAAGCACGATCTAAAAGGGTTGCTGGCCTACTCGACGATCAGCCACCTGGGATTGATCACCTTCCTGTTCGGGCTCGGCACCCCGCTCGGGGCCGTCGCCGGCCTCTTCCACCTGGTCAACCATGCCGTGTTCAAGACGTCGCTGTTCATGGCCGCCGGCATCATCGATCGCGAGACCGGTAGCCGCAACCTGCGCCGCTTGCGCGGCCTCTATCCCTATCTGCCGATCACCGGCGGGCTGGCGATGATCGCCGCCGCAGCCATGGCGGGGGTGCCCCTGCTGAACGGCTTCGTGAGCAAGGAGATGTTCTTCTCCGAAACCCTGCATTCGGAGCGCCTGGCCGACTGGCCACTGCTGTTGCGGGCGCTGCTGCCGATGGCCGCGATCCTCGGTGGCGTGTTCTCGGTCGCCTATTCGCTGCGCTTCATCCAGGATACCTTCTTCAATGGTCGCTATCCGGCGGATGATCCCGCGCTGCGCTATCCCCCGCATGAGCCGGCGGCCTGGATGCGCCTGCCGGTCGCGATACTGGCGGTCCTGTGCGTGGTCATCGGCGTGCTCCCGCAACAGACCATTGCGCCCCTGCTGCGCGTCGGTGTCGGTGGCATCCTCGGGAGCCCGCCCGACTTCCATCTGGCGATCTGGCATGGGCTCTCGCCGGCGTTCCTGATGAGCGGCGTGGCGCTCGCCGGTGGCATGCTGATCTATGCCCAGCGCGGGGTTCTGTTCGCCACCCATCGGCGTCGTTTCCCGGGCCAGCGCGCCGACCCCCTGTTTCAACAGCTCATCGCGCGCGTGGTGGGATGGGGCCGACGGCTGCGCCCCTGGCTGCAGCCGACTGCGCTGCGGCAGTCGACGGCCTGGCTGCTGGCGGTTGGCCTGGGGCTTGGTGCTCTGGGCTGGCTCAGCGCTCAGCCGCCGACCGGATCGGCACGCGCTGGGGCGATCGCGCCTGGCGCTTCAACCGGCGCTTTCGCCAGTGCCTCCGCCAGCGCGTCCGCAGACATCGCGCCATTCGCGATACCGCTCGATAGCGTCAGCCTCGCCGCCGCCGTGGTGCTCGTGGCGGCCACCTTCACCCTGCTGCGCCAACGCGCCCAGCGGCTGTTGGCAGTGGTGCTGACCGGCGTGATCGGCCTGATCGTCAGCCTCGCCTTCGTGCACTTCTCGGCCCCGGATCTGGCGCTGACCCAGCTTGCGGTGGAGCTGGTCACCACGCTGTTGTTGCTGCTGGTGCTGGCCCTGTTACCGCGTGGCGGCGCGCGCCCGGTGACTGGCTGGCGGCGCGAACGCGACCTGTTCCTCGCCACCCTGGTGGGATGCGCGAGCGCGGCGCTGAGCGTCAGCCTGCTGCGGCATCACCTCCCTGGCAGCGGCGAGGGGTATCTGCGGCTCGTCGAGTCGGCCGCCGGCGCCGCGAATGCGGTGAATGCGATCCTGGTGGATATCCGTGCCTTCGATACCCTCGGCGAGATCACCGTGTTGACCATCGCCACGGCGACGGCGATGGTGCTGCTCGACGGCCTGCGGTTGCGCCCGTTCGGCGTCCTCGGCGGACAG
>NZ_JBKHDN010000218.1:0-4380 GCF_046541315.1 Halochromatium sp. | reverse complement strand
CAGCGCAGGACTCAAAGACTCAACAGCCCCATCATCCGCTCCACCGAGCAGGCCTCGAACGCCGCCTGATCGGCGCAGAGCGCGAGGATCGCATCGCTGTTCTTCTGGCTGATGCGCCCACGCAGATAGCGCTCGAACTTGGCCTCGAGCAGCGGAATGCCTTCGTCGCGCCGGCGCCGATGGCCGACCGGATAGTCGACGCTGACCTTCTCGGTGCTGGAGCCGTCGGTGAAGAACACCTGCACCGCGTTGCCGATCGCGCGCTTGTCCGCCTCCAGGTATTCGCGCGTGAAGCGTTCGTTCTCGACCACCTCCATCTTCGCCCGCAGCCGATCGATCAGCGGATTGGCCGCCGCGCCGTCTTCATAATCGTCGGCGCCGAGGCGGCCCTGGATCAGCGGCACCGCGACCATGTATTGCAGGCAGTGATCGCGGTCGGCGGGATTGTTCAGCGGGCCGGTCTTGTTGATGATGCGGTCGCCGGATTCGGTGGTCTCGATCAGGATGCGTTCGATCCGATCGAGCCGATCCTTGACCTGCGGGTGCAAGGTGATCGCCGCCTCGACCGCGGTCTGGGCATGGAACTCGGCCGGATAGCTGATCTTGAACAGCACGTTCTCCATCACATAGGTGCCGAACGGCTGCGCGAGCTGGATCGGCTGACCGCCAAAGCTGACATCCTGGAAGCCCCAGCCCTTCGCGGTCAGCACCGACGGGTAGCCGATCTCGCCCTTCAGTGCCGTGTAGGCGAGGAACAGCCCGCGCGCCGAGGCATCGCCGGCGGCCCAGGATTTGCGCGGGCCGGTGTTCGGGGCGTGGCGATAGGTGCGCAGTGCCGAGCCATCGAGCCAGGCATGCGAGACCGCGCTCAGCACCTCTTCGCGCGTGCAGCCGAGCATCGCCGCCGTAACGGCCGTCGAGGCGATCCGCACCAGCAGCACATGGTCCAGCCCGACGCGGTTGAAGCTGTTCTCGAGCGCGAGCACGCCCTGGATCTCGTGCGCCTTGATCATCGCCTGCAACACATCGCCCAGGGTCAGCGGCGCCTCGCCATGGGCCAGGGCCTGACGCGACTGGAAATCCGCCAGCGCCAGGATCGCGCCGAGGTTATCCGAGGGATGCCCCCACTCGGCCGCGAGCCAGGTGTCGTTGTAATCCAGCCAGCGCACCATGGCGCCGATGTTCCAGGCCGCGCGCAGCGGATCGAGCTGATAGGAGGTGCCGGGCACGCGCGCGCCGCCCGGCAATTCGACGCCGGACACCACCGGCCCGAGCAATTTGCTGCAGGCGGGATAGTTCAGCGCATAGAGCGCGCAGCCGATGCTGTCCATCCAGTCATAGCGGGCGGTCTCCATCGCCGCGCGGCTCTGGCGCACATCGAAGTCCAGCGCATAGTCGGCGATCCGTTGGATCACCTCGTCGTAATCGGGACGCGAGGCGTCCAGGGTGGCGGCTTTACTCATTCAGGAACGCTCCTCGATCGGCACCCAAGGACGGTTCTCGGGGCCTGTGTAATTAGCGGATGGGCGGATGATCTTGCCATCCTCGCGCTGCTCGATCACATGCGCGCCCCAGCCGGTGACGCGCGAGATCACGAACAGCGGCGTGAACATCGCGGTCGGCACGCCCATCTGGTGATAGGAGACGGCCGAGAACCAGTCCAGGTTCGGGAACATCTTCTTCAGCTCCCACATGACCGATTCCAACCGCTCGGCGACGGCGAACATCCGGGTATCGCCGGCCTCCTCCGAGAGCGCTTGGGCGACGCGCTTGATCACCTGATTGCGCGGATCGGCGACGGTGTAGACCGGATGGCCGAAGCCGATGACGATCTCCTTGCGGCCGACGCGCGCACGGATGTCGGCCTCGGCCTCGTCGGCACTGTGATAGCGGCTCTGGGTGCGGAAGGCCTCTTCGTTGGCGCCGCCGTGTTTGGGACCGCGCAGCGCGCCGATGGCGGCGGTGATGGCCGAATACAGGTCCGAATTGGTCCCGGCGACCACGCGCGCGGCGAAGGTCGAGGCGTTGAACTCGTGCTCGGCGTAGAGCACCAGCGAGGTGTGCATCGCCCGCACCCAGGACGCCTTGGGCGCCTCGCCGTGCAGCAGATGCAGGAAATGGCCGCCGATGCTGTCGTCGTCGGTCTCGACCTCGATGCGCCGGCCGTTGACCGCGAAGTGATACCAGTACAGCAGCGCCGAGCCGAAGCTCGCCATCAGCCGGTCGATGATCTCACGCGCCTCGGCGGCCGGGTGCGTGTCGCGCTCCGGCAGGCAGCTGCCCATCACCGAGCAGGCGGTGCGCATCACATCCATCGGATGCGCCGAGGCCGGGATCGCCTCCAGCGCCTGCCTCACCGCCTGCGGCAGGCCGCGCAGCGAGCGCAGCTTGGTCTTGTAGGCGGCCAGCTCGGCCGCGTTCGGCAGCGCGCCGTGGATCAACAGATAGGCGATCTCCTCGAATTCGGCCTGCTCGGCGAAATCGAGGATGTCGTAGCCGCGATAGTGGAGATCGTTGCCGGTGCGCCCGACGGTGCAGATCGCGGTGTTGCCGGCGGCGGTGCCGGACAGGGCGACCGATTTCTTTGGCTTCGGCAAGCCGCCGTTGCTGGTGCCGCTATCGGCGGCGCCGGGAGCGCTGACGCTGGTGTTGGTGGTCATAGGCCCTACTCCGCTGCGAAGAGTTGATCGAGCTTCTGCTCGTAGGCGTGGTAGTCGAGATAGTCGTAGAGATCGGCGCGGCTCTGCATCAGCGCCATCACCGGCTGCTGCGTGCCTTCTGTGCGCAGGGCCCGATAGACCTGGAGCGCGGCGGCATTGGCGGCGCGGAAGGCGCTGAGCGGATAGAGCGCGATGCTGACGCCGACGCTGGCGAGTTCATCGACGGTGAACAGCGGCGTCGAACCGAACTCGGTGATATTCGCCAGCACCGGCACGCCGACCGCGTCGACGAAGGCGCGATATTGCGTGAGTTCGGTCACCGCCTCCGGGAAGATCGCATCGGCGCCGGCCTCGACGCAGGCCTGGGCGCGCCCGATCGCCGCGTCCAGCCCCTCGACCGCGAGCGAATCGGTGCGCGCCATGATCACGAACTCGTCATCCAGTCGCGCATCGACGGCGGCCTTGATCCGATCGACCATCTCCGCCTGCGGCACGATGGCCTTGTTCGGTCGATGGCCGCAACGCTTCTGCTGCACCTGGTCCTCCAGATGCACCGCCGCCGCGCCGGCCTTGTTCATGCTGCGCACGGCGCGGGCGATGTTGAAGGCACCGCCCCAGCCGGTATCGATGTCGACCAGCACCGGCAGCTCGGTGACATCGGTGATGCGGCGCAGGTCGATCAGCACGTCATCCATGGTGGTGATGCCGAGATCGGGAATCCCACAGGAACCGGCGGCGACACCGCCACCGGAGATGTACAGCGAGCGGAACCCGGTGGCCTCGGCCAGGCGGGCGTGATAGGCGTTGATCGCGCCCGCGCATTGCAACGGCCGCTCTTCGGCCATCGCGGCGCGGAAGCGGGCGCCGGGGTTGGTTGCGACGGTCATGCTTGATGTCCTCGGTGGTGGCGATGGTCTTCGTCATCCCTGTGTTCAGCCTAGAAAGAGCCGTTGGACAGCGTTGTTGCTGTCTGCGCGAAGGCCTCGACCTTCCTGGATCGGCGTTCACGAAGGCGGGCGCATCGCTCAGGCGAGCGCCCGCTCAAGGTTGCGGCGCGATGCGCGCACATGCTGGCGCATCATCAGCTCGGCCATCTCCGGATCGCGCGCGCGGATCGCATTCAGCAGGTAGCAGTGCTCTTCGAAGGCCTGCCGCGAGCGCTTGCTGCGCATCCCGAATTGCACCCGGTACATGCGCAACAGGTGATAGAGATCCTCACACAAGAGCGCGATCAACTGCCGGTTCTTGCTGCCCTGCACGATGCGGAAATGGAAATCGAGATCGCCCTGCTGTTGAAAGTAGACCTGCCCTTGCTCCTGCGCGATCTGCTGTCGATGCTGCTCCAGCAGGGCGCTGAGCGCATCGATCTCGGCATCGCTCATCGCCCGCGCGGCGAGGCGCGCGGCCATGCCCTCGAGCGCCTCGCGCAGCTCGAACAGCTCGATCAGTTGCGCAGCACTGAGTTCGACCACGCGCGCGCCCAGGTTCGGCCGGCGCTCGACCAGTTTGCAGGCCTCGAGGCGGGCGATCGCCGCGCGCAGCGAGCCCCGGCTGACGCCATGGCGCCGGGCCAGTTCGGGCTCGCTGATCTTGCTGCCCTGGGGAAGTTCGCCCTCGACGATCGCCCGTTGCAAGGCCTCGAACAGGCGATCGGTCAGGGTGGCGGCGGCGCTCGGGGTGCCGGGATCAAGGGCGATCAGGGCCGCTTCGCTCATGGCTG
>NZ_JBKHDN010000217.1:0-4431 GCF_046541315.1 Halochromatium sp. | reverse complement strand
CCCACCTGCCCTTCCACAAAACGCAGATACTGCTTCGCCAACAGCGCATTGACCTGGCTCATCACCTGATAGGCGAGATCATGGGCGTTGAAGACGCTGTGCAGCAGAAACACCAGCTTTTGCTTGCGGCTGTCGTCGAACGCGGCGAGGCGGTCGTCGCTGGGGATGAACAGCGTCTCCAGGCTTTGCAGTTCGCTGGCGAGCTGCTGGCTGGCTTCGGTGTCTTGCGGGAACAGGCTGTGGTAGCGGGCGTCGTTGAAGCGGTAGAAGCGAAAGCCGTGGCGGGCCATCCAGTGTTGCAGCTCGGCGAGGCTGGGCTGGCGCTCGTGGGTGGGCTGGAAGGCGACGCGGGCCTGGATCAGCAGGGTCTGTTGCAGTTGCGTTTCGCCATGCTCGAGGATGGCGATGGCGTCGCTCAAGTCGTCGAGGATCAGCCAGTCGAGGCTGCCCAGCCCTTCGATGCTGTCGAGGCGGATGGTGCTGATCGGCAGCGTGGTCAGCACACGCGCGCCCTGGCGTTGGTGCGCGGGGAGTTGGTCGTCGGGCAGCGGCTTGAGGGTGCTGCTGAGCGCCGGGTCGAGGCAGGCATGCAAGGTGGCGGGCTGGCCGTCGCCGAGCAGCGCGTGTTGAAAGACCTGGACGTGCTCGCTGTCTTGGAAGTGCTCGGGGTGTGGCACCTCGCTGGCCGGGTCGAAGGCGACCAGGCTGAAGGCGTCGGTCTCGCGCAGACTGTCCCAGGCGCCGCTGCGCAGGAGTTTGGCGCGGTTGTCGAGGACGACGACGCGGCCTTGCAGTTGCCAGTCGAAGTTGGCCTGTGTGGCGGTGGCGGTCGCCGGGTCTGGCGCTGAGCCGGTGGGCGCTGGGCCAGTGGGGCCGGTGGCTTGGGCGACGGCGGCTGGATGCGCCGATGGGCGCGCGGGTGGATGCGCTGGCGACGCTGGGGTGGTCGGGATCGGCTCCGGCGCTGCGGGCGCGGTCGACTCGGTGCGGCGCAGATGGACCTTTCCATGCGCCGTGGCGACCGTCGTTTCGGCTGCCGGAACGACACTGCGCCCCCGCGAGAAGTCCGGTTTGGCGGCCCGACCGGTGAGTTTGTGCTTGTGTTGCTGACGCTGTGCGCGCAGGAAGTCTTTGTCGCCGGCGCGCTGGTTGATCAGCGGCGCGAAGGCTTGGGTCAGGCGGCGGGTGCTGACGTCGATATGATGCCGGTCGCGGCCGACGCGAAACGCCCGCTCGCTGGCCTCCTCATAGCGCGCCTCGTCGTCGAAGTAGGCGATCACGGCCTGGTACAGCGGCTCGAGCTCGTCCTCGCTGAGCAGGTGCTGATAGGGTGGCTCGTAGCAGGCCTCGGGAAAGTCCAGCACCACGCCGCCGTCCTCGATCAGGCCGGGGCTGCCGCCGCGATTGCTGACGATGGCCGGGATGCCATTGAGCATGGCCTCGGCGAGCACGCGCGCGCCGCTCTCCCACCACAGGCTCGGCGCGAGCAGCACGCGTGCGCGCGCATAGAGCGCGTGCATGTCGTCGGTGTTGGCGGTGAGGCGCACGTTCTCCAGGCGCTCGCGCGGGGTGCCGAGGCGGCTGCTGATCTGCTTGAGGAAGGTCGGCCAGTCGCCGCGCGCCTCGACCACCTCCAGGGTGATGTCCGGGCGGCGCTGTTCGAGCAGCAGGGCGAGCTGAATCACCACGCTGACGCCCTTCTCCCAGCTCGGGTTGATGAACAGCAGGTGTTTGCGCTCATGCGTCTCGGCGACGAAGCGCGCCGGGTCGATGAACTTGCCGACCGGGGTGGCGACGATGCCGAGGCTGTCGCGATACATCTCGGCGGTGGCTTGAGTGTCGGTGAGAATCAGGTCGATGTCCCGACACCAGACCTGCGAGTTGCGATAAAACCCGTTGGCCAGATAGAACGCCGAGGGGATGCCGCGTATGCGAGCCTCGGCGGGGATCAGCAAGTCCAGTGTCTGGCCGCCGTAGAACCAGACCAGATCCGGTTTGAACCGATCCAGCAGATAGAGATATTGATTGTGCCAGTCGTCCGCTTCTACAGCGTTCAGCGCGACGCGTTGGGTCTGGCGGGTGATGATGAGCTGATGCGTCAGCTCGCCATCGGGGATCTCGGCGAAGCGCTGCGGCGCGGCCAGGCGCTCGCCCCAGTGCGCGCGCAGGCGCTCGGCGCCCTTGGGGCTGTCGAAGACGGTGGCACCGAGGATCCGGACCTCGTAGCCCTGCTTGACCAATTGGCGCAGCATCTCGCGCACCGACATGGCGGCGCCGCTGGAACGGTCCAGCAGGCAATAGGTGTTGGCCCAGAGCAGGCGCGGCGGGCGTCGCGTGGACGCGGATATGGAGTGTTTGGCCATCGGCGCATCATACAAAAAAACCGGCGCATCAGGGCGCCGGTTGTGAGGGGGTTGAGCCGGCCGGGCCAACCCTGGCCCGGCGCGATCAGGGCTTAGCTTACCCCAGCAGCGAGAGCACGTTCTGCGGGATCTGGTTGGCCTGGGCCAGGACGCTGGTGCCGGCCTGTTGCAGGATCTGGGCCCGAGTCATGTTGGCCACCTCGACCGCGTAGTCGGCGTCCTCGATGCGCGAGCGGGCATCCGACAGGTTGGTGCTCACGGTATTGAGGTTGGTGATGGCGTCCGTGAACCGGTTTTGCACTGCACCCAATTCGGAGCGTAAGCTATCGACATTGGCGATCGCTGAATCCAAGGTCGCGAGCGGATCCTCGGTCGCGTCACCGGCGCTGGTCTCGGCCGTGGTCAACAGTCCGTCGCTGTTGATATACGCCACTTCGCCTCTTTGCAGATCGACATCGGTGCCTTGGAAATCTCGCTCGTTGGCATCAAAGGAGTCGCCTTCGGTCACGCCGACAACCGTCACTGTGCCATCGTCAGGATTGACCTCGTAACGCGTCGTGAACTCTTCGACCGTTGTCAGGTCACCGTTACGATCACTAAAGGCAACCCCGTCATGAGATCCGCCTCCGGAATAAACAAGATCTTTGTTAAAGTCGATCTGATTGGTTGTCAATCCATCGGAGAGGGTCACCGCCGTGTAGTCGCCTGGAGCATCTTCTGCCGCTGCCAGAACATCGGCAGTCGTCGCTGTATTCTCGAAAGAAACCCCATTGCCGCCGCCGGAGAGGGTATAGCGCGTACCGTCGATCTCGACGAATTGATTGGTGCCATCGCCCGTATCATCGGCAAGCAGATCTGTCAATGTCGCCTGCGTTCCGCCGCTACTGTTGGTCGTCAAGAAACCAGCATCTGAGATATAAGCCGCATTCCCATCAATCGTGAGGTTACCGTCCGCTTGCACCTCGAACTCGGCGAAATGCCCGCTCTCGAACTCATAGGTTCCCTCGACGGTGCCAGAATTGGGCGTCAGATCATCCGCTAACTCCGCGATTCCACCACTACCACTGATCGAATCCGTGAACGTGAAGTTACCCGCCGCCGCATCATAGGTGTACGTCGTTCCGCCCGAGACATGAACGGTATCTCCCTCACTGAGTTCCTCGATGACCTGATTGAGCGTGGCTTTATCATGAGTAACGGTATGATCGCGTAGATTATTACCCTCATCGCTGGCGCCGGCGGCGATCAGATCCGTAATGGTCGCTTCCCGATTATCCGTTGCGCTACTGCCGTCCACATTGAAGCCATTGAGATCCAACGAGGTGACGTCGATCTGGCGCAGATTGATGTCGATGATCTGATCGTCGTTGGCGCCGACCTGGATGCGCAGGCCCTCCGTGCCCTCGGCCAGCACCTTGCTGCCGTTGAAGTCGGTCTCGGCGGAGATGCGGTCGATCTCGGACAGGCGCTGGTCGATCTCGTCCTGGATGGACTCCAGGTCGGACTGCGAGTTGCTGCCGTTGAGGGCCTGCACGGTCAGGGTGCGGATGGTCTGCAGGTTGTCGTTGATCTGGTTCAGCGAGCCCTCGGTGGTCTGCGCCATCGAGATGCCGTCGTTGGCGTTGCGCTGCGCCTGGTTGAGGCCGTTGACCTGGGAGGTGAAGCGGTTGGCGATGGCCTGACCGGCGGCGTCGTCGCTGGCGCTGTTGATGCGCAGGCCGGAAGACAGGCGCTCCATGGACTGGGTGAGGCTGCTCTGGCTCTCTTTCAGGTTCTGCTGAGCGACCAGCGACATGATGTTGGTGTTGATGACGGACATGGTTTGCTCCTTCCGAATGCGTGGTGAGGGCGTCAGGATGGCCGGCGGCTAGGGCCACCGGGGCCTGTCGCAACGGCACCTGGGTTGGCCGTTGCTTAAGGTTAACGGCCGCCCAAGCGGAAACTTTAGGACGAGGATGTGATTTTCTTCACAATCTCCGCCGAGCGGGGACGGGGCGCGGCTAGAGATGCCGGGCGGGGGGCGTGGCGCGGCTACAGATGCCGGGCGGGACGGGGCGCGGCTAGAGAT
>NZ_JBKHDN010000216.1:0-4565 GCF_046541315.1 Halochromatium sp. | reverse complement strand
CGGCTCAGTGCCCGCCGCCCTTGAGCGAGGCGACGATTCCCTCGATCGTATCCTTGGCATCGCCAAAGATCAGCGAGGTGTTGTCCTGATAGAACAGCAGGTTATCGACCCCCGAGTAGCCCGGACGCATGGAGCGCTTGAGGAAGTAGACCTGCCGTGCCTTGCCGGCATCGAGGATCGGCATGCCGTAGATCGGGCTGGTCTTGTCCTCCTTCGCCGCTGGATTGACGACATCGTTGGCGCCCACCACCAGCACCACGTCGGTGCTCGGGAAGGCCGGGTTGATCTCGTCCATCTCCTGGACCTGATCGTAGGGGATGTCGGCCTCGGCCAGCAGCACGTTCATGTGGCCGGGCATGCGACCGGCGACCGGATGGATGGCGAACTTCACTTCCACATCGCGCGCCTGGAGCAATTCCATCATCTCCTTCAGCGCATGCTGGGCCTGGGCCACGGCCATGCCGTAACCGGGCACCACGATGACGCGGTTGGCATCCTCCATCCAGTACACGGCATCCTCGACCGAGGCCGATTTGACGCCCTTCTCGGCGGCGACCGCGCCGGCGCTGCCGCCACCGCTGCTGTCGGTGCCGAAACCGCCGAAGATGACGTTGATGATGCTGCGGTTCATCGCGCGGCACATGATGTAGGAGAGGATCGCGCCGGAGAAGCCGACCAACGCGCCGACGATGATCAGCAGATTGTTGTGCAAGGTGAAGCCGGTCGCCGCCGCCGCCCAGCCCGAGTAGCTGTTCAGCATCGAGATGATCACCGGCATGTCGGCGCCGCCGATCGGGATGATCAGGGTGCCGCCGAGGGCGAAGGCCAAGAGCGTCATCAACACCAGCGAGACCCAGCTGCCGGTCGTCGCGAAGTCCACTGCCAGCGCGACGGTGGCGACCGCGATCAACGCGTTCAGCGCATGCTGCCCGAAGAACTTGATCGGCGCCCCGGACATGAGGCCCTGCAACTTGGCGAAGGCGATCACCGAGCCGGTGAAGGTGATGGCGCCGATGACGATGCCGGCCGAGAGTTCGCCCATGAGCAGCGCATCTAGCGTGCCGGCCTGGGCGCGATTGATGAAGGTGCCGATCGCCACCAGCACCGCCGCCATGCCGACGAAGCTATGCAGCGCGGCGACCAATTGCGGCATCGCCGTCATCTGGATGCGCAGCGCGACGACGATGCCGATCACCGCGCCGATGGCGCCGGCGATACCGATCAGCCAATAGCCCTGCACCTCGGCACCGGCGAGGGTGGCGCCGAGCGCGATCGCCATGCCGAGCATGCCGAACAGGTTGCCCCGGCGCGCGGTGGACGGATGGGTCAGCCCCTTGAGCGCGAAGATGAACAGGATCGCCGAGACCAGATAGGCCAGCGCCTGCGTGGTTGGAGAGAGTGGCAGTTCCATCGCTGATCAGCCCCGTTTCTTCTTCTTGAACATCGACAGCATGCGGTGCGTCACCAGAAAGCCGCCAAAGACATTGATGCTTGCGAGCAGCACTGCGAGAAAGCCGAAGAAGGAGGCGGCGATGCCGGCCTCTTCCAGCCCGGTGACCAGCAAGGCGCCGACCAGCACGATGCCGGAGATGGCATTGGTCAGCGCCACCAGCGGCGTATGCAGCGATGGCGTGACGCCCCAGACCACGTAATAGCCGATAAAACAGGCGAGCACGAAGACGTAGAGCGCGAGGATGGATTCAGGCATCCGGGGGACTCCATTGATGAGTGAAGGGCAGCGGTTGGGTGATGAGCGCGAGCCGCGCGGTGCGTCGAGCCAGGCTTCGCGCGCAGGCGTTCAACCTTTGCATTGGGAAACTGATCGCTCAGCGCTCGATCAGCATGGCCGCGGTGATCTCGTCCTGGGTCAGATCCTTGAGCACCGGGCCGCTATCGCTGGGAGCGACCATGATCTCGAGCAGGTTTGAGAGATTCTTGGCATAAAAGGCGCTCGCATCGGCCGGCACCCGCGACGGATAGTTGGTGTGACCGACGATGATGACGCCCTGATGCTCGATGACCCGATCGGGCTCCGAGAGCTTGCAGTTGCCGCCATTGGCCGCCGCCAGATCGACGATCACCGAGCCGGTACGCATGCGCTCGACCACCTCGGTGGTGATCAGCTCCGGCGCGGGCCGACAGGGGATGAGCGCGGTGGTGATGATGATATGCGCCTTGGCCAACTCATCGGCGAGTAGCTGTTGCTGCCGTTCCTTGGCCTCGGCCGAGAGTTCCTTGGCATAGCCGCCCTCGCCGGCACCGCTCTCGCCGAGATCCAGTTCGATCGGCTTGGCACCGAGCGAGGCGATCTGCTCCTTGGTCTCCGAGCGCACATCGTAGGCGAGCACGTCGGCGCCGAGCCGGCGCGCGGTGGCGATCGCCTGCAGGCCCGCGACACCGGCGCCGAGCACCACCAACCGCGCCGGTTTCGCCGCGCCCGCCGAGGTCATCATCATCGGCAAGAAGCGACCATAGTGCGCGGCGGCCTCGATCACCGCGCGATAACCGGCGATGTTGCTCTGCGACGAGAGCGCGTCCATCGACTGCGCGCGCGAGATGCGCGGCATGCGCTCCATCGCCAGCACCCGCACGCCGCTCTCGACCATGCGCGAGAGCAGCGGGTCCTCGCCACAGGCCTCGACCAGGCCGATGTAGACGCTGCCGGAGCGCAGCGCGCTCGCCTCCTCCTCGCTCGGGCGGCGCACCTTCAACACGATATCGGCAGCGAAGCAGGCATCGCGCTCGACCAGTTGCACGCCGACCTCGGCGTAAGCCGCATCAGGGTAATGCGCGGCGACCCCGGCGCCAGATTCGAGTAAGACCTCAAAGCCTTTCGCGATGAGCTTCTTGGCGATGTCGGGGGTGGTCGCGACACGCCGTTCGCCGGCGAGCGTCTCTCTTGGTATACCGAGCTTCATCACAGTCGCTTCCGATTGATCTCGCTTGATGGGTTCACAGCGGGGACTCGCATGCGCAGGCGCTCGCTCAGCGCGCTGGGTCGGCGTCTGGCCCGAGTCGCGCATCGAGACTCCGATGAAAGCGCGGCATTATCGGCGCTCGGCAGCCGTATCTCAATGGCGGTTTCCCGATGGCCGCCTCAGTGTTGCCCGGAATTGCGCAGACCGCGCAGCACCTGCGCCGAGATCTCCTCGATCGACTGGCTGGTGGTATCCAGCACCGGCACGCCGAGCCGGCCCAGCATCTCGTGCGCGAGGCGGATGTCGTTGCGGCAGCGCGCCAGCGAGGCGTACTCGCTGCCGGGCCGGCGCTCCTCGCGGATCAGATGCAGTCGGCGCGCCTCGATGGTGAGCCCGAACACCTTCTCCCTCACCGCGCCGATCTCGGGCGGCAGGGCCTCGCGCTCGAAGTCGTCCTCGGTGAGCGGATGATTGGCCGCGCGCAGCCCATAGTGGATCGCCAGATAGAGGCAGGTCGGCGTCTTCCCCGAGCGCGAGACGCCGACCAGAACCACATCGGCGTGGCGGAAATTATCCGGACGCACGCCATCGTCGTTGGCCATCGCGAAATTGATCGCCTCGATGCGCTTGGTGTACATGCTCGGTTTGGTGATGGCATGACTGCGCCCGGACTCGCGGCTGGGGGTGACCCCGAGTTCCGCGCTCAAGGGCTCGACGAATTGCTCGAACAGTTCGAGGTGAAAACAATCGCCCTGCTTGAGGATCGCGGCAATCCCGGCATCGAGCATGGTCGAGAACACCAGCGGGCGAGCACCGTCGCGCTCGGCGGCCTCGTGCATGCGCTGCGTCAGCGCCCGCGCGCGCGCCTCGGTGTTGATGTAGGGCATGTAGACCCGCTCGAAATCGACGTTATCGAACTGCGAGAGCAGACTCTGGCCGAGGGTCTCGGCGGTGATGCCGGTACTCTCGGAGACGAAGAAAACGGTTCGCTTCATGGGCTGTGATTCACGTCAATGCGGCTTGGGCGGTGGAAGCCAGATAGTAGGCGATGCTGACCCGCGCCGTCGCGGGCCCGTTGCGGGATCAGGCCGTACGCGCCCGGTCCAGGCGCTAGTCCAGGCGCTAGTCCAGGCGCCAGCCACGACCGAGCGCGATCCTCTCGGCGGCACAAGACCCCTTGGAGACCTCCCCTCATGGCGACCATCCGTAACGACCAAGACCTCCGTGACCTGTTGGAGAAGCTCCCCGTCGACCAGCAGCGGATCATCGGACTGCGCTTCGCGCAAAGTCTCGTGCATCTCAGCCGCGATGAGCGCGTCAAGCGCGCGATCGACACCGGGCTGCGCGAGGACGCCTCGGCGCCGGAACTCGAGGACGCCTACCGCGCGGCCAAGGCCTGGTCGACCAAGACCTATACCGACTGCGGCAAGGATACCGACTGGCTCGCGCAAGCCGATCATTTCGTCGCCGCCGCAGCGGCCGCCGCGCTGACCCCGGACAGCCTGCTCGACAACAAGACCAACCGCGCCTGGAAGGCGGCCATGCATGCACGCATGGCCAACAACTGCGAGCTGGTCGAGGGCGATGGCAATGCCCATCTCGACGAGGTCGAGCGGCAGTACGCGATCGCCGACGAATTCGTCGCCA
>NZ_JBKHDN010000215.1:0-4593 GCF_046541315.1 Halochromatium sp. | reverse complement strand
CTCATCGGCCGGAGCGTCGCCCGGCTCGCCGCTCCCCGCGCCGATGCGCCTGTCCGCAGCCGAGGATCGCGGCCGGTTCATCACCCTCGAGGGCGGCGAAGGCGCCGGCAAGTCGACGCAGCTCGCGCGCTTGGTCGACTGGCTGCGGGGGCAGGGGATCGATCCGGTGGTCACCCGCGAGCCGGGCGGAACCCCGGCTGCGGAACGGATTCGCGGGTTGCTGCTTGATGCCGCGGAGAGCGGGTTGAGCGCCGAGGCCGAGCTGTTGCTGATGTTCGCGGCGCGGGCCGATCATCTGGCGCGCTGTATCGAGCCCGCGCTCGACGCCGGCCGCTGGGTGGTCTGCGATCGTTTCACCGATGCCACCTACGCCTATCAGGGCGGCGGCCGCGGCCTGGAGCGGGCGCGGATCGCCGAGCTGGAGCGTTTCGTGCAACGTGGGCTGCAACCCGACTTGACCCTGATCCTGGATCTGCCGGTGGCCAGTGGACTGGCGCGCGCGCGTCAGCGCTCGGCGCCGGACCGCTTCGAGGTCGAGGATCTCGCCTTCTTCGAGCGCGTGCGAGCCGCCTATCTGGCGATCGCCGAGCGCTGCGCCGAGCGCGTGTGTCTGATCCGCGCCGATCGGAGCGAGGAAGCGGTGGCGGCTGAGATCCGCGCCTGTCTCGCCGCCCGCCTGTTCGCTGGGCGCCAGCGCGCGGGTGCCGGCGCGCCGGGCCTTGATTGACGATGGCTCCGACGCCGACAGCACGCCCATGGCCGGAGCCGTTACCGCCCTGGCTGGAGCCGATCTGGCAACGCTTGGCGCGGGCGCATCGGCAGGCGCGGCTGGGGCAGGCGTTGCTGATCGCCGGTCCGCTGGGGGTCGGTAAACGCCTGCTCGCCGAGCGCCTCGCCGGATTGCTGCTCTGCGGTGCGGCCGATCTCGCGACAAGGCCCTGTGGCGTTTGCCCCGAATGCGTGCTGTTGGGCGCTGGTCATCATCCGGATCATCTGCTGCTGGTCCCCGATGCCGAGGCCGCCAGCGCGGAGATTCGCGTCGAGCAGGTGCGTCACCTCTGTGCCCGCGAAACCTTGACACCGACGCGCGGCGCGGTGAAAGTCTTGACGTTGGTGCCGGCCGACGCGATGAATCCGTTCGCCGCCAATAGCCTCTTGAAGACCCTGGAAGAGCCCGTCGCCTCCAGCGTCTGGGTGCTGGTCACCGAGCAGCCGCAACGCCTGAGTCAGACCATCCGCAGCCGTTGCCAGCGGATCAACCTGCCGGTGCCGCCGCAGTCGGTGGCCTTGCCCTGGCTGGAAGCGCGCCTCGCCGAACAGGCTAAGGCGCAGGTCTCCCAGGCCGCGCGCTGTCTTGCGCTCGCGCATGGCGCGCCGTTGCGCGCCCTGGCGCTGGCGACCCCGGAGGCGCTGGCGCTGCGCCAGCGCCTGATCGATGACATCATCGGGGTCGCCCGCGGCGAGCATGACCCGATTGCGGTGGCCAATGAGTGGCAACGGCTCGATGCGGCGGCGGTGCTCGCGGCGCTGATCGATTGGCTGACCGACCTCTTGCGGGTGGCGGTCGCTCCGTCGCCGGCGCGGCTGATCAATCCGGACGCGCGGCCTGAGCTGAGTGCGCTCGCCGAACGGATCGAGCCCGCCGCCGGGCACCGGCTGTTGCAGCGGTTGCTCCAGGCACGCACGATGATCGAGGCGCCGATCAACAAGCAACTGCTGTTCGAGGCCCTGCTGGTGCGCTGGGCTCGACTCGCCGGGATGCGCGCCTGATCGACTCCCCATCGAGGTCCGGATCGAGAACGGAGGATTCAACAGCGATGCCAGCCGAGCAGGTCGAGAGGCGAAACCATATCCTGAGCCTGGTCATCGAGGATCGGTCCGCCCTGCATGCCGCCTACATGCCGTTCGTCAAGAACGGTGGGCTGTTCGTGCCGACGAGCACGCCCTATCGACTCGGCGACGAGCTGTTTCTCCTCGTCCAGCTCCTGGATCAGCCAGAGCGTATCCCGGTGGCCGGCAAGGTGATCTGGATGACCCCGCAGGGCGCCGAGGGCAATCGCGTCGCGGGCGTCGGTATCCAGTTCAACGCGCAGGGTAACCAGGATATTCGCCAGATCTTCGAGCAGTACCTGTCGGCGGGAACCGAACCCCAAGGCCCGACTCATACGCTCTGAGGTCATGCCCCGCAGGCCTGATGCCCCCAAGGTGATTCATCGATGTTCGTTGATTCTCATTGCCACCTCGACCGGGTCGATCTGACCCCCTATGCCGGCGATTTCGATGCCATGCTGGCACAAGCGCGCGCAGAGGGCGTGCAACACATGCTCTGCGTCTGCATCGACCTCGAGCACTACCCGGCGATGTGCCAGCGGGTGAAGGACCATCCGGACATCTCGGTCTCGCTCGGTGTGCATCCGAGCGAGCAGGGTGGTCAAGAGCCATCCGTCGAGGAGCTGGTGCGGCTGGGGTCCGACCCCGCCGTGGTTGCGATCGGCGAGACCGGACTCGACTACCACTACAATGACGGCGATCTCGGCTGGCAGCGCCAGCGCTTCGCGACCCATATCGAGGCCGCGCGCCGGCTCGCGAAGCCGCTGATCATCCACACCCGTGACGCCCGCGAGGACACCATCGCGCTGATGCGCGCCGCCGGTGCCGAACAGGCGGGCGGCGTCATGCACTGCTTCACCGAAACCTGGGAGATGGCCAAGCAGGCCCTGGATCTGGGATTCTATCTCTCGTTTTCCGGCATCCTCACCTTCAAGAACGCCGCCGCGCTGCGCGAGGTGGCGCAGTCGGTCCCGCTCGATCGCCTGTTGATCGAGACCGATTCGCCCTACCTGGCGCCGGTGCCCTATCGCGGCAAGAAGAACGAGCCGCGCTTCGTCTCCCATGTCGCCGCGCGCATCGCCGCGCTACGCGGCCTCTCGGTCGAGGCCCTGGCCGAGATCACCAGCGAGAACTTCTTTCGGCTGTTCCGTGCCGCCCGGCCTGCCGAGCAGCGGTTGCCCGGTTGATGCGCGCTGGCCGAAGCGCGAGGGGTGCCGGGTTGCGCTGATCCGGCGGCTAGACCTCGTCGAGATTCGCCAGGCGTTCGCTGATCTCCCAGACGCGCGCGTTGGCGGCCGGATCGCGCACCTGGGCCGGCATCGCGATGACTTGGCAATCGCCGAAGTATTCGCCGCTGATCTCCGCCACCTCGGGCGACTCGAGCAGATACATCACGCGCTCGGCGGCTTGCTCGGGTTGCGCGAGCGCCCAACCGAGGAGCAGGCTGACCGATTTCCAGAACAGTCCCTGGGCGCCGTCGGTCCCGCCGAGGTTGGATTTGAACACGCCGGGAAAGACGCAGTTGATGGTGACGCCGCTGCCCTTGATGCGTTTGGCGAATTCACGCGTGACATGCAGCATGCCGAGCTTCGACTCGACATAGGCGCGCATCATGCGAAACGAGCGACCTTCCCAGTTCAGGTCGCCGAGTTCCATGGACTCATTGATGCGAGTGCCGACGTTGACGATACGGGATGGCGCGGCGGCCTTGAGTTGATCGAACAGCAGGTTGGTCAGGATGAACGGCGCGAGGTGATTGACCGCCAGGGTGCATTCGATGCCGTCCTCGGTCAGACAGCGTTTCGGAAAGGCGGTGCCGGCGTTGTTGACCAGAAAGTCCAATGCCGGCGCGCGCTCCTTGACCTCGGCGGCGAGGGCGCGTACCTGGGCCTGCGACTTCAGGTCCGCGAGCAGCAGCTCAAGACCCGAATTGCCGGTGGCCGCTTCAAGCTCCGCGCGCGCGGCCTCGCCGCGCTCCCGGTCGCGGGCGACCATCAGCACGCGCGCGCCCCTGGCCGCGAGCGCTCGCGCGACCGCCTTGCCAAGTCCGGAGTTAGCACCTGTCACCAGCGCGGTTTTGTCTGCGAGATCCATCGAAGATCCTCTTGCGGTCGGTCGAGTGGGCTATCTTGGCTGCGGATATCGGTCTTGTTCGTCGCAGGTCAATGCCAGCCGGCAGAGGCGGCGAGCTGACTGGGGGCAGGCGGGATGAAAACGCCTGATCGCCTGATGCCGGTCAGGGTCGCATGGGCGATGATTGATCGGCATCAATCCTGATCTGTGTCAGCTGAGGGCCCTGGATACCCGGGACCTGGATACCCGGGACCTGGATACCCGGGATCAGCACTCGGCAATCGAAACGCCCCGACCCGAGAACACCACTTGCCTCTCGATATTCCGCAACTCGGGCAGGACCTCCGGGTTCTCTGCGAACGCGACGGCCAGCCCGCAGGGTGAACGCAGGATGTGCATCCCGATCCCCGAGTGAACGATGATCGCGAGACCATCCTATGTTCGCGGTCAAAAAGCAAGCCTGGGCGCGAGCGCGCGGTCGAACGCGGCGGCCAGCCAGGCTGACGCCGGATGTGGTCGCTGGGCATGAAAGTCGGTAGACTTCCCGATGGCCGCTGTTCCCGTCCCCTGGTGGTCGGGCTGCTCTTGCGCGGGTGGCGGAATTGGTAGACGCGCTGGATTTAGGTTCCAGTGGGTGATCCCGTGGGGGTTCGAGTCCCCCCTCGCGCACCAATCGAATCAGTGACTTGC
>NZ_JBKHDN010000214.1:0-4611 GCF_046541315.1 Halochromatium sp. | reverse complement strand
CCTATGCGCTGATGCTGGCCTTCTTCCGCAACGAGATGGGCTTCGGCGGCAACAATGGCCTGACCGATTTCAAGGATCTGCTCGGCTTCGATCTGCAGGCGGACGCCACGCGCATTGGCTTGTTCCTGGCCTCGGCCCTGGCGCTGGCGCTCGGCTACTGGGCCTGCCGCTGGATCGTCACCTCCAAGCTCGGCCGGGTCGCGGTCGCGGTGCGCGATGCCGAGTCGCGGGTGCGTTTCATCGGCTATCGCGTGGACCGGGTCAAACTGGCGATCTGGACCTTCTCGGCGGTGCTGGCCGGGGTAGCGGGTGCGCTCTATGTGCCGCAGGTCGGCATCATCAATCCCGGCGAGTTCTCGCCGCTGAACTCGATCGAGCTGGTGGTCTGGGTGGCCATCGGTGGGCGCGCGACCTTGTACGGCGCCGTGATCGGCGCGGTGTTGGTCAACTACGGCAAGACGGTGTTCACCGGCGCCTTCCCCGAGGCCTGGCTGTTCGTGCTCGGCGGGCTGTTCGTGCTGGTCACCGTATTCCTGCCCGCAGGCATCGCCGGACTGCTGACGCGCTTGAGGCGCCGGCGCGCCGAATCCGAGACGATGCAGGGGGCAGGCGCATGAGCCCGTCGAGCGAGTCACAGACGGATAGCGAGTCCGCGCGGGGCCGCGAGTCGATGACCGGCAGCGACAACAGGCTGGACAGCGAAACGAGCCCGAGCACTGGGGCCAGCATGAGCGCGAGCAGTGAGACGAGCCCGAGCAGCGAACGGACGCTTGGTCGCGAGCCCGGCCTCGGCAACGACAGCATTCCGAGCAGCCGAACGGGTTTGAACGGCGAAGCGGGACGCCCGGCAAGCAGGGCCTCCGGTCGCGGGTCGGAGCGCGACCTGCTGCGCAGCGATCGCACCTTCGATTTCAGCGGCCCGAAACAGGTCTTCCGTGGGTTCGGCGATGATTTCAAGGAACTCACCCGCCGCGATCGACAGTTCGATTTCATGATCCGCGCCAAGGATCTGGAATTGGATGTCAGTCACGGCCCGATCCTCTATCTCGAAGGGCTGAACGTCAGTTTCGATGGCTTCAAGGCGATCGATGAGCTGAACCTTTATGTCGATGCCGGTGAGCTGCGTTGCGTGATCGGCCCGAACGGCGCCGGCAAGACGACGATGATGGACATCATCACCGGCAAGACGCGGCCGGATTCGGGCAGCGCCTTCTTCGGCCAGAAGATCGACCTGCTCAAGCTGACCGAGCCGGAGATCGCCGAGGTCGGCATCGGGCGCAAGTTCCAGAAGCCGACCGTGTTCGAGCATCACAGCGTGTTCGAGAACCTGGAGCTGGCGATGGCCGCCGATAAGCGCGTGTTCCCGACGCTGTTCGCGCGGCTGACCGGCGCTCAGCGCGATCGCATCGACGAGGTGCTCGGTATCGTCGGGCTCCAGGAACAGGCGCGGCGCGAGGCCGGCGCCCTCGCGCATGGCCAGAAGCAATGGCTCGAGATCGGCATGCTGCTGATGCAAGACCCGCATCTGCTGCTGGTCGACGAGCCGGTCGCCGGCCTGACCCATCAGGAGATGGAGCGCACTGGCGAGCTGCTGACCTCGCTCGCCGGCAAGCAGACGGTGGTCGTCGTCGAGCACGACATGGACTTCGTGCGCTCGATCGCCCAACGCGTCACCGTGCTCCACCAGGGCTCGGTACTGGCCGAGGGCAGCATGGACGAGGTGCAGAACGATCCCCGGGTGATCGAGGTCTATCTTGGTCAGTGAGCGCGTTGGCCCAAGGTGGCTCCCAACACGCGAGAGTGCCAAGCTGAGCCCCTGAGCCGACCATTGAGGAGTCCTGGCAGCGTTGACGACCGACTATGAGACCGACTTCTACGCCTGGTCTGATGAACAGGCCAGATTATTGCGCGCTGGCTGCTACGCGGCGCTCGACATCGCGCATCTAGCCGAGGAGGTCGAGGACTTGGGAAAGCGCGAGCGTCGCGCCTTGGAGAGCCGCTTGGCGGTACTGATCGGGCATCTGTTGAAGTGGCGCTATCAAGCGGACTATCCCTATCGGAAATCTTGGCGCGCGACGATCAACACCCAGCGCCGCTCGATCCAGCGCCTGTTGGCTGAGAATCCGAGCCTCGGCGCACAGCTCGAAGCCCTAATCAACAGCGCTTATCCAGACGCGGTCGACCTAGCGGTCGCCGAGACGCCGCTGGACTACGATGCGTTTCCAGAGGTCTGCCCTTGGGACCGGGATGCGCTTCTTGGCGATCATTGGCCTGCGCTCGCATCAGCGAGCGATCCCAAGTCCGACAGCTGACTGACGCGCTCGACCTCGGCACCGGGGTGGTGGGACCGCTTACCCGCCCGTCACGGGTGGGAAAAAGGCGACTTCATCACCCTCGGCGACGGGCGTCTCGGGGCGTGCCATCGCCTGATTGACTGCTGCAAGAATGCGCTGCCCTGGCGCGAGCGCGGATGCCCAAGGCTCGCCACGGGCACGGAGGAACGCCCTCAGCTCGGCGACGGTGGTTGCCACGCTCGGCTCGATCGCTTCGGCCTCGCGCCCGAGCTGCTCGCGCAGACTGGCGAAGTAGCGCACTTGGATCATGTCGGCGTATCCCTTAGGCGAGCGAAAAGACCAGCAAGGCGGTCTAAGCGTTGACAGAAATCGTCTTAGAGGCCCCGATCGCCAGGCACCAGCCCGGCGAACGGCAGAAAGGCGACTGGATCGCCGATCGCGATGGTCGCGCCCGGCGGGATGACGACCAGTCCATTGGCCCAGGTCAGCGAACTCAGGGCGGCCGATGAGCTGCTGTGGAAGCGCTGGATGGATGCCTGTCCGGCGCCATCGAACTCCAGCCGCGCGCGTTGATAGTCGCGACGTTTGGCCGGCTTGGTCAGCGCGAAGCCGGAGGGGAGCATGAGCGGGGTGGGGAGTTTGGCATCCTGCACGCCTTGCATCCGCTCGATGAACGGCCGTGCGAACAAGCAGAAGGTCACGAACAGCGAGACCGGATTGCCAGGACTGCCAATGAACGGCGTCTCGCCGATGTGCCCGAACGCGAACGGTTTGCCGGGCTTCATCGCCACCCGCCAGAGATCGAGGTGGCCGAGCTGCTCGACCGCCGGGCGCACATGGTCCTCGTCGCCGACCGAGACGCCGCCGCTGGCCATGACCAAGTCGGCCTGTTCGGCGGCGGTGCCGAGCGCGGCGAGCGTCGCCTCGCGGTCATCCTTGACGATGCCGAGATCGATCGGCTCGCAGCCGAGCGCCTGCAGCAAGGCGCGAAACAGGAACCGATTGGAGTTGTAGATCTGGCCGGGTCCCAAGGAATCACCGGGCATCGCCAGCTCGTCACCGCTGGCGAACACGGCCACGCGCAGCCGGCGATAGACGCGCAACTGCGCGGCGCCGACGCCCGCGGCAAGCCCCAGATGCTGGGGTCCGAGCCGCGTCCCGGCCGCAAGCACCTCGGTGCCCGCTCGCAGTTCCTCGCCGCGCCGACGGATGTTGGCGCCAGGAGCGACCTCGGCGTTGATCCGCACCCCATCGCCCTCCGGCTCGCAGACCTCCTGCACGACGACGCTGTCGGCGCCCTCGGGCAGCGGCGCGCCGGTGAAGATGCGCGCGGCGGTGCCGGGCGCGAGCGGCGTGCCGCACTGGCCGGCGGCGATGCGCTGACTGACCGGCAGCCAGCCGCCACCGGCTTGCAGATCGGCAGCGCGCAGTGCGTAGCCGTCCATCGCGCTGTTGTCCCAGCCCGGTAGATCGGTGCCGCTGATGACCGGCTCCGCGAGCACGCGGCCGAGGCAGTCCGAGGTCGGCAACCGCTCGCTGCCTTCGATGGTCCGGGCGGCGGCGAGCAGTTGTGCCGAAGCGGCTTCGACGCTGAGCGGTTTGGCGGCTGGCGACCCTGCCATGGCCTGGCCCGGCTCGCAGTCGTTCGCACGCTTGGTGGAGGATCGGCTGCCCGATGCGGCGGTCACCGAGGTGGCGGTGGCCGTGTCGGTCGCGCTGTCGCCCGAGGCGCCGCTGGCCGCAGTGGCCTGGTTGTGAGTCGCACCCTTGGTCATCGGGATCAGCGCTCGCCGAAGCGCGCGATGAGCTGGGCGAAGTTGCAGGGCCGGGTCCGGCTGTCCAGCTGCGGTTGCAGAATCCGTTCCCAGGCGGTGCGGCAGGCGCCGGTTGAGCCGGGCAGGCAGAACAGCAGGGTGCCGTTGGCGATGCCGGCAACGGCGCGCGATTGCACGGTCGAGGCGCCGATCTCGTCGAACGAGATCTGCCGGAACAGCTCGCCGAAGCCGTCGATGGTCTTGTCGAACAAGGGCGCGATCGCCTCTGGCGTGCTGTCGCGGCCGGTGATGCCGGTGCCGCCGGTGCTGATCACCACCTGCACCTCGGGATCGGCGATCCAGCGCGAGAACAATGCGCGCAGCTGGTAGACATCATCCCTGCAGATGACCTGCTCGGCGAGCCGATGGCCAGCGGCGGTCAGCTGCTCGCGCAGATAGTGGCCCGAGGTGTCATCGTCGGCGGTCCGGCTGTCGGAGACCGTGGCCACGGCGATCGGCAGTGACAGGAAGGGGGCATCATCAGGGGTTCGGCTCATGCTGTC
>NZ_JBKHDN010000213.1:0-4618 GCF_046541315.1 Halochromatium sp. | reverse complement strand
CGCACAAGCTAGCGCCCAGGCTGGCACCCAGGCCGGCACGCCGGCCCATGCACAAACTGGCACACCTGACGCGCAAGCTAGCACACAGGCTGGCACGCAGGCCGATGATCCTGCGGCCTTACTCAACGCCTTCATCGACGAGGCCCGCAAGCACTCCGAATGCCCCACCGCGATGGAAGGCGGCCAACTCGGCACGCTGAAACCCGGTCAGCTCTACCCGGCCCTGGATGCCGCCCTCTTCGGCCTCGCGGAAGGCCAACTCAGCGGCGTGCTCGAGTCCGAACTCGGTTTCCACCTGCTGCTGTGCGAGGCCATCCATCCCGCCAAAACGCTGGCCTTCGAGCAGGTTCGCGAACGCATTCATCAGGCCCTGGAGCAGCGCCGCCGCAAGGAGCAGCAACGCCAGTGGCTGGCGGGCTTGACGGCCTCAATGTGATGGCATCGATCAGCTCATCGGGGATTTCTGGGCCGATTCTGCAATCGACCGCCTGGGACGCGGCCATGCTCAAGGCCCATGCCCAGGCCAGCAACTATGACCGCGCCCTGTCTCTTGAACAGTTCAAGCACCAGAAAACCACCAGGCGTGAAATGAAGGGATGACAGGCAATCCTTGTCAGTAGTATCAAGTAGCGATACTATCCGAAAGGTGAAACGCAAGCATGCCAAAACGCTTGAACTGCTTTTCAAGCGCCCAGTCTCGGGCAGCGTGAAATTCCAGGATGTGCTCGCGCTGCTGGAAGCGCTCGGCGCCACGATCGAGTACAACCGCGAAGGCTCGCGCATCGGCATACTGCTGTTTGACGAGACCCGCGTGCTGCACAAACCACATCCGACGCCGGTGATGGACAAGGGCGCAGTCGCGGCAGTGCGTGATTGGCTAGCCGACCATGGGGTGACTCCACCATGATGAACACCATGACATTGGACGGCTATACCGCCGTCATCCGGTACAACCCAGAGACCGATGAATTCCGAGGCGAGATTCAGGGCCTCAATGGCGGCGCGGATTTCTATGGCAAGAATCCCGAGGAGCTGCGCCGTGAGTTCAAGGCATCTTTGGACTTTTTCGTCGCGATGTGTGAGAAACATGGCCGTCCCGTACGCAAGCCGGCCAGCGGTAAATTCGTCGTACGCCTACCGCCCGAGCTACATCAGGCCGCCACCACCGTAGCGCAGGCCGAAGGGATCAGTCTCAATGCACTGATGGAACGCGCGATTCGCCACGAACTCAGGGACGCAGCAGCCTGATCTCCCCTGATCTCCAAAGTTCTGACGGCCCTAACTGTCCCAAATGAACAGCCAGCCGCGACGCCGTGCGCGCGCATCGGGGCGATCGGCGAGCGCCTACGCGCGCGGGCCGATCCCGCTCCTCTGCTTGGGAGCGCGCATGGCTACAAGTACCGTCTTGCCCTGATTGTCGATGAGGTGTGCGTGCTGCGCTACGACAACGAAGCGGGCAAGGGCGACCACAAGTATCTTGGCGAACGCGAGATGCCGTATCAATGTGATGGCATCGATCAGCTCATCGGGGATTGCTGGGCCGATGTCAGCCAACAGTGAGGAATCTGCGGCGATGGCGACACTGACGATTGGAGTCTCCGATCTCGACGCGGTCAAGGACCGCATGAAAGCCGCGTTTCGCGGCGAACAGCAAGGCTGTCGATTCACCTTTCTCAGCGAAGAGGCATTGCTCGCGATGCTAAACCCGAACCGCTGGGCGATCCTCAAGGCACTGACCAGCTTACGCATTTGCCGTTTCAACGATTCCCCCGGGGATGCCAGATGCGCAGGATGACGATTTGCTCGTCGCGCAGCTCGTCGCGCATCTCGTGATCGCCAACGATGATCCGACGCACTTCGCGTGGCTCGAATTCCTGGAGAGATTCACCGAGCCGAGGATTGCCTGGTAATCCTGTCGCGGCGAAGGTTCGGCCGACTGCACGCACCGCCGCGTTGCGGCATAATCGTGCCACCATCACCGGCCATGGAACCCTGGCATGCGTTGGAACCGCGCCACGACAGTGATCATCCTGGTCTATCTCGCCTTCGGCAGCCTGTGGATCGCCCTGTCCGACTGGCTGCTCGGTCTATACGCCCAGGATACCGCGCAGCTGGTGCAGTGGCAGCAGTACAAGGGTGTCGCCTTTGTCGCCGTCACCGCGCTGCTGCTCTCCGCCATGTTGTCGGTCCGCCAGCGCCAGCTCGAGCGCAGCGAGGCGCGTTTCCTGGCCACCTTCGAGCAGGCGGCGATGGGCATCGCGCAGGTGGCGACGGACGGGCGCTGGCTGCGGGTCAACCAGAAGCTCTGCGCCATCCTGGGCTATTCCGCCGCCGAGCTGATGACGCGCCGGTTCCAGGATCTCACGCATCCCGACGACCTGGCTGCGGAGCTGGCCTTGGTGCGTGCCATCCTCGACGGCGAGCGCAACAATGACGCGCTGGAAAAGCGCTACCGGCGCAAGGATGGCCGGGTGCTCTGGGCCTATCTGACCCTGGCGTTGGTGCGTGACGAGCGCGGTCGGCCCGACTATTTCATCGCCGTCATCAAGGATATCGACGCCCGCAAGCAGACCGAAACCGCCCTGCTCGAAAGCGAGGCCCGGCAGCGACTGTTCATTCAGCACGCCCCGGCGGCGCTGGCGATGTTCGACACCGAGCTGCGCTTCATGATGGTCAGCGACCGGTGGCTGAAGGACTACTCGCTGCCCCGGCAAGATCTCGCCGGCCGCGGTCATTACGAGGTCTTTCCCGAGATCCCGCAACGCTGGCGCGAGATCCATCAACGCGCCCTGCGCGGCGAGGTGCTGCGTGCCGAGAGCGATTGTTTCATCCGCCCCGATGGCCGCACCCAGTGGCAACGCTGGGAGGTGCGGCCCTGGTATCGGGCCGATGCATCGATTGGCGGCATCGTCATCTTCACCGAGGACATCACGCGGCAGAAAGAGGCGGAGCGCGAGATGCGCATCGCCGCCACCGCCTTCGAGACCCGTCAGGCGATGGTCGTCACCGATGCGGCGCAACGCATCCTGCGCGTCAATCGCGCCTTCCGCGAGACCACCGGCTATCGCCAGGACGAGGTCATCGGACAGACGCCCGCCTTGCTCAAGTCGGGGCGCCACGAGGCCGTCTTCTATCGCGAGCTGTGGCAAGCGCTCAACCAGCACGGGCAATGGCAAGGCGAGATCTGGAACCGGCGCAAGAACGGTCAGATCTATCCAGCATGGTTGCACATCTCGGTGGTCACCGACGAGGAAGGTCGCGTCAGCCATTATGTCGGCGCCTTCGAGGACCTCTCCCGGCACAAGCAGGCCGAGGCCCAGATCCACAGCCTCTCCTACTTCGATGTGCTGACCAAGCTGCCCAATCGCCGACTCTTCATCGACCGTCTGCAACAGGCCTTGCGCACCAGCGACTGGTCGCGGCATCACGGCGCGGTGTTCTTCATCGACCTCGACGACTTCAGCGCGCTGAACGACACCCAGGGCCATGACGTCGGCGATAAGGTCTTGATCAAGATCGCTCACAATCTGGTGGCCGCGGTCGCTGGCGATGACACCGTCGCCCGTCTCGGCAGCGATGAATTCGTCGTCATCATCGAAAACCTCGACCCCCAGACCGAGGCCTCGCTGCTGCAAGCGAAGCACGCCGGCGAGCGCCTGCTGGCCGCGATCCGCCAGCCGCTTCAGATCGAGGGTAGCGAGTATGTGATCACCGCCAGCATGGGCGTCAGCCTCTTCGATGGCGCCACCGACTCCGTCACCGCGCTGCTCAAGCGTGCCGATGCGGCCATGCTGCAGGTGAGGAAGATCGGCCGCGATTGCCTGCACTTCTTCGATCAGGGCATGCAGCAGGCCCTGGAGCATCGGGTGGAACTGGAGGCCCTGCTGCGCAAGGCCATCCCCGAGCAGTTGCGGCTGCATTTCCAGCCGCTGGTCGATCGCCAAGGCCAAGCGGTCGGCGCCGAGGTCTTGGTGCGCTGGCAGAACCCGGGCAAGGGCCTGATCCCCCCTGGCGATTTCATCCCCTTGGCGGAGGAGTCGGGGCTGATCCTGCCGATGGGCCAGTGGATCTTGCACAGCGCCTGCGAGCAGTTGGCGCGCTGGCGGCATGATCCGGGGTTAAACCACCTCAGCCTGTCGGTCAACGTCAGTCCGAAACAGTTTCAGCAGGCGAATTTTATCGAACGAGTCGCCGAGGCACTGGACTGTGCGCAGGCCGATCCCAATCTGCTCAAGCTCGAGATCACCGAAGGCCTGCTGTTCGACGACCTCGATCGGGTCACCGAGACCATGCGACGGTTGAAGACGCTGGGAATCAGGTTCTCGCTGGATGATTTCGGCACCGGCTTCTCGTCGTTGTCGTACCTGAAGCAGTTGCCGGTGGACGAGTTGAAGATCGATCAGTCGTTCGTGCGCGATCTGGAATCGGATCACAGCAATGTCGCCATCGTGCGCACCATCGTCACGCTCGGACAAAGCCTGGGGCTTGCCGTCATCGCCGAGGGCGTCGAGACCGAGACCGCGCGCGAGCGCCTCGCCGCCCTCGGCTGCGATCGATTCCAGGGATACTATTTCGCCCGGCCGCTGCCGATCGAGGAGTTCGAACGCGCGCTCGCTGC
>NZ_JBKHDN010000212.1:0-4714 GCF_046541315.1 Halochromatium sp. | reverse complement strand
GTCCTCGATCGCGTGGTAGGTCAGGCCGTCGGTGTTGAAGGTGCCCTTGCACAGGGTCGGATAGCCGACGTTCTCGCCCTTGGGATGACGCTGGATCAGCACCCCGCCGAGGCGGGTGTCGAGGCCGCTGTCGGTCTCGATCCATTCGACATGGCTGGCCGGCGAGCAGGCGCCATAGGTGTTCGGCGAGCGCCCGGTGGCATAGGACGACAGGATGCAGCGGCCCTCGACCATCACGCACAGGCTGCCGAAGGCGAAGACCTCGATCTCGACCGGGCTTTGGTCGATGACGTGCTTGACCTGGCTGATCGAGAGCACCCGCGGCAACACCGCGCGGCGGATGCCGAAGTGCTCGTGGTAGAAGCGCAGCGCCTCGTAATTGGTGGCCGAGCCCTGCACCGAGAGATGCAGATTGAGTTCGGGATGGGTGCGGCTGGCGTAATCGAGCACGCCGATATCGGCGGCGATCAACGCATCGACGCCGAGTTCGGCGGCGCGATCGACGGCCTGCTCGAAGCGCGAGAAGCCATCCGGGCGCGGGTAGGTGTTGAGGGCGATGAACACCCGCACGCCCTTGCCGCGCGCATAGCGGATGCCCTCGACCATCTTGTTCGGGGCGAAGTTGAGGCCAGCGAAATGGCGCGCGTTGGTGTCGTCGCGAAAGCCGATGTAGACGGCGTTGGCGCCGTTATCGACGGCGGCCTTGAGCGCCGGCAGATTGCCGGCCGGACAAACCAATTCCATCGTTTGGGTCACTCGTGGTTAGCGTGAAACAGATGCCGCGTCTTTTGGGCCGCGATGCGCGATGACGCTGGCCGTAAAACGGGTGCGTCATCGCGTGCGTCACGATGCGTTATGAACTTTAACGGCGCGATATCAGGCAACTCGCTCGATCGCTGGTGAAGAGGAACAGAGCGTTTGCGCCAAGGCCAGAGATCCCTGGCGCGTGCCACGGCGCCGCAGCGCGTTCTCGATACCGTTGAGCACGATCCACTTCTTCGAGCACCACTCGGGCGCGAGCAGGATCTCGCGCTGCGCGGTGCCGGTGACGCGGTGGTAGAGCACCTCCTCGGGGGTGCGCTCGATCAGGTCGGCGGCGATCTCGATGTAGTCGTCCAGCGCCAGCGGCCGATAACCGCCGCGCCGCCACTGATGCGCCAGCACGGTGTGTCGGACCACGTGCAGCGGGTGCAATTTCAGCCCGTCGGTGCCGAGCGCGATCACCCGCGCCAGGGTCTCCAGCGCGGCGTCGCGGCCTTCGCCGGGCAGGCCGACGATCAGATGGGTGCAGACCGGAATGCCGCGCAGTCGCGCCGCGCGCACCGTGCGCCGATAGTCGGCGAAGGAGTGGCCGCGATTGACCCGGGCGAGGGTGCTGTCGAAGGCCGATTGCAGTCCCAGTTCGAGCCAGATCTCGTAGCCCTCGGCGCGATAGCCGGCCAGCAATTCGAGGACCGCGTCCGGCACACAGTCCGGCCGCGTGCCGATCGAGAGGCCGATCACGTCCGGCTCGTCGAGGGCCTGCCGGTAGAGGGCGCTGAGGCGGGCGATGTCGTCGTAGGTGTTGGTGTAGGCCTGAAAGTAGGCGAAGAAGCGCGCGGCGCCGGTGCGCCGGCGGATCACCTGGCGTCCGGCCTCGATCTGCTCGGCGACGCTGCGTTCCGGGGTGAAGCGGCGCGCGCCGGCGCTCCGATTGGCGCCTGGGTTGTCGGCATTGGGGTTGTCGGCGTTGGGACTGAAGGAGACGTTGTTGCAGAAGCTGCAGCCGCCGCGTCCCTTGCTGCCGTCGCGATTGGGACAGGTGAAGCCGGCATGGATCGCCAGCTTATGCACCCGCTGCCCATAGCGGCGGAGCAGATCGACGCCGAAGGTGTTGACTCGATCCGCTAAGGTCATGCTCGCTGTCTGCTCGCTATCGCTCATCGATCAACGAAAACGGAAAACTATCGCAAACATCGCCCTGGTTGACATTGAGCAATGTCAACCAGGGCGAACATCACGATTAGCGCACGATTCGCGCCGTTCCGTAGCGGTCGGTCAACACGCGCACGCGATCGCCCGGTACCAGCGAGACATCGGCGGCCTGGGTGACCGCCACCGTGCGGCCATTGTCGAGTCTGACCGTGACCTCCAAGCCGCGCTGGCGCGTGGTTCCTTCCTCGACCGCCGAGCCTGCGGCGGCTCCGGCGAGACCGGCGCCAATGGTGGCGAGGGTGCGACCGGTACCGGCGCCGATCTGATTGCCGAGCACGCCGCCGATGGCGCCGCCGGCGAGGGTGCCGATACCGCTCCTGGTGCCCTCGATGCGCACCTCGCGCACGGATTGTACGATGCCGGATTGAACATTCTGGGCGCTGCGCGCTTGCTCCCGACTATAGTCGGAGGCCGACATGCTGGCCGGGCAGCCGCTCAGCAGCGTGACCATCGTCAACGCCGCGAGCCATAGCGCGGCAGGGAAATAAGTGCTCTTCATCGTGGGTGTCCTGTTCAATGCTCTCGTCAACAACGCGGGTTGGGTTCGTTTGTCGCTCGCTCAACGACCATATAGTATGTCCGGATCGACCAGGGGTTCCGCGACCACTTCAACGCGGTCGCCACGAATGGCATTGTAGAAGCAACTTTTGCGGCCGGTATGGCACGCCGGGCCGGTCTGATCGACCAGCAGCAGCAGGGTATCGCCATCGCAATCGAGCCGCGCTTCCTTGAGTCGCTGCACCTGGCCCGAGGCTTCGCCCTTGCGCCAGAGCGTGCCGCGCGAGCGCGACCAATAGCAGACGCGGCCGGTGGCGAGCGTCTCCTCCAACGCCGCGCGGTTCATCCAGGCCATCATCAGCACCTCGCCGCTGTCGTGTTGCTGGGCGATGGCCGGGATCAGCCCATCGTCATTGAACTTCAGGTTGGCCAGTACCTGCGTCCAGGGCAGGCTGGCGCCAAGCGGCGCGCGTTCGTTGTTGCCGATGCCTTCGCTACTCATGCCCTGGTCGCTCACTCGGTTTAGACTTGGAGTCTAGAGCCTATCAGTTTCAGAGATGACGAGCCCATCATGTCCAGCGTGCTGATCACCAATGCCGACTGCATCAACGAAGGCCGCCGCTTCGAGGCCGATGTACTGATCCGCGACGGCCGCATCGAGGCCATCGGCGCCGATCTGAGCGGCCGCGCCGCCGAGCGGGTGATCGATGCCGCTGGCAGGCTCCTGATCCCCGGCATGATCGACGATCAGGTGCATTTTCGCGAGCCTGGTCTGACCCACAAGGCCGACTTCGCCAGCGAATCGCGCGCGGCGGTGGCCGGCGGCATCACCAGCTTCATGGAGATGCCGAACTCCAAGCCGCCAACGCTGAGCCTCGCGGCGTTGGAGGCCAAGCATGCGCGCGCCGCCGAGGTCTCGCGCGCCAATTACAGCTTCTATCTCGGCGCCAGCAACGACAATCTGGAGGCGATCCGCTCGCTGCAGGTCGGCCAAAGCTGCGGGGTCAAGGTGTTCATGGGCGCTTCGACCGGCAACATGCTGGTCGACGACGAGGTGACGCTCGACGCGATCTTCCGCGAGTGCCCGCTGCTGATCGCGACCCATTGCGAGGACACGCCGACGATCCTCGCCAACGAGGCCGAGTACCGCGCCCGCTACGGTGAGGACGTGCCGATCGCCGCGCATCCGCTGATCCGCTCCGAAGCGGCCTGCTTCAAGTCGTCGTCGTTGGCGATCACGCTGGCGCGTCGCCATGACGCGCGTCTGCACGTGCTGCATCTGACCACCGCCAAGGAGCTGGCGCAGTTCAGCCCCGGTCCGGTCGCCGGCAAGCGCATCACGGCCGAGGCCTGCGTGCATCACCTCTATTTCGACGCGCGCGATTACGCCGAGAAGGGACACCTGATCAAGTGCAACCCGGCCATCAAGCGTCCCGAGGACCGCGAGGCCCTGCTCAAGGCGCTGGCCGAGGATCGCATCGACGTGGTCGCCACCGATCACGCGCCGCATACCCTCGCCGAAAAGGGCCAGAGCTACTTCAAGGCGCCGGCCGGGTTGCCGCTGGTGCAAGACGCGCTGCCCTCGCTGCTCGAGCATGTGCATGACGGTTGGCTGACCCTGGAGCAGGCGGTCGGCAAGACCAGCCATGCGGTCGCCGAGTGCTATGGGATCGAACAGCGGGGTTATCTGCGCGAGGGCTACTGGGCCGATCTGGCGCTGATCGACCTTAACGCGCCCTATCCGGTCGAGCGCACGCAGGTGCTGGCGAAGTGTGGCTGGTCACCCTTCGAAGGGCGTCGCTTTCGCTCGCGCGTTGTCATGACCTTGGTCAACGGTGAGGTCGCGTTCGAGCGCGGACCCTCGGGCGCTCAGGTGAACGACCAGCTGCGGGGACAGCGTCTGAGCTTTGCATCTCAGCGCTGAACATCTGCGTGGCTCATCTGGGAAAACGATTCGTCAATGGCCGTGTTTTTGTTGCGTCGTATCATTCATGCTCGATAGGACGCCGTTTATCGTGGACCTTCGTCCCCCTCTGACGGTCTCTTCACAGAGAGGCAGCATTGATGTTTTTTCGCCTGTTACCCGAGCTTAACGTGACACCAGCGCGCCACTGTCCGAGGTGGCGACGCGCCTTGTCCGTTCCTCCGAGACCCCTGCGCGCGCTCGCCCGTGGCGCATCGGCGTCCATCGTGCTCCTGCTCTGTGCCCTGGCGATGCCGCCCGCCGGTGCCAATGCCGGTG
>NZ_JBKHDN010000211.1:0-4730 GCF_046541315.1 Halochromatium sp. | reverse complement strand
TCAGCACGCCGTCCACGGCCAGCGCGCGCGAAGCGCGGCTGCATCGCGGGCTCGATTGGACCTTCTGCGGACCGCGACCGGCCCGGCTCGGCTCGGCACCGATGGCGGCGCCTCTGGCCCCGGAGACACCGATCGACATCGAGACCGGGGCCGTCGCCTACCAACGGGATACCGACATCCTGACGCTCAGCGGCGGCGTCGATGTCCGCCGCGAGCAAGAACGGGTGCTGGCGGACAGCCTGACTTACGACCGCAACACCGGCAACATCGCCACCGACGGCGAGACATTGATGGAACGCCCGGGCCTGCGGATGATCGGCGACCATGCCCTGCTCAATCTCGAGACCCAACAGGGGCGGATGCACAACGTCCGCTATCGGTTTTCCAACCGCGCCAATCTGCGTGGCACGGCCGATCTCGCCGAGGTGCTGAATCCGTCCCAGACACGTTATCGGGGGCTGGTTTACTCGACCTGTCCGCCGGGCAGCAATGCCTGGTCGCTCAAGGCCTCGCAGCTCAAGCTCGATCAGGGGAAAGGCATCGGCGTGGCGCGTGACGCCCGACTGCGTATCAAAGGGGTTCCCGTGCTCTACACCCCCTATCTGCGCTTTCCGATCGACGATCGGCGCAAGAGCGGCTTCTTGATCCCGACCGTCGGTTCCTCGGAGGAGCGCGGCTTCGAGCTGGTGGTGCCCTACTACTGGAACATCGCGCCGAATCTGGATGCGACCCTCTCGCCGCACTTCCTCAGCGAGCGTGGCCTGCTCATGGGTACCGAGTTGCGTTACCTCACGCGCAACGACGAGGGCCGCATCGAGGCCGAGATCATCCCGGACGATGCCAAATACGCCGGCAACGGCGCGCGCTGGGCCCTGAACCTGGAGGAGACCGGCACCTGGTTCAATCGCATCGACACCGGGCTCGAGTTCAGCGCGGTCTCCGACGAGCGCTATCTCGAGGACTTCGGCAATGGCCTGGATATCACCAGCACCCGGCGGCTGTTGCAGCGGGGCACGGCCACCTATCATGGTCGGGGTTGGACACTGCTAACGGCGCTGGAAGGCTATCAGACGGTCGATCCCGGGATCACCCCGGAGCAACGCCCCTATGGGCGGCTCCCGCAGGTGCTGTTCAATCTCGATCCGATCCGGCTCGATCATGGGCTCGTCGCCCGCCTCAACGCCGAATACGTCTACTTCGATCACCACCACATCGTCTACGGTCAACGCCTCGCGATGCAGCCAAGCCTGAGCCTGCCGTTGCGACGCAGCTATGGACACTTGATCCCAACCCTCTCGCTCAACCTCGGCGGCTACGATCTTGCCAACGCCGCGGTGGGGCAACCGACCTCGCCCAGCCACAGCATTCCCACCCTCGAGGTCGATGGCAAACTGGTGTTCGAGCGCGATACCCACTGGTTCGGCACCCAGGCGCTGCAGACCTTGGAGCCCCGGTTGTACTATCTGTACACGCCCTACGAGGATCAGTCGGCGACACCGGTCTTCGACAGCTCGGAACTCACCTTCAACTTCGCCAATCTCTTCCGCGCCAATCGCTTTACCGGACGCGACCGGATCGGCGATGCCAATCAGCTCACCACCGCCCTCAGCTCGCGTTTCCTGAACGCTCGCACCGGCGAGGAGATGCTGCGCTTGAGCGTCGGCCGCATCCTCTACTTCGCCGATCGCCGCGTGCAGATCGGTCGGCCAACGGAGGTTGACGACGAGTCGCCGATCGCCGGCGAACTCGCAGCGCACCTGTTCGACCACTGGCACGGGCGCGCGAGCTTCGAATGGGACCCCGCCGAGGACAGCGAACAATGGGGCCGGCGCACACTCCAGCTCCGCTACCGGGAGCCGGAGAGCAAACGCCTGCTCAACCTGGCATACCGGTATGATCGCGGCACCCGCATCGACAACCGCTTCGAGACCGCCGATCTATCCTTTCAGATGCCGGTCTCACGGCAAGTCAACGTCGTCGGGCGCTGGCTCTACTCGCTCGAGACCGACGAGACCAGCGACGCCTTTGCCGGCCTCGAGTTCGGCCAGTGCTGCTGGAGGGTCCGTCTGCTCGGGCGCCATTCCAAGCACCGCGCCGACAGCGCCGCGAGCACATCGGTCATGCTACAAGTGGAGCTTGCCGGCCTCGGTGCCTTTGGCAACTCCGTCGATCGTTTCCTGCAACGAGAGATCTATGACTATCAAGTCGACTAACCTCCTGCGACTCGTGGCGGCCTGCCTGCTGTGGGGCACCGCGCAGGCGCAGGTGCAATCCCTGGATGCCATCGTGGCCGTGGTCAACGATGACGTCATCGTGAAGAGCGAACTCGATAAGCAAATCGACCTGCTGATTCCAGAACTCCAAGCGCGTGGCGCGCCGATCCCCGATCCCGACTCGCTTGAGGAACAGGTCCTCGAGCAACTGATCCTCGAGCGACTACAGATGCAGCGCGCGCAAACCATTGGCATCGAGGTCGACGAGGCGACCCTGAACGAGGCCCTGGGCAGCATTGCCGCGCGCAATGGCATGGACCTGATGCAGCTGCGCGAGGCCCTCGCGGCCAATGGCGTCTCATTCGAGGATTTTCGCGAGGATACGCGGCGCCAGATCATTACCTCGCGCCTCCAACAGGAAGAGATCGTCAAGGGGATCAACGTCAGCGAGCAGGAGGTCGATCGCTTCGTTGAAACCGAGCGTGACAGCCTGATCACGCGCAACGAGGTGCGCCTGGGCCATATCCTGATCGCGCTGCCCGAGGACCCCAGTTCGGCGCAGGTCGAGCAGGCGCGGGAGACGGCCAAGGGGCTGGTCAAACGCTTGCGCCAGGGCGAGGACTTCGCGCGCCTCGCGCGCGCCAACTCCGATGGCGGTCGCGCCCAGGAAGGCGGCGATCTGGGTTGGTTCCCGATCGACGAGGTGCCAAGCCTCGCCGCGCGGCCAGCACAAACCCTGGATCGTGGAGAGCTGACGGACCCGATTCGCAGCCCGAGCGGTTTCCACATCATCAAGCTGAGCGACATCAAGGGCGACACGCCCAAGCCGGTGACCCAAACCAAGGCCCGGCACATCCTGATCCGCACCAGCGAGGTGGTGTCCGATCAGGATGCGAAACGGCGCCTCGAGCAGTTACGCATGCGCATCGTCGGCGGCGATGACTTCGCGACCCTGGCGCGCTCGCATTCCGACGATACTGGCTCGGCGTTGAACGGCGGCGATCTCGGCTGGATCAGTCCCGGCGATACCGTGCCTGCGTTCGAGCGCGAGATGGACGACCTAGATCCTGGCGAGGTCAGTCAGCCCTTCGAAAGCCCGTTCGGCTGGCACATCCTGCAGGTCAACGAGCGGCGCGAGCAAGACACCGCCGACGAGCTGTTGCGGCTGCGCGCCAAGGACGCGCTGCGCATGCGCAAGGCCGAGGAAGCGCGTGAGCAGTGGCTGCAGCGTCTACGCGACGAGGCCTATCTCGAGGTGCGGCTGGATGAACTCGATGACTGAGATCCCACGCTTGGCGCTGACCCTGGGCGAGCCCGCCGGCATCGGACCGGATCTCTGCATCGCCGTCGCCCAACACCCCCCTGCGGCGGAATTGGTCGCCATCTGCGATCCCGAGCTACTCGCCGCCCGCGCCGACATGCTCGGATTGCCGCTGACCCTGGAGGCCTTCGACCCCGAGCGCGCAGCACGCCCGCCGCTACCCGGCACGCTCTTGGTCGATGCTGCGGCAAGCCTTGCCGCGCCGGTCATTCCCGGCACCCTCGACCGCGCCCATGCCGCCTATGTCCTCGCCACCCTGAGCGCGGCCTGCAAGGGCTGCCTCGGCGGGCGCTGGGACGCGCTGGTCACCGGGCCGGTGCACAAGGGCATCATCAACGAGGCCGGCTTGAGCTTCAGCGGGCATACCGAATTCCTCGCCCAATGCTGCGCCCAGCATTGCGCCCAACAGGGCGCTCAGGGTGGCGAGGACATGGGCGCTCAGGGCGCGGAATCGGCACCAACCCCGGTGATGCTGCTCGCGGCGCCCGGCCTGCGCGTTGCCCTGGCCACCACGCACCTGCCGCTCGCCGAGGTGCCCAAGGCGATCACCGCCGCCCGGGTCGAGCACATCATCCGCGTCTTGGCCAGCAGCCTGCGCGATGCTTTTGGCATCCCGCGGCCCCGCATCCTGGTCTGCGGGCTCAACCCCCATGCCGGCGAAGGCGGCCACCTCGGCAGCGAGGAACAGCAGGTGCTGATCCCGCTGATCGCGCGGCTGCGGGCCGAAGGTCTGGATCTGGAGGGACCACTGCCGGCGGATACCGCCTTCGTGCCCCATCAGCTAGAACACGCCGACGCGGTGCTGGCGATGTATCACGACCAGGGGCTGCCGGTGCTCAAGCATCTCGGCTTCGGCCGGGCCGTGAACGTGACCCTGGGCCTGCCGATCATTCGCACCTCGGTCGATCACGGCACCGCGCTCGATCTCGCCGGCACTGGCCGCGCCGATGCCGGCAGCCTGCAGGCGGCCATTGCGCTGGCCGCGGAGATGGCGCAAGCAGGCGCCACGACCCTGTCCATCAACGCCGCCCCGAGTTGAGCGCCCGATTCGCAACGGTCTCGGTAAACACCCGGCGCCAATCCGGCGACATTGGGAGATCGACCAGCGACCGCAGGGACGAGAGGGGCGCTCATCCGCCGTTGGGCTTGATGTCGGACGCGACGGTCGAGTCCGATGCGGGGCTCGATGCGGGGCT
>NZ_JBKHDN010000210.1:0-4733 GCF_046541315.1 Halochromatium sp. | reverse complement strand
AGCGCGCAACTGTCACTCGACCGACACGCGCGAGGCGCGGCAGATCCTGGCCGAGCCCGAGCGCCTGACGGATGAACAGCGGTTTGATGCCGGGCAGGTGCTCGGCCGCCGCCAGCCCGAGGGTGCGCGCGCCGACCAGGGCCGGATTGCGGTTGCCGAAGGCGCGTTTGAACAGATCCATCGCGGTGACCATCGCCGCATTGTCGCCGCGCCGCGCGCGTTCGTAGCGGCGCAGGATGTGCAGGCTGCCGAGCGCGCGGCCCTTGGCGCGGGCATGGTCGATGGCGTCGATCAGCGCGGCGACATCGAGGAAACCGAGATTCACGCCCTGTCCGGCCAGCGGATGGATGCCATGCGCGGCATCGCCGACCAACGCCACGTGCGGGCGCACATACGCGCGCGCATGCTGACGGCTGAGCGGGAAGGCGGCACGCGGGCCAGCGCTCAGGATGGGGCCGAGACGCTTGTCGAAAGCGATCTCGAGTTCGGCGATGAAGCCGGCATCGTCGAGCGCCAGCAACTGCTCGGCACGTGCCTCGTCGGCCGACCAGACGATCGAGCAGCGGCCATCGGCGAGCGGCAGGAAGGCCAGCGGTCCGCTCGGCAGGAAGCGCTGCCAGGCGGTCTCGCGATGCCAGTGCGCGACCTCGACATTGGCGACGATGGCACGCTGCGCGTAATCGGCCGCGTCCAAGCCGATGCCGAGCGTCTCGCGCACGAAGGAGGCGCGGCCATCGGCGCCGACGACCAGGTCGGCCGCGAGTTGGCGCTGATCGGCGAGCCGCAGTCGCGCCCGCTGATCATCGATCTCGAGCGCGCTCAGCGCGGCCGGGGAGAGCCGTTCGATCCGCGCCGCGCGGCCCGATGCCGCCTGGTCCGGCACCGCCTGGTCCGGCACCGACTGGTCCGATGCCGAGCGGCCCGAGCCCGCCTGGTCCGATGCCGCGCGGCCCGACGCCGAATCGCTCAATGCCTCCAGCCGCTCCCAGAGCGCCAGCCGGGTGACGCGATTCTCGACGATATGCCCAAGATCCGGCTCGCCGAGATCGGCCGAATCGAAATGGATTTCGGCGCCGCCGACCGCGTCCCAGACCCGCATCTCGCGGTAGGGGCTGACACCCAACTCGACCATCCGCGGCCAGGCACCGATGCGCTCAAGGACGCGCTGGCTGGCGCGGCTCAATGCCGAGACGCGCAGATCGACCTGTCCCGCCGGCCAGGTGCGCTGGGGCGGTTGGCCGTCGATCAACGCCAGCGACAAACCGCGCTCGGCGCAGGCACAGGCGAGGGCGGCGCCGACCATGCCGCCGCCGACGATGGCGATGTCGAAGTGCCCAAGAGGGTGGGGGTCTGTCTCTGGCATCGGTGGGTTCCTCATCGGGGTTGCGTCGTCGCTGCCGGCGCGGGCGGCAGCGCGCTCTCGGCCGGCAGCCCGCGGGTGAGTCGAGGCTGACGCCCGCTCAGCCCCATGAAGCGGCGCGCGAGCTGATGCCGCGCCATCGGCACCAAATCCAAGCCCAGCAATCCCAGGTTGCGCCCGGCGCGCACCGGGCCCCAGGGGTTGACGAACAGCCGCGCCAAGCCGTCGGTGAGCCCGGCGATCAGCGCATGGTCGGGCGCGCGTCGGCGTCGGTAGGGACCGAGCACCGCAGGTCCGCCGAGATCCTTCGCCGTGCGCTGCGCATCGACCAGCAGATCGGCCAGCTCGGCGACATCGCGCAGACCGAGGTTGAAGCCCTGCCCGGCCACCGGATGCAGCGTGTGCGCGGCGTTGCCGATCAGCAACAGCCGCTCGCGCGTGAGTTGCCGGGCGAGCATCAGCCGCAGCGGATAGGCATGGCGCCGGCTCGGGCGCGTCAGCTCGCCGAGGCGGTTGCCGAAGCGCGTTTGCAAGGCCGCGCTGAAGGCCTCGTCGGAGAGATTCAGGATGTCGGCGGTTTCGTGACGGGGCGCGGTCCAGACCACGCCATAGCGGCCCTCGGTCATCGGCAGCAAGGCCAGCGGGCCGCTGTCGGTGAAGCGCTCGAAGGCGGTGCCGGGGCGAGTGGCGGTCGGGATGCGCTGCGGGGTGACGGTGGCGACGATGGCGTCATGGCCATAGTCGCGCGCGCGCGTCTTGAGCCCGAGGCGTTTGCGCACCGCCGATTCGCCGCCGTCGGCGGCCACCAGCAGCGCCGCCGTCAGGAGGCGCGACGCGCCGGCCACCGCCACCTCCAGATGCACGCGTTGCTTGGCGATCTGCAGTCCCTGCAAGCGCCCCGGACGCAGCACCTCGATACGCGGCGAGGCGGCCATGCGGGCGCTGAGTGCGGCGCCCATCGCCCGCGCCGACGCGACGTATCCGAGCGCCGGCACGCCTTCGTCCGCGGCCGCGAGATGGGCGAAGCCGCAGTGGCCGCGATCGGAGACATGCACCTGCTGAATCGGCGCCGCGGCGGGCGCGATCGCCGACCACAGCCCCATGCCTTCGAAGATGCGAGCGCTGCCGAGGGAGAGCGCGATGACGCGCTCGTCATAGCTCGGGTGCGCGGGGGTATCGGCGGCGGTCGCCTCGACCACCGTGATGCGCAGCCCGGTCTCGGCGAGCGCGACGGCAAGGCTGGCGCCGACCAGACCGCCGCCGATGATGACCAGATCAGTGTCGTGCATGGGAACGTCTCGGACCTCGCTGTGACTTCCGATTGGGTTTGCATCCTACGCCAAGGCCATCCGCGTCTCGGCTGCAATCCGTGCATCGGCGGACGGCTTTGGCAATGCCCTGCGGGCGCGGATGGGACCAGCATCCCCCCGCGCGCCTCAGGTGTCGGCGCCAGGGGTATTGGCCGCCATCAGCGCCTCGATCGCATCCGGGTCCTTGGGCACGCCGGCCGAGAGCACCTCGGGCTCGCCGGCGGTGACCAGCACATCGTCCTCGATGCGGATACCGATGCCGCGATACTCGGCTGGCGCCTCGGCATCCGGGGCGATGTAGAGCCCCGGCTCGACGGTGAGCACCATGCCGGGCTCGAAGCGGCGCCATTGGCCATCCTGCTTGTATTGGCCGACATCGTGGACATCCATGCCCAGCCAATGGCCGGTCTTGTGCATGAAGAACGGCTTGTAGCGCTCGTCCTTGATCAGCTGTTTCAGGTCAGTAGCGACGCCATCGGCGATGCCTTCGCCGGTGATCAGCCCCAGCTCGACCAGCCCCCGGGTCAGCACTTTGAGCGCCGCCTGGTGCGGCTGGTTCCAGCGGTTGCCCGGGCGCACCTTGGCGATCGCCGCCTGCTGCGCGGCCAGCACCAGCTCGTAGAGCCGGCGCTGGGGCACGCTGAAGCGGCCGTTGGCCGGAAAGGTGCGGGTGATGTCGGAGGCATAGCCGTGTAGCTCGCAGCCGGCATCGACCAGCACCAGATCGCCATCGCGCAGCACATCGGCATTCTCGACATAGTGCAGCACGCAGGCATTGGCGCCGCTGCCGACGATCGGCGGATAGGCCTGGAAGCGCGCGCCCTGTTCGGCACAGGCGGCGAGGAAGGTCGCTTCCAACCGCTGCTCCGGGCAGCCGGGCGCGGCGGTTTGCATCAGGCGCTGATGTGCCGCTGCGGAGATGGCGGCGGCGCGACGCATGAGCTTGAGTTCGGACTTGGATTTGATCAGCCGCCGTTCGTGCAGGTAGCGATCGGAGCTGATCAGCTCGCTCGGCGCGCCGATGCCCTTGCGCGCCAGCGCCCGCACCGCGCGCAGCCAGCCCATCACGCGCCGATCGAAGTCGTCGTCGAGTCCGAGCGGATAGACCACTTGGCGCCGGTCGCCGAGGATCTCGGGCAGGCGCTCGTCGAGTTCGCCGATCGGGAAGGCCTGATCGGCGCCGAAGTGTTCGACCGCGCCCTCGACCCCATAGCGGAAGCCATCCCAGACCTCGCGCTCGGGATCGCGCGCGCGGCAAAACAGCACGAAGGCACCGTCCTTGCGCTTGGGCGCGAGGACCGCGACCGCGTCTGGCTCGGGGAAGCCGGTCAGCCAGGTCAGGTCGCTCGACTGGCGATAGGGATGATGGACGTCCCGATTGCGGATCACCTCCGGTGCCGCCGGGACCAGTAGCACGGCCTGATCGCCGAGCGCCTTGAGCAGCGCCTGCCGCCGGCGCCGTAACTCGGCGCCGTTGTAAGGATGCTGCGCCTTCGCGGCGGTCGCTTGCGCGGCGCGGCCGGTTGCCGCTTGGGTGGCTTTTGTCATCGGCTGTGCGTCATCCATGCGGATCGATCCGGGCTGCCTCTCGGTCTTGCGCAGCGGGCAAGGTCTTGGCGAGTTCCTCGCGGATCAGCATCGCGGCAACGCGCAGGAATTCGACGATCTCGGTCAGTGCCTGTTCGTCGGCGTCCTCTTCCGCGACCGATTCCAGATCCAGGCGGGTCAGTTCGACCAGATCGTCAAAGGCCTCGCGCGCCTGTCCCCGCAGGCGGTCGCGCTCCAATCCGCCGAGCACCAGCCCGAACAGCAGCCCCCGTACCCAATCGAGCACGCCATTGGCGCGCTCGTGCAGGGGGCGGTCCTCGCCGGGCAGCAGCAGGTCGAAGCTGGCGGAAGGTGGGGTGATGGACGCCTGGGTCCAAGTCGCGACCTGGTCTAGGGCCGCGCGGCGTGCTTCGGCGACGTCGTCGGCCGTTGCCGATGCGTCTCCTTGGCCGGTCAAGTCCAGCGGCGTGGGAGGGCGATCGGTGGCGTGCTCGTGCCCGTGCCCATGCTCGTGC
>NZ_JBKHDN010000209.1:0-4738 GCF_046541315.1 Halochromatium sp. | reverse complement strand
CTTCGCCGAGCGCTGGAGCTTCGACCGGGTCTGGCATCGCGGTCTCGGCGCGCAGGAGGTCAACCGCTACCACCAGCTCGAGACGCCGATCTTCTTCGCGGCCGCCCAGGCGGTGTTCGGCGAGACGGCGATGCCCGAACAGGCGCGCTGGTTCGAAACCGGCGCGGTCGGGATCAGCCGGCCGTACTTCTGGCACGCGATGCAGTGGTCGACGATCCCGCGCTTGTTCGAGATGCTCGGCGCGCGCGCGGCCAGCTACCTGGACTGGACGCTGGTGATGTCGGCCGTGGCGCTCATCGTCGCGACCCTGGCGGCCGCGCTGCTGATCCTGGCCCCGCTGGGACGCATGCCGCGTGCCTCGGCGGCCTTCACGCGCAGCGAGGTCATCGGCTATTTCGGGCTGCTCGGGTTCGGTTTCATGCTGATCGAGCTTGCAATGCTGCAGCGCATGATCGCCTTCGTCGAGCTGCCGGTGCTGGCCGCGGCGGTGATCTTCGCCCTGTTCATGCTCGGTGCCGGCATCGGCAGCGCGATGCCAACGCCGCGCCGTGGCGCCGACGCCCTGCGATCGATCTTCGGCGCCTTGGCGATCGGCGGCGCGATCGCGGTGCTGGCGCTGTGGTGGCCCGGCCATCCCCTGCTGGCATTGCCGCTGTTCGCGCGCATCATGTTGCTGGCGGCGTTGCTGTTGCCGATGACCTGGGCCATGGGCCGGCCGTTTCCCTGGGCGTTGCAGCAGCTGGTCGGCACGCGCAGCTGGCAACCCTGGAGCTGGGCGATCAATGGCTTTGCCTCGGTGCTCGCCGCATCGACGGCGACGCTGCTGTCGGTCCAGGCCGGTCAGCCGGTGACGCTGCTGGCCGGCATCGGCTGCTACCTCGGTGCCTGGCTGATCGCTCGGCGCGGGGCTAGGCGGCTGGAGGCCGGTGTGGAGCCCGGCGCGCCCCAATCAAACCGCTGAGCAGCAGGGCGTTGAGCAATGTGCAGCCGAAAGCCGCAGAGTGCTAGACCGGCAGAATCGATTGGATCGCGTTCCATGCGCCGCAGGCTCTGGCTTGATCAGCACCTTGATCCGCAGCTGGGCTCGAGGCTTCGACTTCGCATCGCACCAATGGCTTGTTCATTTCCCCCAACTCATGGCTGTTATGCACCAGCCGATCCTTGCGGTGGCGCCATGCAGCGGGCGACGTCCGCTCGATATCGCCTGTGGTCGGAGATGTCACCGGTACCAACCACCCCAAGCGTTTTCCCCCGCAGGTCGAACCCTTGCAGACCGCCTGCGTTGAAGTCGCCGCGACGCGTGCGTTGGACGGCATCCTCCATGCGATGGCTGATGGTCAGCAAGAGCGCGAAGACATGCTCGGCGACCGTCGTCCTGCCATAGTCCGGCACATTGCTCACCGTGATACCGCGCTCGCGGCAGCGGTTGGTGTCGATGTGATCGACGCCGGTCGAGCGCGAGGCAATCACCTCGAGCGTCGGCATCTCCGCCAATAATACATCCTGGTCAATCGACGAATAGATGAAGGTGCTTACCGCGTCGGCGTCGGCATAGCGCGAGGCATTCTCTGGCCGGAGAGATTCGCTGGTGAACGCGATCTCGTGCTCGCCTTGCAAGCAGTCGAAGGCTCCGGCTTCCCAGTTTTCGACATCGAAGACATAGATTTTCATGGTGGAGGCTCCGTACAGTCCCAAGCGTCTGTCCTTATGCCCCGGCCGCTGGGGCATTTGACAGATCGGAATGTTGATGGCGCTCACGCAGCGCCTTGAATAGCTCCATCACCAAGAGGAGCGAGACGGCGATGCCAAGCAGGGCTGCCCACTTCCACAGCGGCACCGGGACCACCACCTCCAGCACATCGCTCAGCCCCGGCAGGTACATCGCCAGGATGTGCACCGCCTGAACCGCAATCACCGTGCCGATCAGCAGCGGATTGGCACGCAGCGGGATACGCAACGTCGAGCGCTCCTCGGAGCGGCAGTTGAAGTTGTGCAGGTTCTCGAACAGCACTATTAGCATGGGCAGGCTGTGCGATGACTGTTTCACCTTCGCGGGTGATCCTGATTCTCGGGAAAAGATTATTTGATAAGGCTTATAGCCGGGGCAACAGCAATTCCCGGTGAACACTAACCTGCTGAAAAATTGGGCCGTATTTTTGCGAGATTTTGGTAGGCGAGAGGTGGAGTCGAGTGAGATCAGGCGCTTAGATTCTGTTCGCCGGGAATTGCTGCCTTAGTCAGAGTAACCGCCGCCGCCTCCGCGCGGGCCGCGAGCAAAGAAGGGGGTCCGGCCGCGCGGCACGACCACGATGCCAGAATCAGTCACTGGCAGGCCCAGGCTGGCACGATCCTGCTGGGTGTCCCAGCCGATGTGCGTCCCTGGCTCGATCAGGTTGTGCCGGTCGACGATAACGCGGCGCAGCCGCGCATCCTTGCCGATCCTGACATAATCCATAATGATGCTGTCCTCGATCTCCGCGCCCTCCTCGATGACCGCCTCGCGTCGCACGATCGAGTTGCGCACGCGTGCCCCCTCAACCAAGGTTGCCGCGCCTAGCAGGGAGTTGTCGATCTCGCTGTCCATGACGCGCGCGACTGGCCCCTGATAATTGCTCGAGAACACCGGCCAACGCGGGTTGAACAGGTCCAACTGCGGCTGGGCGCCCAGTACATCCTGATGCGCTGCGTAATAGGCATCGATGGTGCCGACATCACGCCAATAGCTCTGCTCTTCATAAGCCTTGAGTCCAGCCACCCGATTGTCGGCAAAGTCATAGGCGAAGACCCGGCTCTCCCCGAGCATCCGCGGTATCACGTGGCTGCCGAAATCGGTCTCGCCGTTGCGCTGCGCATCCCGCAATGCGCGCACCAGGCAGCCTGCCCTGAAGACATAGTTGCCCATCGACGCATAGACCCGGCTGGGATCATCCGGTATCGGTGTGCCCCGTGCCGGCTTTTCCTCGAAGCCGCGCACCCGGCCATCGCTGTCGGCAACGATGATGCCGAAGCTCGGCGATTCTTCGCGCGGCACCGGCAGCGCCGCGACCGTCACATCCGCGTCGCGCTCCAGGTGCTGCTCGATCATCTGATCGACATCCATGCGATAGATGTGGTCGGCGCCGAACACCAGCACCAGGTCTGGGTGATGTGACTCGATCAGCTCCAGATTCTGGGCAACGGCATCCGCAGTGCCGGTGAACCAGGTCTTGCCATTGAGCATCTGGGGTGGCACCACGGTCACGAACTGATCCGGGAACAGCGGCGAGATCGTCCAGGCCTTGCGCACATGCTCGATCAGTGACTGCGACTTGTACTGCACCAGCAGATAGATCGTTGAGATCCCGGAATTGACCAGATTGCTGAGCACGAAGTCAACGATCCGGTAGCGCGAGCCAAACGGGACCGCCGGCTTCGAGCGCTTATCGGTGAGCGGCCGCAGCCGCGAGCCCTGCCCTCCGGCCATCACCATGGCCATGACTTTGCGGCGATCGCCCGCGCGTGAATGGGTCGGTTGCATGGATAGGCTCCTATGTCGGTTCTTCTCGGTCTCCTGCTGCTGCCCCGATAACGGGCAGCTGGCTTGAGCTTAATTAGGTAAATGCACATTCCGTTCCGGGTCGATGCCCACCATCCATGCCGAGGCGATGCCGCCCAATCTGTTCCAGGGCCAGCCGAGCGGTTTGCGACCACCCCGGTGCGCGCCATCGCGCGGGCCGTCCGCTCAGGGAGGGCGGATCATGAGCGGCACGCGCGTTGCTTTAGTTGGGAGGGCGCCGAACGATGTCGTTGCCCGGCGCATGCCCTGCCCTGGAGTTGAGATGCCATGAACACTGCGATGACCGATGAACAATCCATGGATTCGCGCCACCAACGGCTTGAGGCCGTGCGACTCGACCACAATCGGCTGCACGCCCGCGCGACCGAGACTCGAGTAAGGAGAGACCTCAACGCATCGGCATCGGCTTTTCTTGTTCTGGTCATCACCGCGCTGGCGAGCACCGAGCTCAGCGCTCAAGCACCGATCGATCCGGCCGAGCCTGACGAGGCGACGCGAGCCCCGAGCGGCGAGCCCTGGCGCGGCACCCTGCAGAACGGCGCCCAGGTCTGGGTCGACCCGCGCACCAACCGGCCAATGACTAATGGGCCCGGCTACCAGACCCAGCTCTGGGACGGTGTCCACCGCCTGAATGACGGCACCGATCTACACGTGCGCAACGGCCGCGTGGTACCGAACGCCGAGATGCTTAAGCGCCGGCAGGCGACACCGACTCCATCACCCGAGCCTGAGGCTCGCGGAAGCACTGAAACTGACATCGCGCCGCCGGGCGCCACAGCATCACCGAAGACAAGTGGCAGCCGCCCCTGTCAGGTGCTGGTTGACCAGGCCTGCGGCCCCGACAACGCCTGCGCAGACACCACCAAATGCAGCGCTGCACGTCAGCTGGTCGATCTGGCTGCCGAGCAGCGGGCGCGGCAGGCAGATCCAAAGACCATGAACGGCACCGAGATCAAGTGCCGTGAAGCGCTCCGTGACAGCTTTTTTGCACCCTGTCGGCCGAGCGTCAGTGGTAAGTAAGACTCCGCACCGCCGAGCCCTTCAATGACCCGGACGACGCATCGATTGACGCCCTGCTGCAGCGCATCAGCAGTGCGCGCGTCGTGCTGCTCGGCGAGGCCTCTCATGTCCCGCTGATCGCTACTCGAGGTTTCTATGGCAAGCCACCGCATCGGTACCTCC
>NZ_JBKHDN010000208.1:0-4763 GCF_046541315.1 Halochromatium sp. | reverse complement strand
CTCGCGGCAGATCTCGGAACGGGCTGCGGCTTGAGCGATGCCTGGACTGTGCGTAGACTGTGCATCCTCTCACACCGCTCCTCAGGTGCAACGCCATGGTTGCGATCTTCGCAGACGTGCTCGAATCGACGCGGGAGCCCGGGACCTCGCGCTTCTCGGCCGTCGGTGTTGCCGACATGCTCGGCCTGCAGCAGCAGGATCTGGCCGCGCTGGCCGGGGTCCACCGCAACACCCTGCGCACCCATCCGGAATCGCCAAGACTCCAATCCGCCCTGCGTGACCTGATGCGCCTGGTGTCGGCGGCAACGGCGGTGCAGCCGGACCCACAACGCGCCCTCTTTCTGATCAAGAACGAGCCCATTCCAGCGTTTCGTCACCAGACCCTGTTACAACTGGTCCAGGATGGTCGGACCGAGGACGCAATCGGCTACCTGGAGTCCATCAGCGCTGGGTTTGTCGGATGATTCGCGTCGATCTGCGGCTCGGCGCACGAAGGCGGCACCAACGTCGTCGTCTTCACCGACCGGCTCAAGGATGGCAACGTGGTCACCGTCAACGACCCCGATGGGCGGCTTCCCCGCGACCAGTCCAGCTGGGCGCGCTGATCGTCCCACAGGCTGCCGGGTTCCTGCCAACGCTGAGAACAGCATGCATGCTGGTGATCCCTATGCGAGCATAAGGCCCACGCGCTAAGCCGATCGCCAACCCGATGCCAACCAGCACCCATACGGCCACCATGACGACCCTGTTCTCGATCATCGAATCCCCCGGCCATCCCCGGCTCGAGGCGCTCTACCAGCGCATGGGGATCACCCAGATCAAGCTCCCGTCGCAGCGCAAAGCGCTCCAGGCGCTCAAGCACAGCGCACCCGACTGGGTGATGGCCGAATTCTTCTACGGCTTCGGTAACAACTACGCCGGTGCCAATGTCTGCAACCTCGATGTCTTGCTCGCCAGCCTGCGCAAGCAGGCGCCCGAGGCACGGGTCATCGTCCTGGTCAGCAAAGAGCAGGCCCAGTATGTCCCGCTGCTGGCCGAGCGGTTTCCGCTGCATGCGGTCTTGACGCTGCCGGTGACCGAGACGGATGTCGAAGCGGTCCTGGCTGCCGATGCGGCCTCCCGATGACAGACCCTGACCAACAGGCCGCAGCCGCGCGCCAGGTGCTCGCCGGCCGCTTCCACGCTGTGCTCTCGACCCCCTGTTGCGTCCAATCGGCTCGCCCGCAGAGGCGCGTGAGGTCCTCGTCGCGATGGCCGCTCAACCGGGAGGAGACTGAGTATGCCCCACTTTGAACCCTGCCACGGCAAGGACGCCTGTCGAGACGACGGCGAACGCTGTCTGACCTGCGGTCGACCCTTGAACGAGATCGCCCGGCTGCGGGCTGCCATCGACGAGCTGGCCAGTCTGGCGCTGGACGCGGATTATGAGAACGACGAGGAGTATGCCGCCTACGTCGCGCGCAAGCTGGTCAAGACCATTCGCCATCGTCGGGAACAGCTGGCATGAGCCGTCTCTTGATCGATCCCTTCAAGCGAGAAGAGAGCATGTGGTTTTCGACCGACACCCAAGGCCGGGAAGAGGCCATCATTGAGCTGTTCCGCGCCACCTTCACTGCATCCGAAGGTGCGGAAGAGGGCTCGCTGATCGGCAATCTGGTGCAAAATCTGCTCGCCAGCACGGCGGCCCAGGATCGCTTTGCCTTCATGGCTGAAGACGACGGGGCGATCAACGCTGGCATTTTCTTCTCACGGCTGACCTACGAACAGGATGAGCGGGCGGTATTCGTGCTCGCCCCGGTCGCCGTGGCCACCGATCAGCAAGGCAAGGGCATCGGGCAACGCCTACTGAACCAGGGCCTGGCCACGCTGCGCAGCGCCGGCGTCGACATCGCCATGACCTACGGCGATCCCGGCTACTACACCAAGGTCGGCTTCAGGCCGATCAGTGAGGCGGATGCACCCGCCCCCTTCAAGCTGAGCCGTCCAGAAGGCTGGCTGGCACTGTCGTTGACGGACCGGGCGATGACGCCGCTCAAAGGACCATCCCGCTGCGTCGAGGCACTCAACGATCCGGTGTTCTGGTAGGAGCTCACTGCATGGACTCGAACAACCTCGGACCCGGTCACGACAGCAAGCAGCCCGACTCAGTCAGCCACCATCCAGCGTCGCTCGCCGCACTTGGCTGGCAACCCTGGTTCGCGCAACAGACCAGCCCGGAGGCCCTCTCAGCAACGCCCCCAGCCCGCGTCGTCGCCGTGCATCGCAGCGGCCTGCAGATCCTGGGCGCTGGCATCGACGAGACCCTGCCACCGCGCGCCGATGCGACCGCCGGCGACTGGCTGCTGCTCGATCACGCCTGGGCCTGCTGCACGAAGCAGCTGCGCGCCCGGCTTGTTCGACAACAGCGCGCACGGGTGGCGTCCACGGAGCGCCGCAATGAGCCCGCAGCAAGCCAGACGTCCAGGCGAGATCGCCGTAGAACCCTGCCAAGCGTCGGAGGCTTCGCTCCAGTACATCGGACGCATCCACACCCCCTGGCAGCGACGCGAGGACTGCCCACGCCAGGGTGACCTGGATGGTCCGGCGTGTCGGATCGAGGTCTTCCAGCCCTGGGATCAGGCGCTGGCCGGACTCGAGCCGCAGTGCTCGCTGGAGGTGCTCTATTGGCTCCACCATTCCCGGCGTGACCTGGTCTTGCAATGCCCGAGAGGACGCGATCAGCCCCTCGGCACCCTTTGCGCTGCGCTCGACGGTGCGGCCGAACCCGATTGGCAGCAGTCTGGTGACGCTGATCGGGATCGAAGGCCGGATGCTGCGGGTGCGTGGCCTGGATTGCCTGGATGGCACGCCCTTGCTGGACCTGAAGCCGGCCCGCTCAGCGTTCATGACGACCCACTCAGGAGCCTGATGACCAGCGTGCCGAGCGCGGTGCCACTGGACCGGCTCGCTGAACGAACGCAGGCGATCGCGAATGCGGATCGGGCCAGCGTCAGTACGTGTGGCGCTGATGCAGACGATGCGCAATCGAGCTTTGATGCCGAGGGCGGACTCTGGCCCTCAGCCGGCTATCAGGCCCAGGTCGAACGCCTGCGTGCTGCGGTCGGTGAGCAGATCTACCTCGCCGAACTGCGCGAGACCGAGGTTCAGCTGAGTGTTCAGCTCACCGATCGGGCCTATGAGCTGCTTGGCGTGATCGATTTCCCGCGCCCGGACCCGGCGCGTGGGCTGGCGCCACATCTGATCCTGCTCGACGACGGGCGCGGTGTGAATCTCGGGCGCATCGCACGTATCAGTCTCCAACCCTTTCAGCCCGCCGATGACCAGCTGCTCTATCTCGACCGCGCGGCCGATCAGACCCTATTGTTCGCTGATCGGCGCCTGTCGCCGCACTTCATCGCCGAGCGCACCCAGGCCGTGCTTGGGCAGGTGCTGGGGCGATCAGCCGCCGCTCCGCAGTCACAGCTTGCGTCTGTGAGGTCGAGTACGGGTGAAGACTAGATAGCCATCCAATCGGCCCCGACAGACCATCATCAATCCTCTACAGGACACCTTCGACCATGTTCGACTGGCTCGACCACCTGCCGCTCGGCCTACTGCTGATCATCGCGCTGACGCTGGGGCTCGCCCCCTTCGTGCCCGAGCCCCATGTCTGGGAGAAGCTCAAGATGCTCGCCGACGGCACGCTGGTGCGGCCGATCGACATCTTCGATCTCCTGCTGCACGGCATCCCCTGGCTGCTGGTGCTGGCTAAGCTTGGGCGCTTGGGCTGGGCGCGGATGCGCTGAGCGATCGATCACTCGACGTCCGTTTGCGCCTTCACCATGCGATGGTCGATTTCTCCTTGTGTAAAGGCCGAGGCGCAGGACTATGCACCGCTTGTGGATGAGGACGACTGATGACTGAATCGAGTGCCGAGCGAACCCGCGCGCCTAACGGGCATGGTGCCGGCGCCACCCCAGCAGATGAATCGTGCGAGATTCCCGTTAACCCCGGCAGCGGGTCCGATGCCGACGTGACGCCAGCGGATGGGGCAGGGGGGCGTGATCGTGATCTCGCGACGGATCTGCGCCAAGCGCCACTGCTCGCAGCCTTGAGTCCGGCGCAGTTAGCACGCCTGTTACAACGCGCGAGTCAGGTCCGGCTTGCCGCCGGGCAGATGCTCTTTCGCCAAGAGGAACCGGCAGCGCGGTTTTACTTCGTGCGCTCGGGCCAAATCCGTCTATTCCGCCTCTCCAGCGACGGCGGCGAGAAGATCATCGAACTGATCCGTGCCGGTCAGACCTTCGCCGAGGCGCTCCTGTTCATGGGCACCGGGCGTTATCCGGTCTGCGCCGCGGCGCTGACCGAGGCCCAAGTGGTGTCGATCGATGCCGCCGACTTTGCCGCCATGCTGCGCGAATCGCCAGAGACCTGCTTCGCCTTACTCGGCGATCTGAGCCGGCGTTTGCATACCATGATCGCCGAGGCTCAGCTTGGCAGCCTCGGCTGGCGCAAAGCGGCACCAGCGACTCCGATCTCGCGCAGGATGCACGTTTCTCGCTCGCGTGCGATCTGCTGGCCGAGCCCGCGCTGAACATCTGAAGCGGTTCACCTCAGGCCATTCACCCCAGCACGCAGCGATTTCGGCCTTGCTCCTTAGCGGCGTATAGCGCCTGATCAACGCGCCGAAAGAGGGTATCGACGCTGTCATCCGGCGCGAACTGAGCAATCCCGAGGCTGATCGTCAGTCGCGCAACGCCGGGGAACCGGGCCTCGGCGACCGC